>NZ_JBHWBZ010000033.1:13157-89328 GCF_042735475.1 Kitasatospora sp. NPDC059577 | reverse complement strand
TGAGCGCCAGCGCGAAGCCACGGAACCCGACGGACGGCGCCCCGGACTCCCGCACGCGGACGTGCCGGTCCACGCCGAAGGCGGCGTGGAAGCGCTGCGCGGCCCCGAGGTCGGCCACCTCAAGGGTGACGGACGCGAGGGACACGGTGGACGCGGTGGACGCGGTGCTTTCGTTGTTTCCCATGTCCGTCACGCTACGGGCGGCCCGGTGCCCGGGGCTTCTCGAATCCTGATCGGTCCCGCCCGGTCCCGCCCGGCCCCACCCGGTCCCGTCACCTGCTGCGCCGCGCAGACACCGCCGCCGATGTCGATGGCCGCGTCGGCGGCGGATCGCCTGCCCGTCCGTCCGACAAATCGTTGGGCCCAACCGGTCCACGCCTGCCACAATGCCGCCGGTGACGGTGGTGGACAAGGCGTGGGAGCGGCTCGGGTCGCAGCTGGGTTCGGCGGAGTTGGTCGCGATGCTGCGGCGGCTTGCGGGGGGCGAACCGGCCGACGGGCAGGCGGTGTTCCATGCGTTGTACTCGGACCGACGGGGAATGAGTGCCCTCGCACCGGACGCGCTGCCGTTCGTGCTGGCCCTCGCCCGCGACCCGGCGCTTCCGGCCCGCGAGGAGCTGGTACTGGCCCTGCACATGCTGGTCGGGTGCGCGCGGTCGCAGCCCGAGGAGCGGATCGCCCCGGGCTGGCCGTCCGCCTGGCGGGCCTGCCGTGCGGCCGCGGAGCCGCTGGTCTCGGATCCGGATCCGACGGTGCGCCGATGGGCCGTGTCGCTGGTGGAGCGCCGGGGCCTTCTGTTGGACCGACTCCGGGCGGAGCCGGATCCGGCACTGCGGATCCGGCTCCTGCTGCGGCTGGGTCGGGTCGCGGCGCCGTCCGACGACGAGGCACGGGCGGCGGTGGCGGCCGAGGCCGACGACGACGCTCCCGCCCTTCGGCTGGCGGCGCTGCGGGCCCTGAACCGGTTGGACCCGGGCGGCGCAGCCGGGCGGGTGGACCAGTTGGTGGAGGTTTTCACCGGCCCGACAACGCCGTCGTCGGTCGATCTGCTGTGGAACCCGTTCGCCGAGGAGTACCCCGTCGAGCTCGCGGACCTGATCCTGCCGGCGGCCGAGGAGCTTCCCGGCGAGGTTGCGGCGCGGTTCACCGCCCGGCTGGCCCGCACCGGCGCGCCCGAGTTCCGGGTGGCGGCGCTGGACGCGGCCTGGCGTGTGCTGGCGATGCGGCCTTCGGCAGGTCCGGGGCTGATACCGGCGGCGGGCGAGCTGCTCGACGATCCGGACCCCCGGATCCGCACGAGAGCCGCCCACCTGCTGGCCGTCCTGGCACGGCGGGCCGCGCCGTTCGCGGACAGACTGTTCGCACTGCTGGACGACCGGAGCGGGGACGACCTGCTGGACGGCGACACCGCGGACTTCGCGCACTGGGCGCTGGCCCGGATGGGCGATCCGCGCGTGATGCCGGGCCTGGTGCAGAAGTTGACGGAGCTGGAGGAGGAGCAGGGCCGTGGCTACATCGGCGGAGATCCACGCCGCCCCGAGCCGTACGACGCCCTGATCGCCTTGGCGGAGCACGCCGACGTCCTGCGCCCGGCGTTGACGGAGCGGGTTCGGGCCGGCCGGCGGGGAGCCGACGTCCTGGCGGTGTGGGACGGCCTGTCCACCGCCGGCGACCCGTCCGCGACGCCGGATCCGGAGTCGGTGGCGGGCCGGCTCCGCCGGATGCCTCAGCACTACCAGCCGTGGCAGGACCTGCGGCCGCAACGGGCCGCGATGGCCGCCGTCGCGGCGCTCTCCCGGCGTGGCCCGCTCCCGCCGGAGGTCCGCGCGGCCGTGGAGTGCGTGTTGGCGCTGGACCGCCGGCTGTCCGACAAGGCCGACTACCGGGCGGTCCTGGACGACGAACGGCTGCGCGGCATGCTGGAGCGGGCGCTGCGCGGCGAGGCCGTGCGAATGCCCGCCCTTTCCGGTTCATTGCCTTTCTCCTGAGTCGTGCGCTTTCGAGGGCGTGCGACGGCGGCTCTCTCACCCGGGCAGCCGGTCAGTGGTCAGCCCGCCGGCCGGCGGAACCGGGAAGGGCCGGTCACACCACAAGCCGACGGTGTACCCGCCGCTCTCTCCGCTCCCGCCTTCCCCTGACCTCTCACCGGACCGGGCGAGTCGGCGGAACGGATCGGCTCCGGGGCTTCTCGCGGATCGTCACCAGCCCGTGCCGAGGAGCGTGGTCGAGGTGTACGGGCCGGTCGCGGCCGCCCGCCGGGCCAGGACGGGGCCCAGGTGCGGTGACGGTCTGCGGACTCGACACGGCGGGCACGGTCGTGGACCCGTGGCGGCCGTCCGGGCCCGCACCGGTACCCGCCGGACCTCGCCCGTCACGGCTGCCCGAGCTGCTACGACCGAACCGTCCGGTCGGCGAGCCGGACGCGGACGTTGCCCGTGATCACGCGCCGAACGGAAGGGGACTGACCGGACGTGGAGGGGTGGGTTGCCGGGCGAGGTCGAGTGCGCCGTCGACCGCGGCGATGCCTCCGACCGCTCCAGGCAGCCAGGACGTGGTCGTTCACGCCTGGAGCCGCACCGGCAGGCTCGTCAGCCCCCTCAGCATGGTGCTCGGCCGCCGCACGAGGTCAGCCGGGTCGGCGTCGAGGGCGAGGCGGGGGTGGCGCTCGATCAGGGCGCGGAGTGCGATGGCGGCTTCGACGCGGGCGAGGGGGGCGCCGAGGCAGTGGTGGATGCCGTGGCCGAACGCGAGGTGGCCTCCCGGCGCGCGGTCGCGGTGGATGTCGAACCGGTCCGGGTCGGGGTAGTGGCGCGGGTCGCGTGAGGCTGCGGCGAGGGAGACGAGGACGCTGTCACCCGCCGGGACGGTGGTGTCGCCGATCCTCACCGGTTCGGCGGCGAAGCGGAAGGCCGCGGTTTCCACCGGGCCGTCGTAGCGCAGGGTCTCCTCGATCGCGCCGTCGACGAGCCCGGGATCGGCGCGCAGGGCGGCGAGTTGCTCGGGGTGGGCGAGGAGGGAGAGCACCGTGCCCGAGATGAGGTTCACGGTGGTCTCGTGGCCCGCGACCAGCAGGAGGAAGGCCATTCCCAGCAGTTCCTCGGCGGAGAGCCCGTCGGCCGGCGTGGTGACGAGCGCGCTGAGCAGGTCCCCGCGCGGGTCGGCCCGGCGTTCCTCGATGAGGGCCGTGAGGTAGCCGGTCATGGCGCCGGCCGCCGCGCCGGCGGCTTCCGGGGAGCTGGGCGCGACCAGTTCGGTGGACCAGGTGTGGAAGCTGTCGTGGTCCGCCGCCGGTACGCCGAGCAGTTCGCAGATGACGGTCATCGGCAGTGGCAGCGCGTAGGAGGCGACGAGGTCGACGGAGCGCGCGCCGGTCAGCGCGTCGAGCAGTGTGTCGGCGACCTCCTGGATGCGGGGGCGCAGCGCCCGGATCCGGCCGGCCGTGAACTCCCGGGCGACCAGCCCGCGCAGCCGGGTGTGCTGGGGCGCGTCGCTCTGGAGCATGTTGACCCCGAGGGCGTGGCCGCCGTCGTCGGCCCATGAGGAGGAGTGCCGGATGTCGTTGCTCAGCCGGGGGTCGGTGAGGGCGGCGCGGGCCTCGTCGCGGGCGACGACCAGCCACGTCTCGCCGGTTCCCGGGACGAGTATCCGGTGCACCGGCCCCTGCTCGCGGAGTGCCGCGTAGACGGGGTACGGGTCGACGGTGACGTCGAGACCTGCGGGAGAGAGTTCCTGGAGTGTCGGAGCAGGCATGCGCGTTCCCCCTGTAAGCGGGGATAGCTCCCCGGTTGATGGCTCGACTCTATCAAACCGGGGACACATCCCCACTTGTGGGTGCGGGCGCCGGCGGCCCCCGTGCCGGGAGTGCTGCGTCAGTGCCAGTAGCCGGGGGTGCTGTCGCCGGGCTGGTACCGGTCCCACACCACGACGGCCACGACGGCGGCGACGACAAGGACGACGAGGACGACGAGGACGACGAGGACGACGGCGGGAACGACGGGGAGCAGGCAGCCGAAGACGCCTCGACGGTTTCGGCGGCTGATGCCATCCGTTGGTCCCCCACGGGTGTCGAGCGACGTGCATCCGTCCGAGCGCGGCTGCCGCAAGGGCTCGGGGCAAGAGAGCTGACGCCGCCCTCGACGGGCATGCGAAATGCCTGGATCGGCGCCCCCGTCCACCGGCAGACTGGGGCCATGACCCCCTCCTCCCCGGACCTCGTCCCCGACCCCGCGCCGCACCACCGACCGGAAACCGACGGCCCCCTCGTGGACGCCCTGAGCCGCACGGCCGTCCGGCTCGGCCTCTCCCTCCCCGCGCCCGAGGACACCTGGGAACGCCGTGCGGAGTTCAGCGACGGCGGCCGGCGCGTGGTCGTGCACCTCCTCCGCGACGGGCGCGGCTACTGGGTGCGCCTCCACCGGCAAGGCGCCTGGCTCGCCGCCGGTTCGACTGCGGAGCTGACCGCCACGGCCAGGGTCGCGGCTGCCTGGATCGGCGGCGCGAATCTGGAACGGACCAGGGCGCTCGCCCCGTTCATCCGGTGCGGGGACTGGGCCCTCGCCCACGAGCGCGAGCCGCTCGACCCGGTCGAACTGGCCTGGTGGCACATGATCGACTCCCACCGCCTGTCGCCGTGGGGCGGCAACCCCCACAGCCTCGCGCTCCTGGAGGCGGCCCACGCCCGGCCGGAGCTCCGTCAGCTGATGCCGGTCACCAGCCACTTCATGCTCTGGTTCTCCACCCGCGTCCAGTACCCGTACACCCGGGTCGGGTACTCGATCGATCCACGGCCTGACGGACGGTACGTCGTGCGGAACAGGGGAGACGTCGTCGCACACTCCGCGAGCCTGGACGAGGCCCTCGCCCTTACGGTGGCCGCACTGCCTGAGCACACCCTCCCGGCACACTGAGGCGCGCACGGCGATGGCCACAGGGACGGCGTCTGACGCCGACGGCCTTCCACGGCGGCGCTCCGGGCGCCATGGAGGCCGAGGCACAGGTCAACGGCGGGCGCAGCTTCCGGGACCCCGGAACGCACGGGTCCCGCCGCCGCCGCCCCGGCTGTTCGGCCGGCACGGCCGGTGGAGAAACGGGTAGAGAAGGAGGCCGCCCACGGGCGCCGAGCGCGGCCCGGGCCGACCATCCGGATGCGCCGCGGAGCCGATCCGGCGGGCCCTGGCACCGGCCGACCACGCCGACCTGGGCACCCCCCGGCACTCGCCGGGCGCTTCACACCGCGCTCGCCACACCACCTGCGCTCGCCGTCACCGGCAGGGACCGCTCAACCGCCCTGCCCGGGCAGCGCCGTCAGCGTGATCGCACTGTGAACCGGCACATGATGGCGACGTAGGGCCACCGCGAGCGGTCAGGACCGCAGGCCTGCCGGGTGTGTCCGCGACGGCGGGGGCGGGCCGCCCGTTGCATCGTGGCCCTGGCGCGGTGTCGGCGGCCGGCGGCGACGTCCTGGGCGGCCCCGTCCCTCGGTGGTGGTGAACGCGGGTCCGTCACAGGGTGGATCTGGAAGACTGCTGACCGGTGCGAACCGGTGTCAGGGTCGGGGAGCCGGAGGGGTGGGAGAGGCGCTGTGGAACCGGTCTTAATCGTTCTGGTCATTCTGGTGGTGCTGGTCTTCATTGCCCTGGTCAAAGCGTGTCAGACCGTGCCGGAGGCCAGCGCTGCCATCGTGGAGCGCTTCGGGCGCTACACCCGTACGCTCACGCCCGGTCTGAACTTCGTCATCCCGTTCGTCGACACTCTTCGCTTCCGGGTCGACCTGCGTGAACAGGTCATGGAGGTGCCGCAGCAGCAGGTGGTCACGCAGGACAACCGGTGCGTCGACATCGACATCGCCGTCTCCTACCGGGTGTCCGATGCGAGGGCCGCGACCTACGACGTCACCAGTTACGTCCAGGCAATCGAGCAGCTCGCGGTCGCCACGTTGCGCGGCGCGGTCGACGGCATGGACCTGGAGCAGGTCCTGACCTCCCGAGAGGAGATCATCGCGGCCCTGCGTGGTGCGTTCGACCGGGACACCGCCCGGTGGGGTGTCCTGGTCCACCGCGTCGAGTGCAAGGCGGCCGCACCGCGCACCTCCGTCCCGGGCCCGGCAGCGAAGCAGGTCGGCGCCGACCGGCATGAGAACCTCGTCGTCCCGGCCGGCGGAAACGGAGGGGCGCGTGGCACACGGCAGCCACCCGTACGGGCCGGACTGGCCCCCGGGCACCGTCCGTTGCGCCCGGACGATCCTCGCCGTATCGGCCGATACAGCCTGACGGCGGTGCTGGGGCAGGGCGGGATGGGCACGGTCTATCTCGGCCGCTCGCCCGGGCATCGTCTGGTCGCGGTCAAGGTCATCCGGTCGGAACTCGCCGAGGATTCGACCTTCCGGAGGCGGTTCGCCCGCGAGATCGAAGCCGCGAGTCTCGTCGGCGGGTTCCACACCGCGTCAGTGGTCGACGCGGACCCCCACGGCGACCCGCCATGGCTGGCCACCGAGTACATCCCCGGGCCGTCCCTGCACGACGTTCTCAGGCAACAAGAGGCCCTGCCCCCGAGGACCCTGCACACCCTCGCGGTCGGCGTCTCCGAAGCACTCGAACGCATCCATGCCTGCGGCATCATCCACCGCGACCTCAAGCCCGGCAACATCATCATCTCCGGCGCAGGACCCCGCATCATCGACTTCGGCATCGCCCGAGCCCTCGACAGCACCGGACTCACCAGTACCAACTACGTTGTCGGCACCCAGGGGTTCCTCGCCCCGGAACAGCTCACCGGCGGATCGATCACGCATGCCGTGGATCTCTACGCCTTCGGCATGGTGCTGTGCCACGCCGCCGGAGCCGTGCCACTCCCGGACGGCGAATCCCTGACGTCCGCCCTCAGCCTGCTGCCCTCCCGGTTCGTCGACGTCATCACCGGGTGCCTCGACCACGATCCCCGGCGCCGTCCGACGGCCACCGAGGTCCTCGAACTGCTCTCCCGCACCCCGTCGACCGGCGACTGGCTGCCGCTCCCCGTACGCACGATGGTCGACCTGTACAACCCGGCGACCAGCTCGGCACCCTGAGCGCTGCGGCGGTGAACGGGCTGGGACGACGAGTTCCTCGCTGACGGCTCCGGCTCGTCGGTGCCGCTCGATGTTCCACCGGTGCCGATCCCGCCCACCCGTCGCCCCGGGGGCGGGTCGGCGCCGCCGGCACCACCGGCTGGAACAGCTCCCACCGCTCGTCCGGTACCAGGCACTCCACGATCTTCCGACCAGGCGCCCCGAAGCAGCGGATGATCGGTGAGGATCGTCACCATGACCTACGTGATCGAAGCTGCTCGTCCGGACGACTCCGCGTGGTTGGGGCCGTTGCTGCTGAGGGCTTGGCTGCAGACCTACCCCAACCCGGAGGCGGGGATCGACGAGGACTGGATCCGTGCGCACCGCGGCTCGTCAGCCACCGCGGAAGGCATCAGCCAGTGGCGGGAGTTCATCGAGGCAGCGAACCAGCAACCGGACCTGCTGTTCTGCCGTGTCGTCCGTTCCGGAACCGAGATCGTCGGCGTTCTCTGCGGGCGCCGCAGCGAGGTGGTCACCCTCGGACCGATGTACCTGCTGAACCACGTCCAGGGCCAGGGACTCGGCGGCCGCATGATGACCGAGTTCCTCACCTGGGCCGCAGCCGCACCCATCTGTCTGTGGGCCACCGACTACAACGACAGCGCGGTCCGCTTCTACCAGCGCCACGGATTCAAGATCACGGGCGAGCGAGAGCTCTGGCAAGGAAGACTGCCGAACGTACGGATGACCCGCGAGGCCGCACCCAGCGTCAACCACCGCTGAGCGAACCGCGTTTGACAGCAACTGCCTCGACGGCCCCGCTGCCCTCCGGGCGGCGGGCCGCCTCCTGCTGGGCCTGGGGCTCTCCGGCGTCGCGGGCCGTGTGAAGTCGCTGATCCGTGTCCCCGGGCATCGACAGCGGAGGTTCCGGTGCGTGCCGAAGGTGAGTACGCGTACTCATGTGGCGCCCGGGCAATCCGGTGGAGGATCCCTGAGGGCCGCACGACGCGGCCGCCGCCAGGCTCGCCCGCACCGACGAGGGACATCCACCTCGGCTGGGCCGACCGTGATTCTCCCCGGGGGATTTCCCTTGCGCTCCGCATCCGTACTCCGTTCCGCGGCCATCCCGGCCGCCGCCGCGCTGGCCCTCCTCCTGACCGCCTGCGGCCCCGACAACAGTGACAACCCCACCGGCGCGACACCCACCGGCGCGGCACCCACCACCACCGTGAGCCCGGGCACCGCCTCGCCCTCGACGGCCGCCACCGCACTGCCCACCATCACCGCCGCCGCGCCGACCGCCACCCCGACGACCCCGAGCCGCTTCGCCGACGCCCTCCCGCCGACCGGGACCGCGAACGGCACCTTCACCGACAGCCAGAAGGGCGACATCTCCCTCAGCATCGGCCCCACCAGCGTGGTCAAGGGCGACATCGCCGACCTCGCCGACTTCCTCAAGCCGGAGGACATGGCCGGCAAGACGCCGTACTACGTGCGCGTCACCTACACCCACACCGGTGGCAACGGGATCTACGAGCCCTACTTCAACCTGCGCCTGCGCGCCATGGTCAGCGACACCGCCCAAGCCCGCAAGGTCGACCTGCTCAGCGCCTTCCCGAAGTGCGAGAGCGACGTCCCCCACGGCGGCAAGGACTTCGTCAAGGGCCAGAGCGACCACGAGTGCGCCATCTACCTCGCCCCGGCCGACAAGCCCCTCCAGTACCTCGTGTGGCTCGACAAGGACAACAAGCCCCTTGCCTGGAAGGCCGGCTGAAGCAGACGCGCCCGGGCACGGAACCCGCAGGGCGCGGGCACGGAAGCCGCAGGGCGCGAGGACGGCACCCGCACCGGGCCCGGGCCGGCCCCCTCCGGCACGGCTGCCACCGGTGCGGCTCCTCGCCGAGGAACCACACCGGTTCGGCCGCCCGCCAAGGGTCAGCCTCGTCTTCCTGACGCCGTTGCAGCTCACGTCCCCTACCGCGTCGATGGCAGCCACTCGGCATGCCTGCCGGCGAGTCGGTCGCGCACCTCGGTGCTCTCGGTGAAAATATCCACGCCACCGTCATAGGGATGGACAGCCCAGGCACAGACGGCTTCGGTCAGGATGACGCCGGCGGTCATGTCGTCGGCCACGCACAGCAGTAGCCGGTCCAGTGCGGGATCGTGCAGGTCCGTCGCGGAGACGTAGTGGTGCTGCCATGAGTGGAAGCCTGGCTCGATGGCCAGGTCATCGCTCCGCCAGTGCGTGGCCCCGGGTGTGGTGGCCGCGACCGCAGCGTCTCGCGGAGTCGGGGCACCGGTCGCGGACCAGGAGCAGGTGATCGCCACCAATCCTCCGCCGCCGACCGCGACGTCGCCGAGGAGATCCTCCAGTAGCGCGTGGTGACGCCGCAGGATCTCGGCGTGCTCGGCGTCCGAGGTCGCATACCTCTTGCCCTCCGGGAGAGCATGGAATCGGACCCAGCGCTCTGGGAATTGGTGACGCAGACGGCGGGCCTCCGGCGGGCACTTGGGCCACGACCTGTTCCAGGCACCATCGAGTCCAGCAATGTCCACCGACTGGTCTCTGCCTCTCATGACACCGCAACATAGTCGATCTTGCTTGAGGCTGCTGGGAAACGTCGTTGAACTCGTGGACGGCAGCCGGAAAACTGCTGCCATGAGCTCTCGACGCTTCGTCTTCCTCGACCCTGATGGCAGCAGTGCCGGTGGCTGGCTGTATGTGATGGTCGAGGCGAAGACGGGAGTCATTTACCAGCAGCAATACGGCGGAACCGCCTGCCGGCACGGGCAGGTCGAGGGCTTCCTGGTGCCGCTGTTCGGCCCTGATGAGCTGGACTCGTTGCGCGAGCTGTTCGAGAAGCACTTCCGTGGAGCCGGCACCTGGAACTACCCGTGGCCGGATGACGAGCGGGGCAGGCTGCGCGAGATCATCCGCGCCATCCGGTACTGGGCATGCGACGGGACCGCCGAGGAGCCGCACGCGCTGCGGCTGGACGAGAGCCGAATCCGTGAGGCCGACGAGGCATGGGTGCCGGTGATCACGCCTGACGGGCCCGCCGTGCTGGTGTGGTTCAACTCGGACTGAACCTGGCGATCAGTCGCCCGCCCTGAGCCGGAGGATCCGTGCCGCAATGACCACCCGGCCGGTACCGGGTCGCGGGACGCGGATCGCGTCCATCACGGGCGAGAACATGGTGCAGTCCGTGGTGTTCCCGGCACTGAGCACGATCGACAGCAGCAGACCCCCGGCCAGACCCAGGTGGACCTTGGTCGTCAGCCCGCCCCGGGACCTGCCGAGCGCCTCGCGATGCCCCGATGCCGCTCGGTGACGAACAGGCAGTCCAGATGGACGAATTCGGCCGCCTGCCGGGTGGAGAACTCCCGGGCGAAGGTGGCGTGGCCGACCAGTTCACCATCCCGGTCGGCCACCCGGCACCACGCTCTCGGATGTGCCGCCCCTGCCGGGAACAGCGCCGGCTCCAGGCAGGCACCGTTCCGGCGAGCTCGAACGCTCGGACGGGCCGCGTGGTGCGCGGCAGCCTCGGCCAGAACAGCGGCTGGCACACCGGGAGCTGCACCGGCGATCTCAGCGGTGCAGCCTGGTGATCTGCAGGCACGGGTCGGCCTTGATCTCGGCCTCGGTGAACCGCTCGGTGACCCAGCGCTTCTTCGAGAACAGCGCGGTCTGGTCGGTGTAGTGCGGCGATCCGGGGTTCACGGACTCTCCGTAGGTGAGCAGGGTGCGGGTGTGCGGGCCCGCCGGCGTCAGTTCGGTGGCCATGACGAAGCCGGTGCCGTACGCGTCGGTGAGGTCGGCGGGCCGGACGGCGCCGGTGGTGCCCGAGGTGGCGGAGGCCTCGACGGCGTTGAAGCAGCCCTCGGTCCCGTCGCAACCGTGCAGTGGTATACCTGCCCACCGCTGGACGTCGCCGATGGTGGCGTCCAGGGCCGTCCCGTCCTTCGCGAGCTGCTGGACGGCGTCGGCCAGGGCGTGTCGGGCGGTGACGCTGTCGCCCTTGATACCGCGCGGGGTGGTGAGCGGCTGGGCGGGGTCGTACGGCACCCGCACGAAGGGGTCCACGTAGTGCCGGAACAGCCCGCGGTAGAACCTCTCCCAGAGGACGGCACCGTGACCGTCCGCGTCGTCCCGCGTGCTCCACCCGGCCAACACGTCGCAGGCTGCGCCGACGTCGACCGGGCTGCCGTCGCCGGCGGGCAGGACGGGGTTGGCCCGGCACATCGCGACCACGTCGTCCCGGCCGAGCTCCGCGCCGTGGTTGCGGTCGCCGAACATGGTCGCCTGCAGGCTGGGCAGGGTGAAGCCCGGAGCACCGAGCCCGTCGCTGCCGTCCCGCCGGTCGGCGATCATCTGCAGCCCGAGCTGGGGGCGTGGCGCCAGCCCGCGGTCGGTGCCGTAGATGCTCGGGTAGCCGGTGAGCGGGGCGCTCGCGTTGGCGAGGTACGGGTTGTTGTTGGAGTTGGCGACGTAGTCGGTCCGCGCCAGCTCGGGGTGGTTCGCGGGGCCGAAGATGCCGGGCACCACCGCGTCCGGGTCGCTGCCCGGGTCGCAGGCCGCCGTCGAGCCGTCCAGGAGGGTCGGCAGGTCGTGCAGCTCGGGCAGGCGGCACTGCTCGAGCTGCTCGTCGGTCACGTGCGGCACGTTGGAGGCGTCGGTGAAGTACGTCTCCCCGGTGGCATCGGTGGCGACCGTGTAGTTCCACGGATCGCCCTGGTAGGTGTTCGCCGCCTGCTTCAGCTCGCCGAGGCTCTGCGCCCGGTCGAGCGCCAACCACTGGTTCATCGAGCGCAGGTTCTCGGCGTTGGCGTCGCGGACGGCGTACGCGTAGGTGCCCGACCAGTGGTCGGCCAGCACCGGGCCGAAACGGGAGCTGTAGAGGGTGCGGCTCACGGTCGACAGCGTGCCGTCGGCGCCGCGGACGGTGACCCGGACGTCCCTCCTGTCCATCGGTACGGCCTTGCCGTCCACCAGGTAGCTGGTCGGGTCGCCGGGCACCAGCGGGAGTCGGTACAGGGTCGCATGGTCCGCGAAGCTGGAGGTCTCGGTGAAGGCGAGCCCCCGGGTGTGGCCGATCTCCACCACCGGCGTGCCGTAGAGGCCCGCGCCCGAGACGTCCATGACCCCCGGGATGGTCAGTTGCACCTGGTAGAAGCGCATGCCGCCGGACCAGGGCAGGTGCGGATTGGCCAGCAGCATCCCGTCCTGGTTCTGCGTGACGTCCCGGCCGAGTGCCCAGCCGTTGCTGCCGAGGTCCGGGCCGTGCCCGGGGCCCCCGGCCGGCGCGGCCGCAGCGGCGGGGGCCGCCGAGGGCTCGGCCTGGGCGCCCGGGATCGCGGTGGCGATGGACTGCTGGAGGCTGCTGGTCCCCGAGCTGGTGTTCAGCTCGTAGACCAGGCTCCAGATGTCCTCGGCGGTGATCGGACCGACCCAGGCCTGGCCCCGGCAGGAGGCGTCCGGCAGTCGCTCCACGCCGGTGTCGTGCAGGTAGCGGTTGTAGCCTGCCGCGTAGCCCTCGACCATCTGCCGCAGCTCGGCCGTCGGGCCGAGCGGGGCCGGCCGGTCGAGCAGGCGCCGGACGGTGCCGGCCTGCCGCAGGCCCTGGTGGTAGGTGTCGCTCTCCAGGTTGGTGGTCCTGCCCTGGTAGAACGCGTCGGGGCCGAGGAAGCGGGAGCGCTCGCCCCGCAGTGTCACGACCTGGTCGGCGAGTTCGCACAGGTTGTCCTGGGCGAAGGCGTAGCCGTAGCCGTACCCGAGGCCGCCGAAGTCGTGGGCCTGGATGTGCGGGATGCCGTACTCGGTCCGGCGGATCTGCGCGCTGTAGCCGTCGCCGCCCGCCGTCGGACCGGACGCGTCGGCCACATTGGCCGCGTCGGCCGCGGAGGCGGGCGTCGGCAGCAGCCCCGCGATGGCCGAGGCCAGGCACAGCGCGGCCACCCCGGAGGCCAACCGCTTGATCTGTGAGCGTTGCTGATGTGTCGTGAGTTTCTCGGTGCGAGCCATGGGACCACCGTGCCCTGGCCGGCACCTTGCCGGCATCGGCCCGGCGGCGAAACCTCGTGCGCGACGTAAGCCCGTGGGATTACGCCCCCCGGCCAGTCCGGCGTCCTCCCCGCAGGTGCCGGGGTCAGCTGCGGTTCTGAGAGGGGCTCGGTCGACTTCCCGGCCGCGCGGACGGGGCCGGCGCGGAGCGTGCCCCGCGAACGGTCACCGGAGCGCGGCCCGGCGACTCCACCCCGGTGCCCCCGGTGCCCCCGGTGACCTCGGTGCCCGCAGTACCCCCGGTAGCCGCAGTGCCGGCAGTACCCGCAGTACCCGCAGTGCCCGCGGTCACCGCGGCGACCTCGCGGCGCGAGCGGACACCGAGCTTGCCGAGGATGTGGGAGACATGGGTCTCCACCGTGCGGCGCGAGAGCAGCAGCATCGCGGCGATGTCGGGATTGGACAGCCCCTGCACGACCAGTTCGGCCACGCGCTGCTCCGTCACGGTCAGCGCGTCCCGGCCCGAGGCGGGCCGGGAGCGCGGTCCCCGGATCCCGGCCCGCACTCCCCAAGGGCGCATGCGGGCGGCGGCGCGGCGCGCGTCCCAGACCGCGCCCAGCTCGGCGTAGAGCGCGAGGGCCTCGCCGAACGCGACCCGGGCCGCGTCGCGGTCGCCGGACGCGGCCCGGAGCACGGCGAGGTCTTCGAGGGCGTTTGCCAGGTCCGGGAGCCGGCCCACGGTGCGGTGGTGGTCGATCGCGGCGAGCAGCCGGGCCGGGTCGTGGTGCAGCAGTGCGCGGCACCACTGGGCGGCGGCCCGCGTGGCGGGCAACGGTTCGATGTGGGCGTGCCGCCGGCTTTCGAGCGCCGCGGTCCGTGCCGTGTGCCGGTCGTCCACGGCGAGCGCCAGGCGGACCAGGCCGACCAGCCACTCCGGATGCCTCCTGGTGTCGTACTCGTACGCGGGGGCCAGCAGCGCCGCGAGCACCTGGAGGGCCTCGCGGGGTCGGCCCGTCCGTTCGAGGGCGAGGCTGCGGGCCACGATCCGGTACGAGGCCGCCACGGGCCAGGTCGGCGGCGCGACCTCGGTGTCCGGGGCCTGCGGATGCCCGGCTGCCTCCTGCTGGCGGTCCCGCCGGGCGTCGATCAGGGCCCGCAGGCCGTGCCGGGCGAGTTGCCAGCGGCCCTGCGGAAGGTCGGTGACCTCGTCCAGGACCGTCTGCGCGTCGTCCCAGCGACCGTGCTCGTAGTACCGCTCGGCGATCCTGACCAGGCTCATCGAGAGCAGCACCGGTCCGGTCCGCTCGGCGAGGGCACGGGCGTGCGCCAGCGACTCCTCCGCCTCCCCCGGGCGGCCCAGGCTGTCCAGTGCCACCGCCCGGTGGCCCAGCAACATGAGCCGCAGGTCGACGAGTTCGCGGTCGTCGCCGATCCGCGCGAGCGCGCGGTCGGCCAGGACCAGCGCACCGCCCTGGTCACCCTCCCGGCTGCGGATCAGGGCGGCCGCGTTCAGGGCGTAACCGACGGTGGTGGCGTTGTCGAGCCGCACCCCTTCGGCCAGTGCGACGCTCATCGCCGCACGGCCCGCGACGAGCCGGCCCTGGAAGCCCCGGGCGGTGGCGAGCAGGGCCAGCAGTCCTGCCCGCCATGGCGGCGCGAGCCGCGGGTCGCCGAGAGCCGCGTGCCAGTTCGCCTCCACGTCCTGGTAGCGGCCGGCCCGCAGCGCGATGCTGGTGAGCAACCATCGGGCCCGGCCCACGAGTTCACGGTCCGAGGTCGCCAGCAGGATGCTGCGGGCGAGCTCCCCGGCCCGGTCGGCGCGGCCCGTGCGGAAGTAGAGCGCCGCCAACCGGTCGGCCAGCACGTGACGCCTCGGACAGTCCGCGTCCGCCCGCCGCAGGGCGTGTTCGAGCAGCTCGACGGCGATCACCGGGGCCCGGTGGACCAGGCGCGCCGCGTTGTCGGCGAGCCATTCCCACTCCCAGCCGTCCGCTCCTTCCCGCACGGCGGGGAGGATCAGCTCGGCCACGCGCTCGACCGGCGCCCCGGCGGCGACCAACTCCCGTACCGCGTGCCGCCGCAGCCCCGCGCGCAGGGCGGACGGGATGGTCTCGTGGAGCACCTCCTTCAGCACGGTGTGGCGGAACCGCAGCCGGGACCCGGCCGACTCCAGCACGCCCGCGCTCAGAGCCTCCTCCACCGCCGCGAGGAGGTCGGCGCCTCCTGCCGCCGCCGTCAGATCCGCCACCGAGAACTCGGGCCCGAGCAACGACGCGGTGCGCAGCACCCGCTGGGCCCCGGCCGAGAGAGCGGCCAGCCGGTCCGCGACGACGTCCGTGAGGGCCTGCAGCTCCCCCGTGTCGCGGCCGTCCGCGGGCAGCTCCACCGTGCCGGCGGCGCGGTCCAGGGATCCACCGCGCACCAGGGCGCCCAGCAACTCCCGGACGTACAGCGGGTTTCCGGCCGCCGAGCCGAGCCGTGCGGCGAGCCGTGGCCCGGGTGTCCCTCCGGCCAGCACACCCACCAGCTCCGACACGCTCGCCTCACTCAGGCCGTCGAGTGAGAGCACCCGCCCGCCCCGGGGACGGAGTTCCCGACGCAGTCGCGTCAGGGCTGGGCGGCGCGGTACCGGTCGGCAGGTCCCGATGGCCAGCAGCGGCCGCTGAGCCGCGCTTCGGCAGAGGCTACGCCACATCAACAGGGTTGCCTCGTCGGCCCATTGGAGATCCTCCAGGGCCAGGACCACCGGCCCGGACGCGCACAGCCGGTCGACCCGGGCCAGCAGCTGTTCGGTGGCGGCCACCATCGGATCGGCGCCGCCGGGATGCGGGTCCCGGCCCGCGCGGTCCGGTGGTCGTCGACGCGGCGGT
The DNA here is from genome assembly GCF_042735475.1 of Kitasatospora sp. NPDC059577. Lineage (NCBI taxonomy): Bacteria > Bacillati > Actinomycetota > Actinomycetes > Kitasatosporales > Streptomycetaceae > Kitasatospora > Kitasatospora sp. NPDC059577. Next base: position 73,412 of record NZ_JBHWBZ010000033.1, on the reverse strand, counting down.
GCGGCCTGCGCGTGCCGTGGATCGGACGATCGCGGGGGCACGCCGAGGAGCCGTGTCATGGCCGAGAGCGGAAGCCGTTGCCCCAGTTCGTCGCACTGCCCGAACAGCACCTCACATCCGGCGGCTCCGGCCGCGGCGAGCGGTGCGGCGAGCAACGCGGACTTGCCGATGCCGGGTTCGCCCTCCACGAGCAGGCTGCCCCCGCGGCCGGCCGCGACGTCGGCGACCAGGCCCTCCAGCACGGCTCGTTCGGCTTCCCGTCCGGTCACGCCGACCATCTGCCGAATCAGCATGTACATGACCCTAACCGGATCAGGAGGGGTGCCAAACGTCGCGCACGTCACGCCCGGATCACCGATCGGGCGGGGCCCGACGCCGCACGGCGGTCCGGGATCTCAGTGAGGCTCACGGATGTCTCCGCGGATCCCGCTGCCGGACGATCGTCCGGCAGCCCCGGCGCGGTCACCGCTGCGCGATCGGCGCTCGTCCGCCACGCAGACGGGAACCCGCCACCGTCACCACGCGAGGAAGGTCCTGCATGCCCCTTCGACGCTCAGCCCTGAGGATCGCCGCGGCAGCGGCAGCCGTATCGGCGATCATCCTGCCCACCTCCGCCACCGCCGCCACCTCCGCCCCCGCCACCGCCGCCACCGCCACCGCCGAGTCGAAGGCCGGAGTGGCACCGGCGACGGCCTCGGGCCAGGCCGGCTTCGTCGTGAGCAAGGCCCAGTTCGGCCGGATGTTCCCGAACAGGAACCAGTTCTACACCTACGAGGCGTTGGTCGGCGCGATGAGCGCCTACCCCGGCTTCGCGCACACCGGAAACGACGCGATCCAGCGGCGGGAGGCGGCGGCGTTCCTGGCGAACGTCAGCCATGAGACCGGCGGCCTGCGCTACGTCGTGGAGCAGAACACCGCCAACTACCCGACGTACTGCGACGCCGCCCGGCCCTACGGGTGTCCGGCGGGACGCGCGGCCTACTACGGACGGGGACCGCTCCAGCTCAGCTGGAACTTCAACTACAAGGCGGCGGGGGACGCCCTGCACATCGACCTGCTCCACAACCCCCATCTGGTCCAGACCAATCCCGAGGTCTCGTGGAAGACCGCACTCTGGTACTGGAACACCCAGTCCGGGCCCGGCTCCATGACGGCACACCGGGCGATCGTCACCGGCGCCGGTTTCGGTCAGACGATCCGCAGCATCAACGGCGCCGTGGAGTGCAACGGCAGGAACACCGCCGAGATGCAGGACAGGGTCAACCTGTACCAGGGGTTCGCACGGCTCCTCGGCACCTCCCCCGGCACCGACCTGACCTGCTGAGCGGAAAGGAGAAGTCATGCGCAGGTTCCTGACCAGGCTGTTCGTCGCGGTTGCCGCTGCCGCGCTGACTGCGGTACTGCCGAGCGCGGGCGCGGCAACGGGTGCGACGGCAACAGGTACGACAGCGACCGCCCGCACCGCGACGGCCGCGGCGGTCAACCACACGGTGACGTTCGTGAATCACTCCCCGCAGAATCTGTGGATCGGAAGCGGCGTCAACGCCGACGGATCGAAGCAGTTCACCCGGCTACCGGTCCTGGCGCCCGGGCAGTCGGCGACGGTGACGATCCCCGAGACGGCCGCCCCGTTCCACTGGCGTGGAAAGTTCTTCGCACGGCAAGGATGCGGTGGCGCCTCCGGCAGCACCTTCCACTGCCGGGTGGGCGACTGCGGCCCGTTCGCCGACCACTGCACGACGGGCGAACAACCGGCCAGTTTGGCGGAGTTCAACTTCGACGGCAAGGACGGCGCCGCTCCCTGGTACGACGTGAGCTACGTGAACGCGTTCTCGCTGCCGGTCACGATCACTCCGGTGAACGCCACGGTTCCGCCCGGCGGGGGCTGCGACACGCGGGGCTGCGCGGCGAACCTGCTGCCCTCCTGCCCGCCCGCCGATCTGACGCGCGGGCCGGACGGCAAGCCGATGCTGTGCACCAACCCCAGCCGGGACACCCCCACCGACTACAGCCGCGCGCTCAGCGCGAAGTGCCCCAAGGCCTACACGTGGTCCAAGCAGGACCAGGTGCCGGGCAACAAGGTGATGCAGCAGTGCAGCCACTGCAAGGGTTTCACCGTCACGTTCGGGCCCACCGGGTGAGCCACCGGTCCCGGTTCCCGGTCCGAGCCGCCGCGGCCTCGTCATGCCGGTGGGGTGGAAGGAGAGGAACGCTGTGCCGTGTCGAACACGTCTGTTCACCGTCCTGCTCGCGGTGCTGACCTGGCTCACCGTCGGCAGCCCGGCCGACGCGTCGGCCGCCCCGGTGAAGAAGAAGGGCGTGAGTGCCTGGAACTTCACCGACGTCACCAAGGCACTGGCTGACGCCAGGGTCGGCTGGTACTTCACCTGGGCCTCGGACCGGCAGCAGATCAGGCCGCCCGCCGGCGTCGAGTTCGTCCCCATGATCTGGGGTGCGGCCTCGGTGACCGACGCACAACTCGGAACGGCCAGGAAGGAGGGCACGACCCTGCTCGGGTTCAACGAACCCGACCTGCCGGCGCAGGCCGACATGAGCGTGACCAAGGCCCTCGACCTGTGGCCCCGGCTCCAGTCGACCGGGATGCGCCTGGGGGCACCCGCGGTGGCCGGCGGCGGCGACACCGCGGGCGGCTGGCTCGACCGGTTCATGAAGGGCGCCGCCGCCCGCCGCTACGAGGTCGACTTCATCCCCCTGCACTGGTACGGCTCGGACTTCCGTGCCGATGCCGCGACGAGCCAACTGCGGAGCTACCTCCAGGCCACCTACGACCGCTACCGGAAGCCGATCTGGCTCACCGAGTACGCCCTGATCGACTTTTCGGGCGGTACCCCGAGGTATCCGACGCCGGAACAGCAGGCCGCGTTCGTGACGAAGTCGACCGCCATGCTCCAGGCGCTTCCCTTCGTCGAACGCTACGCGTGGTTCACCCTCTCCGCGGACCGCGGCGGCACCGGCCTGTACAACCGGGCAACGCCCAACCGGGTGGGTACGGCCTACCGCGCGGCCGGCTGAGCGCGAGCCCCGCCCGCCCCTGCGGACAGGCGCGATCGACCGCGCAGCCCGGACCGGCGAGGAGCCGGTCACCCGGGAGGGAAGAGTCGGATCGCGGGTGAGCCCGGCGGGTGGTGGATCACCGTGTCCACCACCCGCCGGGCGACACCGCGTGGCCGACCGGCTCGGCCCGTCGGCCCGCCCTTCCGGGGCGTCGTCAGGGCCGACGTTCGCAGGAGTCCGGTGCGGGCGCGGTGGCCGGCCGCCCCGGGGGCCGGCGTCAGTAGACGAGGATGTCCCAGTGGCTGCCCTCGTTGCAGTACAGGTTGCCCGAGGCGGCCTTCCACTGCGGGTAGCCGTCGCCCCGGTAGCCGATGTAGGTGAAGCTGTTCTGGATGTAGCCGTCGATGCAGGAGTTGCGGGCGATGTCGACCTTGTAGCCGTTGTAGTGGCTGTAGGTGCCGGAGGCGTGGCCCACCTCGGTCCCGCCCGTGATGTTGATGGCACAGCCGCTGGCCCGCTTGAGGGTGATGATGGCGCTCACCGTGCCCGAGTTGATCTGCTCGAACGAGGTGCAGGTGGAGTTGGACCTGGTGGTACATCCCCCGCTGGAACTCCACGTGATGCCGGCGCTGCTGAACTGACCGGCGGCCGTCGACTGCGACAGCTTGGTACCGCTGGCGCCGGCCGTGGGCGCCGAGACGGCGAGGCCGGCCAGGGCCAGGGCAACGACGGTGGCTGCGGTGCGTGGCTTCATCTGCATCTCCCGGTGACGATGGTGGACCTCCGACCCGGCCCCCGGATCCGGGCGGGCCTCGGCAGGCGGACGGGTGGCCCGGCACCGGACGAAAGAGGACCGGCCCCGGACCACGGGATCGTGCGACGTGCGGTGACGCGGCAGTGCTCCGGCGCGAGGGACGATCCGCGCAGCGCCCCCGCCCGCAGATCCTGCGTGAGGAGCGGGCTTCGAGGACCGGTGCCGCACCAGGATGACCCACCACCGTCTATGCGAGTAGACCCCGGCCCGTGAATTTCGTGTGACGACGAGGCGTCCGTCCCCCGGGGGCCGACCGGCCCGGCGGCCGAGGCGGTGGCGGCCGGGACGAGGGAGACGGTCCCGCAGCGGCGGCAGGCGGTGGACGTGTCGGCGTCGAGGGCGGCGAACAGGTCGAGGGCGGCGGTGAGATGACGCGTCGGCAGACACGGTTCATTCGGTCGACGGGCGTGATCCCCACGCGCATGCACATCGCTCCGGTTCCGGGCTGCAGGGACCGGTACGGCGCGACACCGCGTTGTAGCATGTCGTCCATGCGATGACAGCGGACCGGTCAACGGAAGGGTGACGGCATGACGGTGCGGGACACCGGCACGGCCGGGACAGGGCCGGCCTCGTTCCTGGCCGCCGCCGCCGCGCTGGGCACGATGGACGCCACCGCCCGCACGGCCCGCCACGCGCCTGCGGACACCGCGGACCAGCGCGACCCGCAGCAGGCCCTGTCCGCGCTCCTGATGCTGCGCCACCTCCGCGAGGAACTCGCAGGCTGGGAGACCGGCCTGATCGAGACCGCCCGCGGCGCCGGCGCCACCTGGACCGACCTCGCCGAACCGATGGGCGTGCGGAGTCGACAGGCCGCCGAGCGCCGCTACCTGCGCATGCGCCCCGACAGCGACGCCGGCACCGAGGTGGGCAGCACCGGCGAGCAGCGCGTCCGGGCCGCACGCGACCAGCGCGCCGCCGACCGCGCGGTGACCACCTGGGCCCGCGACAACGCCGCGGACCTGCGCCGTCTCGCCGGACAGATCAGCGCCCTGGACGGCCTCGCCAGCTCGGCGGCACCCGCCGTACAACGCCTGCTGGACGCACTCGGCCACCCCGACCCCGCCCGCCTGCTCGCCCCGCTCGCCGGGACCCGGCCCCTCCTGGAGGCGGACCACCCGACGATCGCCGACCGCCTCGACGCGCTCACCGCCCGAACCGAGCAGCTGCGCACCGACAGTGACCGGCGGCGCCGCAGACCCTCCGTCGGCCCGTGACCGCGAGCCCGCCGGGCCGCGGCCCGCAGCGCGCGAGACGGTGCCGGAGCTGACCGGCGGGCCCGCTGCGGTGGCCCTGGTCGAGCAGGCCGTGCCCGCCGCGCCACGCCCGGCGACCGTTGCCGCCCGAGCCGTCCCACCAGCCCCTCGACCACATCCGAAGACCCCGGTCCGGACCCGGCACACCCGTCCGGATCCGGCCGTTGACCCGACCCGACCCGAACCCTTTCCCGTACGTACACCCGAAGGAGACGCCTCCCGTGGCCAGCCCGACCGAGACGCTGGAGTTCCAGGCGGAGACCCGCCAGCTGCTGCAGCTGGTGATCCACTCGATCTACTCGAACAAGGACATCTTCCTGCGCGAGCTGATCTCCAACGCCTCCGACGCCCTCGACAAGCTCCGTCTGGAATCCCTCACCGACACCGACCTCGCAGTCGACACGTCCGACCTGCACATCACGCTGGAAGTCGACCAGGAGGCCCGCACCCTGACGGTGCGGGACAACGGCATCGGCATGACCCGCGACGACGTCGTCGACCTGATCGGCACCATCGCCAAGTCCGGCACCGCCGGCCTGCTGGCCAAGATCAAGGAGGCCAAGGACGCGGAGGCGGCGCAGAGCCTGATCGGGCAGTTCGGCGTCGGCTTCTACTCGGCGTTCATGGTCGCCGACAAGGTCACCCTGCGTACCCGCCGCGCCGGCACCGAGCAGGGCACCGCGTGGGAGTCCGACGGTGAGGGCACCTACACGATCGCGCAGGCCGACGGCCTGCCGGTGGGCACCTCGGTCACGCTGCACCTCAAGCCGGCGGACAGCGAGGACGGGCTCGGCGACTACCTGGCGGCACGCAAGATCCGTCAGATCGTCAAGCAGTACTCGGACTTCATCCGCTGGCCCATCCGGATGGCCGCCGAAGCCGCCGATGCGGACACGGACCCGGGCGACGGGGAAGCGGCCGCGGACGGCCCGGAGACGCTGAACTCGATGAAGGCCCTGTGGGCCCGCCCGCGCAGCGAGGTGACCGAGGCCGAGTACAGCGAGTTCTACCAGCAGATCAGCCACGACTGGCAGCCCCCGGCCGAGACCGTCCACATGCGCGCCGAGGGCACCTTCGAGTACGAGGCGCTGCTGTTCATCCCCGCCCACGCCCCGTTCGACCTGTTCTCCCGCGACACCAAGCGGGGCGTGCAGCTGTACGTCAAGCGCGTGTTCATCATGGACGACTGCGACGCGCTGATGCCGAACTACCTGCGCTTCGTCAAGGGCGTCGTCGACGCCCACGACCTCTCGCTGAACGTCTCACGCGAGATCCTGCAGCACGATCGCCAGATCACCGCGGTTCGCCGGCGCCTCGTCAAGAAGGTCCTCGGCGCGATGAAGACCATGCAGACCACGAAGGCCGACGCCTACGCCGAGCTGTGGGAGCAGTTCGGCCGGGTGATCAAGGAAGGCCTGCTGGAGGACCGCGACAACACCGACGCGCTGCTGGAGCTGGTCCGCGCCGCCTCGACGAACGACCCGGAGAAGGCGACCACGCTGCGCGAGTACGTCGCGCGGATGAAGGACGGCCAGGACACCGTCTACTACCTGACCGGCGAGAACCGCCAGACGGTGGAGAGCTCCCCGCACATGGAGGCCTTCGCCGCCAAGGGCTACGAGGTCCTGATCCTCACCGACCCCGTGGACGAGGTCTGGACCGACCAGGTCCCCGCCTTCGACGGCCACCGGTTCCAGTCCATCGCCAAGGGGCAGGTCGACCTCGACCACGACGCCGACGGCGACGTCAGTGACGAGGCGAAGGCGGAGAAGGCCCAGCGCGAACAGGACTTCGCCGACCTCCTCGGGTGGCTGCAGACCACCCTGGCCGCTCACGTCAAGCAGGTCCGCCTGTCCACCCGGCTCACCACCTCCGCCGCGTGCCTGGTCGGCGACGCCCACGACCTGACCCCCACCCTGGAGAAGATGTACCGGGCCATGGGCCAGGAGCTGCCGCCGGTCAAGCGCATCCTCGAACTCAACCCCGGCCACCCGCTCATCACCGCCCTCCACCAGGCCCACCGGACGAAGCCCGAGGACCCGGCGCTCGCGGACACCGCCGAGCTCGTCCACGGCAGCGCCCTGCTCGCCGAGGGCGGCGACCTGCCCGACCCGGCCCGCTTCACCCGGCTCCTGACCGACCGCCTCTCCCAGGCCCTGTAGCCGCTGCGGGTGCGCGACTGCACGGCCGAGCGTGCCGGGCCGGCCGTCGCGCACCGCACGGAGCGGCCCGTGACAGCGGCAGAGGTCCCCCTGCCGGAGCGTCCGGCAGGGGGACCGTCACGGTGTCGGGAAACCGTCAGGAGACCCTCAGGAGACCGTCACCGAGACGGTTTCCGGGCTGCCGCTCTGGTAGACCGAGTCGCCGCTGTAGACGGCCGTGACGACGTGCACTCCGGGGGTTCCGAAGAAGACGACACGCCCCGCGGCCCCGCAGTTCCCGAGGTTGAGGACCAGCCGTGCCGTGCCCAGGGGCGTGCCGGTCGTGGTGTCGGTGAACGTCACCGTCCCGGTGGGCGGGGTCGTGGCGCCGGTACCGCTGGGGCAGACCAGGTCGTCGAGCACCACCGGGCGGCCGAGCCGGACCTGCGGGGGCAGCGCGATCAGACGCGTGTTCACCGGCTTGCCCGGAGTGGTGTAGCTGATGGTGATGCCCGCGGCGGCGCTCGTCACCGTGGGGCCGGTGCCGCCGGCGGGGACCAGGGACGAGCCGCCGCCTCCGCCGCCTCCGCCCCCGCTCGGGCTGATGAACGGGTTGATGTTGCCGCCGCCGCCACCGCCGTAGTAGCCGCCGCCCCCCGCACCACCGGTCAGGGAAGCACCCGGGCCGCCGCCGGTGCCGCCGGCACCGAGCGTGCCGGGCCCACCGCCGTAGAACCCGCCCCCGCCGGTGCCGCCGACCCCGCCGTGCGTGGACGTGCCCGCACCGCCACCCGCGCCCCCGTTGCAGGTCGCGTCGGTGCCCGGCTGGCCGGCGTCTCCGCCCTTGCTTCCGGTGCACTGGCCGGCCCAGCCGGCTCCGCCGCCGCCCGCAGCCACGATGAGCCGGGAGTCGGTGGTGGTGAGCGGCGTGGTACCGGGTTGGGTGCGGACGTCGGAGGCGCCGCCTCCTCCGCCGCCGAAGTGGGTACTGCCGCCGCCGTTGAAGCCGCCGGTGCACTGCGCGCCGCCGGTGCACGAGGCGGTGTTGGCGGCGCCGCCGACTTCGACGTAGAGGGTCTGCCCGCCGGCCAGCCCGGTGAGCGTGCCGGACACCTGAGCGCCCCGGCCGCCGCCGACGCCGTTGTCCTCCAGGCCGCCGGCGGCACCGGTCGCCGTGACGTCGGCCTGCGTGACACCGGCCGGGACGGTGAACGTCTGCTCGGCGCCGGTGAACACGAACGTGCAGGTGGTGGTGGGGCCGGACACCGTGCAGGTGCCCTGCGCGTGGGCGGGCGCGGTCAGCGCCAGCGGAGCGATGCCAGCCGTACAGAACAGGCCGGCCGCGATGGCCAGTGCCCGGCTCCGGCGGGCCACCGAACCGGTGCCGGGCACGCCTGCGCCCGAGCCCGGCTGACCGCCGGCTGGCGGCAGTGTGGACGTCACAATCTGCTCCCTGAAGAGGAGGGGACCTTGTCGGCAGGAAGTTGCCGCCTCCACCCTGAGCCAGGCAGCGCAGGTCGCCGGTCGCACGTGGCCTGACACACCACCGGCGTCACCCCGGCGGGCCTGCACACGCCTGCGCCGGTTCGCCGGTTCGCCGGTGGCGTCGGTCACGGCTCAGCGTGTGTCCGCCACGACCTGCCGGATCACCGTGCCGGGCTCGTCGCCCGGCTCCTCCCCGAGGAACCCGTCGGCGTCACGCAGGCCGTACGGTCCCATGAGCCGTGCCCCGGCCGTGCCCGCCGGGTACCACCAGTGGTCGAGCAGTGCCTGCCCACCGCCACATCGGCACCCGGAGGCCACCCGCTCGACGGCCCGGCCTGCGCGTCCACCACACCACCCGGGCACCGGCCGGATCGCACCCGGCGCGGTGTGTCGGGACGCCCCGGGTCGCCGATGCGCCCGGTGTCCGGCCCTCAGAAGGTGATGCGCACCTTCAGCGCGGTTCGCTCGTCCATCGCCCGGTAGCCGTCCGGCACTCCGTCGAGGCCGACGGTGCGGTCGAAGACCAGACCGGGATCGATGGCGCCGGACAGCACGTCGGGCAGCAGCTCCGGGATGTACGCACGAGCGGGGGCCACGCCGCCGCGCAGCGAGATGTTGCCGTCGAACATCCGGGAGATGTCGACTCCGGCACTGCCGCCGTGCGGCACGCCGACGAAGCCGACCGCGCCACCGTCACGGGTGACGGAGATCGCGGTGCGCATCGATTCCTCGGTGCCGACCGCCTCCAGGACGGCGTGCGCGCCCTGACCGCCGGTCAGTTCCCTGACCGCCTCGACCGCGGCCTCTCCGCGCTCGGCCACCACATCGGTGGCGCCGAAGGTCCGGGCGATCGCGGTGCGCGCCTCGTGGCGGCCCAGCGCGATGATCCGGCCGGCGCCGAGGCGCTGCGCGGCGAGCACCCCGCACAGGCCGACCGCGCCGTCGCCGACCACCACGACGGTACTGCCCGGCCGGACACCGGCGGTGACGGCGGCGTGGTGGCCGGTGCTCATCACGTCGGACAGCGCGAGCAGGCCGGGCAGCAGCTTCTCCTCGCCGGCCGCCTCCTTCGGCAGCTTGACCAGGGTGCCGTCGGCGAACGGGACGCGGACGGCTTCGCCCTGGCCGCCGTCGGACCCGACCTCACCCCAGAAACCGCCCTGCGGGCAGGATGTGTGCAGGCCGTCGTGGCAGTAGTCGCAGACACCGTCGGACCAGACGAACGGCGCGACCACGAAGTCACCGCGGGTGACCCCGGTCACCTCGGAGCCGGTCTCCTCGACGATGCCGAGGAACTCGTGGCCGATCCGCTGGCCGGCCACCCGGGACGCCACACCCCGGTAGGCCCACAGGTCACTGCCGCAGATGCAGGCGCTCACCACCCGCACCACGGCGTCGGTCGGGTGCCGGAGCACCGGGTCCGGCACCTCCTCGATCCGGACGTCACGGGGGCCGTGGATGACGGTGGCACGCACGAGGCACTCCTGGCACTGCTCGACGACGGGGAAGACGACAGCCAGGGTCGCCGGGCGGGGACACCCGCGTCCAGCTACATCTCCTACAACCTGACCTTAAGATGGACTGATGCTCGATGTGAGGCGCCTCGTCCTGCTCCGTGACCTGGAGGTGCACGGCACGGTCACCGCCGTCGCCGACCTCCACGGCGTCACCCCCTCCGCCGTCTCGCAGCAGCTGCGGCTCCTGGAGGAGGAGACCCGTACCCGCCTGCTGGAACGCACCGGCCGCTCGGTCCACCTCACCGCCGCGGGCCGTCGGCTGACCAGCGACACCGAGCACGTGCTCGCCGCACTCGAACACGCCCGCGTCCGCCTGCTCGCCGCGGCCCGGCACCCCGCGGGTCCCCTGCGCCTCGCGTGCTTCCCCAGCGCCCTGGCCCCGGTGGCCGCCCCGCTCGCCACGGCCCTGGAAGCCGCCCACCCGGACCTGCGGCTCCACATCACCGAGGCCGAACCCGAGGCCGCCCTACGCCTGCTGCTCCAGCGCCGCGCGGACGCCGCCCTCGTCTACCGGTACGACAACCTGGCCGCTCCGCCGCTCCCGGGCGTGGCAACCCGGACGCTGTGCACCGACCCGCTGGTCGCGGTCCTGCCCCGCGACCACCCGGCCGTCCGGGCGGACCGCGCCCCCGTCGACCTGGCGGAGCTCGCCGACACGCCGTGGATCACCGCCCCGGCGCAGAGCGCGTGCGGAGAGGCCGTACTCCACGCCTGTCGCTCCGCCGGGTTCACTCCCCGGGTCCGACACGTCTGCACCGACTTCACCGCCATGATCGCCCTCGCCGCGAGCGGGGGCCACACCGTCCTCGCCCCCCGCATGGCCGCCGCCCACCTGCCGCCCGCCCTCACCGCGCTGCCGGTGACCGACACCGCCCTCGCCCGCACGATCGGGATCGCCACCCGCCACGACACGGCGGACGAACCCGCCATCACCGCCTGCCTCGACACCCTGCGCACACTCCTGCGGGAGGCGGACGGGCAGCACGGCCCGGCCGTGTCCTGACGCGTCCCGCGCGCACGGAAGGGACACGTCCCGGAGAGGCGCACGCCGGCGAGGCGGACACCTCGTCGGCTGTTCGGGTGCGCCGCAGCACGGGGTGCGGGCCCCGGGGCAGGAGACCCGTCGTCCCGGGTTCCCTCGTCGTCGGAGGCGCGCGTGAACACAACCGTCGTCCTGCTCGTCGCCCCGCTCGCCATGGCCGCGGCGCTCGCAGCGACCGCTGCGGGCGGCCCGTCCGGCCCTACCGGCCCGTCCCGCTCGAAGCGTGCCGGGCGGGCACCCGCCGGGACCCGAGGAACGCAGCTGAGCCCGACGCTCGGGACGCGGCCCCGCGCGGGCGCGGTCGCCCCTCGTGCGCCCGGCCGGGCGGCACCGCCCTGGCGCAGGACGTCCGCGTCCGCGGTGTCACACGGGCTTGACGGCCAGGACGTCGACGGGGCGGATGTCCGGGGCGCCCGCCAGCAACGTGGGAACGATCTCCATGAGGGCGGCGGCGATCGGTCCGTTCAGGTGGGCGGTGCGGCCGGCCTCGTCGGTGAAGGTGTCGAAGATCCCGAAGACGGTCGGGCTCTCCCGGAACGCGAACCAGGTCACGGTCTGCGCTTCGGCGCGGGCCGCGTCCAGGGCTCCACGCAGGAGCGCCTCGACGGCGTCCGCATGCTCCGGCCGGGCTTCGATGCGGGCCAGCAGACCGACGTTCGATTCCATGACGTGCACTCCGATCCTGAGGTGTCCGAGCGGCCCCGGCGGGGGCGGCCCCGGAGCAATCGGTAACACGGTGCGGGGGCGCGCCCCCGCAGACGGCCCCGCCGCAGCGGCTCGTTCACCGTCCCGGCGGCGTACGGCGCGCGCGGTCGACGGTCAGCCGCAGGTGCTGCTGGCCCCGTCGTCCCACCCGCCCGCAGAATCTTCTCGGCCGTGGAGCGATGAGTTCTGCTCCGCGTTCCGGTCTACACCCCGAACACCCGGAGCATCACGACGCATGGGAGAGAGCACATGTCCTTTCAGGCATACCTGGACACGATCGAGACCAAGACGGGTCTGACGCCGAGGGAGTTCATCGCACTGGCCGAACAGCGCGGCTTCGACGACCCGTCCACGAAGGCAGGGGTGATCCTCTCGTGGCTCAAGGAGGACTACGGCCTGGGCCGGGGACACGGCATGGCCCTCGTCCACGTCCTGAAGCACGGCGCGAAGATCGACGCCAAGCACGTGGGCACGACGGGCTCTCACCGCGACGCCTCCGACACGCTCTGGCTGGACGGCAGGGCGAGCCGGCCCGCGTGACCGCCAGGAGCCGCTGAACCGTGCGACCGTCCCGGCCCGGCCGGGACGCCGGAGGACCGGCCCGCTGCCCGTTCGGGGGGGCGGACCGGTCCCGGCGGTCTCTCAGACCTGGTTCCGGTTCTTGTTGAACCGGGTTCCGATGATCCTGGTGGATCCGGTCGGCAGGGCGACCAGTGCGCGGATCCGGGCCCGGTTGTTGGACACCACCGAGGTGAGTCCCACCCTCAGCGTGCACGAGGCGGTCGGGTCCTGGTTGAGCCGGAAGAACGTGTTCGAGAGGCCTCCCCAGCCGTTCTCGGCTTCCTGCTCGAACGGGGTGAGGCCCTGGGTGACGGCGTCGCGGTTCCGGAACGCGTCGTGGTAGTGCCGCTGGACGTCGGGGAAGCGGGCCGCCTCCGAGAACATGTTGATCATCTGGAGCAGTGCCGAGGCGGTCCGCGCGTTGGTCCGGGCGTTCGTCCCGACGAACTCGTCCTCCGGCGTCGTGGCCAGGTGGAGGATCCGGTCCCAGATGTTGTCGTACCCGATCCGCATCGTGTAGCGGGTGTCGGCGCCCTCGACGTTGGTCAACGAGTTGTACGTCCCGCCGAACCGGAGATTGCGGGGAGTGTGGTCGGGCGGAAGGAAGTTGGCGTAGGTGTCCTCCTGCCGGTCGTTGAACATCTAGGCGTTGCGCGAGTAGCCGGGGCTGAACCCGACGAGGTACAGGTCGGTGGCCTGGAGTACAGGGTGACGTGCTGCACGGCACCGCGCCGGTCCGGGACGGCGAGCTGGATCGACAGCAGGAGCCGGCCCGTCTCCGGGCAGCGCCGCGAGCACGGGCCCGATGAGGCTGCTCGGCCGCACTGCTCGACGTGCACCTGTTCCGCGCAGCGCCGGACCCGAGGGGCCCGCTTCGCCCGGCTGCCGTCGCGGTCCCGTCGGGGCCCTGCTGCCACTCGCCGTGACCGTCCGGTCGCCGGCCGCGCGCCGACCCTCCGTCACCGTCCCGGACCTCGCCGGGCAGCCCCAGCGGTCGTGGACCGGGATTGTCGGAAACCGGTCACCGGGAGTGGACCGGCACCGCGCGCACCTTCCGCGCGGCGAACACGGAATGCCCTACAGACCGTCACCGGGCCCGGGCCACAGAATCCTCGGCGCTTTCTCCCGGGGGAGAAAGATACTAGCGGAGCGGCAAGACGCAGGACTACTGTTATGTCAGGCGCCGAAAGCAGAGCGATCCCCACAGGGTCGAACCCTCCGAGGCCCGACCGCGTCAAGGATCCGGCGGATACGTTGTGACGCAAGGTGCCACCCCCTGCGTGCTCTGCGGGTTTCGGCCGGTTTCATCCGGGAGGTACCCATGGTTTTCTTCAATTCTGCGGACTCCACCGGGCGAGGTGAGTTCTGGCAGAACTTCAACGAATCCAATGCCAACCCTGCCAAGGGTATCGTCGCCTCCATCTGCGAGCTGGGCTTCGAGGGGATACCGCAGGCCGGAGATGCTGTCATGACAGTCCACAACGTGGTTCCGGTGAACGGTCAGATCGCTTTCCGTATTTCCATCAAGAGGACCGACGGAAGCGACTGGCCGAACGATCTCCACTACCGGGTCATCTACGCAATCGGGTGAGTCCGACCCGAATACCCGAATGGTCGTCCTGTCGCGAGGCGGGGCGACCCCGGACGGCCTCCGGAGGCGAACGGCCCCGGAGGCCATTTCCCAAGTGAGTGCGAAAGATGTCTGATTTCAGGGACGCCGGGCAGGCCGTGAACGAGTCCAGGCAATTCTTCATGGAGGACGCAGGTATCCACAGGATTCGCTACCACCTGCTCCGGCTCGGGGCCATCGGCCCGCTCGGCGAGCAGGAGGTCGACGAGCTGGGAGAATTCGTCCGACTCGTCTTTCTGGGTGACGGCGCCGCAGCCGACGTGGCTGCCAAGATCGCGGGGCGGCCCGATGCGAGTCCGCTGGCCGTGGCTATCGTCTCGGTGGTCCCGGGCACGGCGGATTCCGGGTCCCCCGCGGTCGACCCCAAGGACGTCCTGACGAGCGCCATCGCGGGTGCGTACCTCTGCACCGGTGACCTGTCGGGAGTCGACCGCTCCCTGGTGGCGCCACTGGGAGCGGTCGCCGGAGCAACCGCCGCGCTGCTCCGGCCGATCCTCACGGAGAGCATGGGCGAGGTCGCCTTGGAGGACTACCTGCGCATGCAGGACTGACCGGCCGGGCAGGACGGGTCGGCCCCGCCCGGACCGCGACGGCGGAGGCCGGGCCGGTTCCCTACACCCGACACCCGGGCGGGCGGGTCATATCCGCCGGATCTGCCGCATGCGGTGTGCGCCGTCACTACGCTGCGACGTGACGGGCGGACGGGCGTGTCCGCCGGAGAGCTACCTCGGGGGCGTCGGTGGATGCTGCGTTGATCACGTTGGCGACGGCTGCCGGAACGGCTGTGGCACAGGCAGCCGGAACGGATGCGTGGACCGGCTTCCGCGGCCGGGTGGCGCGGCTGTTCGGCCGCGGCAGGGCCGGGGCGGACTCCTCGGCCGTGGTCCTGGAACGGCTGGACCGTACGGCCGCGGAGGTGACGGACGTCGGTCCTGGCGAGCTGGAGCAACTGCGGGAGCGGGCGGCCCTGGCGTGGCAGACCCGGTTCCGCGACCTGCTGGAGGAGACCGGCGGCGCCGAGCGCGATGCGGTGGCCGTCGGCCTGCGGGAGCTGGTGGCCTCCGCCGGGCAGGCCGGCGTGGGCGGCGTCTCGGCCTCCGGGAGGGGGATCGCCGTCGGCAACGTGGCGGCCCACGACCACGCGGTGGCGGCGGGGCGGATGGGCGACGTGACGATCGGAAACCCTCCCGTGCCGGGGGCGGAGACCAGCTGACCGCTCCCGCTCCCGGCACCGCGCCTGCTCCCGCTCCCGCTCCCGCTCCGAACGTCGCCGCGGACACCGCGATCGTCGGACACGGCGGCGGGGTCGCGGCCTTCAGCCGTCGTCCGGCGAGGAAGAGGCAACCTGTGCAGGTGACACACGGCAGTCGCCGCCGTCCGGGTGCCGTCCGGACGGCGTCCGGAACCGGCCCGGCGGCCCGGCCGGGCGGAGCGGCGACGGCCGCCCCGCCCGGACGTGGACGACTGCGTCCGAGCGGCCACCGCCCCGGCCCTTCTCGCGACCCGGAGGACGTCATGACCACACGGCGGTGCCGGCGGTGACGACCCCGGAGGTTCCGCCGCAGCCGAGCGGCCGGCGTCTGCTGCTCGGTGTCGTCCGGGACGTCGTGGTCCCGATCGCGCTGTACTACGGCCTGCGCGCCGCCGGTGTCAGCGTGTTCGTCGCGCTGCTGGCCGGGGCCCTCCTGCCGGCGCTCACCACGGCGGTGCAGTGGCTGCGCACCCGCAGCCTGGAGGGCATGGCGGGCTTCGTCGCCGGGACCATGCTGCTCGGCGTCGCGGCCGCACTGGTCGGCGGCAGCCCCCGGTTCCTGCTGGCCAAGGACGGCTGGCTGACCGGCGTCGCCGGGCTCTGGTTCCTGATCTCGATCAGGGCCAGGCGCCCGCTGGTCTTCCACGGCGGCCGCCCCCTGCTGGAGGGACGGTTCCGCTCCGACGGCACCTCCTGGGACGTGCTGTGGGAACGCGAGCCGGCCTTCCGGCGGATCTGGCGGGTGTCGACGGCGATCTGGGGCGTGGCGATGCTGCTCGATGCGGCCGCGCGGGTCGTGATGGCCTACTCCCTGCCGGTGGACGTGGTACCCGGCCTCGGCGCGCTGCTCTGGCCGGTCACGCTGCTGCTGTTGCAGGTGGTGAACGGCATCTACTACGAGGTGGCCGGGCTCTGGCGGCTCACCTCCGGTACGGCCCGCTCGGCGGCCGGCTGAACGCCCGCCTGCCGTGCCCCGGCCACACCGGGCGGCGTGGTGGAACGGTGCGCCCCCGGGCCCGGGCGGCCGCGTCCGCTGACCCACCGACAGGCAGGGCGGGCCGGGGTTTGTAGTCTCGCCGCATGGAGAAGACCGTCATGTACCTGGAGATGACCGACCCGGCCGAACTGCGCCCGTCCCGGCCGGTCGCCGCGCTGGCCCTCGTCCCGGCCGACGGCTCGTCCCCCGAGGTACAGGCCGTCCAGGCACGCGTCGGGGCGCCGCACGGCTGGCGCAGCACCGCCCGCACCGCAGCCGACTGGGCGTCACACCTGACCGAGCACCCCCGGCGCCAGTACTGGCTGCTGACGCACGACGGAGAACCCGCCGGCGTCGCCAACCTGGAGCCGCACCCGGACGGCGACGTGGAGATCACCACCTTCGGGCTCGTCCCGGAGCACGTCGGCCGCGGCCTCGGCGGCTACGCGCTGACGCTCGCGCTGCGCCAGGCATGGGCCACCGAACCGCTCGGCGCCGAGTCCGTCCGGCGGGTCTGGCTGCACACCGACACCGACGATCACCCGAACGCCCTGCGCAACTACGAGAACCGGGGCCTGCGCCCGTACGACGTCCGGACCGAGACCGTCGGCACCGCCTGAGGGTACGGGGCGGCCGGGTGATCACCCGCTGGTGAGGTCGTCGGCACGGCGGCCGATGTCCCGGCCCACGTCGCCCACCGGTTCTCGGCTCCGGGCAGCGCCCATATCCCGGGCAGAGCCCGGTCAGTAGTGGCGGTCGGTCCATTCGCTGTCAGGGATGCGGCTTTCCGGGACGTGAACGCATCGATCGGCCCAGTCGTGGGCGACGAACACGGGCCGGCTGAGTACGACATCCCCGGCGCGCTGGGCGCGGAGGACCACCCCGAGCGTCTCGGTACCGGGGTCCGCGTGCGGGCCGTAGCGCAGCTCGTGGCCGTGAGTGGTCGTGTACTCGATGAAGGCGGCTTCGAGTTCGGACGGTACGCGGCCGACCAGCCGGAGCCCGTCGAGGGTGACCTGGGGCCCGCGCCGTGCGTTGACGGCCACGCAGGTCAGGCGGCCCGCGTCGTAGTAGGCCGTGAGCGCGGGGCCGCCCGGAGCGTGGGTGAGGGCGAACTCGTGACTCACCACGTCGCCGTAGTGGTTCGTGCTGCGCGGGGAAGGCTCCAGGTAGCCCGCGACTGCCTGCGTGGCGTCGTCGTGCGCCATACCGAACCGCAGCGGGCCCACACTCTTCAGCGGCTCCCACACCCACTGGGCCCGGTCGGCCTCGTCGACGACCACCCGCCACTGGTTCCAGAACGTCATTCGCCATACTCCTCATCGAACGTGCGTCCAGGCTACCCGCCACCACGCTGCTGATCCTGTGCGCCGCCGACCTGCCGCCCTTCGCTCACGACTCGAAGGCCGTGACCACGACCGCGCTCGCTCCGCGTCCGCCCCGGCCGGGTGCGACGGTGGCCTCGTGGTGGTCGTCGCCGTGACCGGGGGTCAGCGCGGCATCGGTGCAGATCGTGGTCCCTGGCTCCAGGGCGGGGTGGGCCCCGTACCCGTCCTGGCAGTGGGTGCGGGTCCCGTGGCCGTGCCGGGGCTGCGGGTCGACGGTGGACACTGCGCCCGGGCCCGGTGGTGTCGGTACTGGCACCGCTGCCCCGGCAAGCCGATCATGGCGCTGGCACGGTCCGTACCGGCCGGTGCCGGGGCCCCGCCCCGCCCCGAGCCGGGTCGGCCGGTCGGTGCACCGACCGATGGCACCTGCCGCCCGCCGCCGGCCCGCGCACCCCCTCGCCCCCGTCGTCCGCACCAGGTAAGGACCCCTTCATGGCCGTCTCCCGGACACCGTCCGCCGCCCGTCGTGCCACGGCACTCCGCTGCGCGAGCGTGGCCCTCTCGCTCGGCATCGCCCTCACGGCAAGCAGCGCGGGCACCGCCCCCAGGGCGTGGGCCGACGACGCCCCGTTCCCCGTACCCGTGGCGGCCGGCCCGGCCGACCAGGTGATCACGGTCCACGCGGACGGCACCCGCGCCACCGTGACCCTCTGGGAACGACGCGACGGCCTCTGGCACTCCCTCGACTCCACCACCGACGCACGCGTCGGCTCCGGTGGCCTCCACGACGGCCTCACCCGCGTCCAGGGCACCGGCACCACACCCACCGGCACCTACACCCTCACCCAGGCCTTCGGCATCGCCCCCGACCCCGGCACGACCATGCCCTACCACCAGGTCACCGCCCACGACTGGTGGGTCCAGGACCCCACCTCCGCCCACTACAACCAGATGCGCACCGACACCCAGGGCGGCTTCCACCTCACCGAACAAGGCCCCCTCGGCAGCGAACACCTCATCAACTACCCCGTCCAGTACGACAACGCCCTGGTCATCGACTTCAACACCTCCCCCGCCGTCAAGGGCCGCGGCGCCGGGATCTTCCTCCACGACCTCGGCCCCCAGGCCGGCCCCACCGCCGGCTGCGTCGCCGTCCCGGCCACCTTCATGAACCGCACGATGCGCTGGATCAACCCCGCCGACCACCCCGTCATCGCCATCGGATAGCCCCCGCGCCCCGTGCCGCACACGGCCCGCCGGCGTCCGGGCCCGCGCCGAACGGATCGGGCTCGGGCCGAGGCGGGCGAGGGGGCCCGTCCGCGGGCTACGACCCGGCGGAGGCGTTGTCGTCCGCAGCGCGCGCCGCGGTGCCGAACCGCCAGGCCTCGATGTCGCGGTAGCGGATCGGCCCCGGGCCCCGGGCGATGTTGCTGCCGACCAGGTGGAGGCGCTCCGCCGGCCACGGCCGACCCACGAACCCGGCGAGCCCGGCCGCCGCCCGCGGCACGCTGACCGGATCCTCACGGCGCGACCGCGCCAACGTCAGATGCGGGCGCAGCGGGCGCTCGGCGAAGTCGATCCCGCAGGACCGGACCAGCTTCCGGACGTCGGCGGCCAGCAGGTGCAGGCCCTCCAGGTCCCCGCCGATCCCGCTCCACAGCAGTCGCCCGTCGAAGTGGCCTCCCCCGCGCAGGCCCAGCCGCAGAGCAGGGCGCGACGACGCCTGGCCCGCCAGCACGGACTGCAGCAACGGCACCGCCGTACGCGGCAGTTCACCGAGGAACGCCAAGGTGATGTGCCAGTCCTCGATCCGGTTCCACCGCAGCCCCGGATACATCGTGTACGCGGGCTGCAGGGCGCGGGCCAACTCCTCCTTGGCGTCATCGGGCGGTGCCAACGCCACGAACACACGCAACGTCGGCGACTCGGGGGAAACATCCACCAGGGATTTCTAGCACCCCCCGCGGGCTCCCACGCAACGCGGACCTGCAGTGACGACAACCAGCGATCGTGGGCGGTGAGTCCGGCGACGGCTTGCGCGTTCCCGTCAGAGGGAGTCCACGGTGTGCCGATACCTGCTGTTCCGCCGGCCCCGAAGGCCGTAGATTCACCCCGGGCCCACGATGTGGCAGAGGGCGGGACGGCTGGAGACACCATTGCGGGACAGTTTTTCCGACGGATTCCTTACCCGGCTGGCGCACGACACGCATCCGGTGGACCTGATGTGCCTCTATCTGCTGCACGGCTCGGTCGAACGGATCCCTGACCTGGTGGCCGATCCGGAGACGCTGTCGTTCAGGCACCTGAGCCGGCATGTCCGCGCCGAGGACCGGTCCGGCTACGGCGACGCGGAGACGTTCTCGCTGTGGATCAGGAACAAGGTCCGCGGGCGCCTGTACGGCTTGGAGTTCAGGATCTACTTCATCGCCGGTGAGCCCTTTGCCGACGCGGTGATTCCGTTCGGTGCCCCGGTCGGCCTGCCCCGGTTCATGCACCACCTTCGTGGGTGCTACGGCTCGGGGGGAGCTCCGGGCGACTGGGACTTCGACGTGTACACCGACGTGCGTGATCTGCGCGAGAGTGTCGTGCTGTTCGGCAACCGGCGCGAAGTCTGGTTCCAGGTCAACCGCGGCCCGGTGGTGGCGGGCCGGTCGAAGGTGCTTCCCCGGACCCAGGGCCGGCTGGTGACCGGCCGGCTGCACGGCAACCGGTTCGGGACGGATGCCCGACTGCACGCGGGAGGGGTGATGTTCCCTGACCGCCTCGCCGCCGTGGAGGGCGTCTCGGCCGAGGTGCGGGCGTACCGGCGGTACGTGGCCAGGCTGCGCGATCCCCTTCCCCTGCGGACGGGACGGCCGGTCCGCCCCGAGTTCGGCACCACGATGCGGCGGCGCTCCGTGAGCTGATCGATGCCGGGTCGTGGGACCGCGCGACCGGCCCTGCTCCTGGTGGAAGGCCTGCGAACGGCGCTCGTTCCGTGAGGGGTGCGGGCCCGTGCGGCGGTGTTCCGGGCGAGGCGGACGCCAGGTGCGAAAGCCGGGTGCCCGCGGGGCGATGAGTTTTGCGGCCCCGGCCGGTCTACATCCCGACAGGTACGGCCGACTCATCGGGAGTACAGACATGGGCCTCATCCACATCGAGCTGTTCACCACCCTCGACCTGGTCGGGCAGGCGCCCGGCGGCCCCGACGAGGATCCGGTCGGGTTCCCGTTCGGCGGCTGGCAGGTACCCCTGCTGAACGAGACCACCGGGGCACAGATCGCCGCCGCGTACGAGGGCACCGACGCCCTTCTGCTCGGCCGGCGGACGTACGACATCTTCGCCGCCCACTGGCCGCACCAGGAGGGCGGGTTCGCCGAGTTGTTCAACCGGATCCCGAAGTACGTGGCCTCCCGTAGCACGCCCGAGCTTCCGTGGGCCGGGTCCGCCCTGCTCGGCCCGGACCTGGCGGCCGCGGTGCGGGAGGTCCGGGACCGGCACGAGCACGTGAAGGTCGTCGGCAGCCTGAACCTGGTGCAGACCCTCCTGCGGGAGAGGCTGTTCGACCGGCTCGACCTGTGGGTGCACCCGATCGTGCTGGGCGTCGGGAAGAAGGTGTTCGAGGACGGCGCGGTGCCCACGAACGTCACGCTCCTCCAGCCCCCGGCAGCCGGCCCCAACGGCACGGTGTACCTGCGCTACGGGCTCGCCGACGGCACCCCCACCACCGGCGACATGAACGCGCCCGACCGCGGCCTCGGGCAGGACGGCTGAGACCACCGCGCCATGGCACCGGCGCTTCGGCGGGCCGGGCACCGGGGCCCACCCCGACACACCCCGGTCACCGCCGAAGCGCCGCGCACCCCGGCACGACGCGGCGCACTCTCGAAGGGGTACCGCGAACCGCGGCACACCCGACCTCCGACGAAAGCCGACAATCCGATGAGCAAAGTCACCGTCCACGGGATCACCCTGGGCATCGAATCCTTCGGCGACGACGACGCGCCGCTCGTCCTGCTCGCAGGCTCACCCACGATGCTCTCCTGGCCCGACGCGCTGTGCGAGCGCCTCGCCGCCGGCGGACGCCGCGTGGTGCGCTACGACCTGCGCGACAGCGGGGAATCCACGACCGCCGACCCGCAGGCACCCGCCTACACCCTGCGCGACCTCGCCGCCGACGCGGCGGCCCTCACCGACGCCCTCGGCGGGCGGCCCGCCCACCTCGCGGGAATCGGCGCCGGCGGAACGGTCGCCCAAGTCGCCGTACTCGACCACCCGGACGCGTTCTGCGCACTCACCCTCGTCGGCACCCGGCCGGTCGCCCCCGGCCCGCCCGACGACGACCTCCCCGACCACGACCGGGCCACGATGAACCGGCTGTTCGCACGTACGATGCCCGACTGGGCCGACCGCGAAGCCGTCGCGGACCACGCCGCCGCCGGCGCACGGATCCTCGGCGACGACCCCGCCACCGCGCGCGCCACCGCGGCCCGCATCTGGGACCGCACCCCCGACGACGCCACACCCCCGATCCACCTGGCCAACCAGATCGGCACGGTCTTCTCCGTACTCGACTGCGCACCCCGCTGGCGCGAACGCCTGCCCGGGATCGCGATCCCCACCCTCGTCGCCCACGGCCGTCACGACCCGTTCTTCCCCCTCGGCAACGGCGAAGCGCTCGCCCACGCCATCCCCCAGGCACGACTGCTCGTCCTCGAACACGCCGCCACCGCGATCCCCGACACCGCGATCGACGAACTCGCCGAAGCGATGCGCACCCTCGGATAGCGGACGGCGGATCAGGAAGGGCTGCTCGTCGACGTCGCCGCCGCGGTCCTGGCGATCCTGCTGGTCGCCCAGGTCTCCGCCGCGCAGACCGACAGGATCGGAACGGCGGCCGGCCCCACGGGAACCGTGGCGTAGGCGGCGTCGGTCGGGCGCGACGCCGTCGGGCCCTCGACGGCGTCGCCCGCCGGCCGAACGCCACCGCACCCTGACGCGAGGCCCGCGCGGCACCGGGCAGGAAGCCACCGTCGCCTTCCGGCAGCCCCCGTCGAGCGGTTCCCGATCGGCCCGGCCGCGCGCCGGCGGCCGACGGTGTGTCACGGACCGTGCGGGGCCGGCGCCCCGGGCACACTGGCGGCGTGTCCGCCGATCCCACCCGCGGTCAGGTCCGCATCAGCCTGGTCATGTCCGCCCTGACCGTGAGCGCCGGCGCGGTCGACGCCGTCACCTTCCTCGGCCTCGGCCACGCCTTCGCGGCGCTCGCCACCGGAAACGTCCTGCTGCTGGGCTTCGGGGCCGTGGGGACCGCCGGGGTGCCGGTCGCCCGCCCCGCCGAGGCGGTGGCCGCGTTCGTGGTCGGGGCCGCGGCCGCCAACACCGCCATCGCCCGGGCGCGCGGACGGGGGCGGCGCTGGTTCGTCCGCGTCCTCGTCGCCGAGGCCGCGGTGCTCGCCGCCGCCGGCGGATACGCCACCGCGGTCGGCGGCACCGGCGCACTGCCCGGGAGCTCCGAGGCCCTCGTCGCCGCGCTGGTCGCGGGCGCCATGGGCTGGCGCAGCCGCGGGATGCTGGAGGCCGGGGTGCCCGACATGCCGACCACGGTCGCGCAGATCACCCTGGTCAAGCTGCTGGCCGACCTGCTGTCGATCCACGCCGCACCCTCACCGCACCAGGTGCTGGTCCGGGCCCGGCGCAGTGCCACCGTCCTCGGCATGTTCGCCGGCGGGGCGGCCGGCGCCCTGCTGCTGCGGCTGGGCGCCGGGCCCGCGCTGCTCGCCGTCGCCGCCTTCGAGGCCTGCGTGACCGCCGTGTACGCCCGCACCGTCCAGCTGCGACCGCCCGAGCGCCCGCAGCCGGCCCCGGCCTGACCCGGGAGCGGACCTGGACCGGAGCCGCTCCCGTCGGCGGGCGGGCCGGTCCGGTCCGGGACGACCCCGGTGGACGCGTCCGCTGGGCGGCGGAGTCCGTGCGGACTCCTCGGCCCGGCCGCGCCCCGACCTGTCCCGGCCCGATAACCGGTTGCGTCACGGCAGTCTCCCCGTCACGGTTGCCCGGTGACTACACGACAGTTCGGTCGGGTCGAGCGCATCGGCAACACGGTGCACCGGCCGACCGGACCGTGGACCCCGGCGGTTCACGGCCTGCTCCGCCATCTGGAGGCCGTCGGCTACGACCATGCGCCCCGGGTGCTCGGCTTCGATGACCAGGGCCGCGAGGTACTGACCTGGATCAGCGGCGAATCCGGTCCCGACGGCTGGGCCAAGGTCGTCGACGACCGAGGCCTGATCACCTTCGCCCGCCTCCTGCGCGACTACCACGACGCCGTGGCCGGCTACCGGCCCCCGGACACCACGTACTGGTCCACCACCACCGCCGGACCGGTCGGCGACGAGGTGGTCTGTCACGGCGACTTCGGCCCGTGGAACACCGTGTGGCGCGGTGCCCGGCCGACGGGAATCATCGACTGGGATCACGCGCGTCCGGCACCACGGCTGCACGACGTGGCGTACGCGCTCGAATACGCGGCGCCGTTCCGCGACGACGCCCAGTGCCTGCGGTGGCTGCGCTACCCGCGGCCGCCCGACCGGCGTCATCGCCTCGAGGTGTTCGCCGCCGCCTACGGCCTCAGTGACACGGCGGGCCTGGTCGATGCCGTGCTCACCGTCCAGGAGCAGGGCGTCGACGCCGTCCGGCGCCTGGCTGAACAGGGCCACGAGCCGATGGCCACCTGGGTCGCGGAAGGGCACCTGGACGAACTCCGGGCCCGCGTCGCATGGAGCCGGGCCAACCGCCACCTGGTCGACTGATCGACTGATCGACTGATCGACTGATCAGGTCGAACTCGCCGTGCCGGTCGTCGGGTTGGGGCGGCCAGGCCCGGCCTCGGCCGGGTTCGTCCCGGTGTGGATCCCCCTTCTGCGGGCGCCTGCAGGATGCCGATGGGTCCGGGCGGCTGCGGGGTGCACGCTCATGTCCCGGGTGATCGGACCTCTCGCGTCGGCCGCGGCCCACAGCCGGGTGACAGCCCTTCAGAGTGGTCACAGGGACCGGAGTTGACGGGATCGTTCGTACTCGGGACCATGTGTCGCCGCGCACGCGCGCGGCCGCGCGTCGAACGGGTGCGCGCAGATCCGGTCTCCTGGGGTGTGGGGTATGGGCTTCGTGGTGTCCGAGCGCGCGGGGAAGGCAGGTCTGGCCGTCGGCGCCGCACTGCTCCTGGCGGCCTGTGCAGCGGGTGGCGGCGGCGGAGCGTCGACCGGCCGAGCGGGGTCCGGCGGGGCGACGCACGGGACGGTCCGCACCGACGCGGCCGACTCCGTCGCCGTCGCGTTCGGCACCGCGTCGGATCTGACGGACCGGGTGCCCGGTCCGCCGGCCGGGGCCGTGCCGGACGGGACGCCCGGGGCGGTGCGGCAGGCGTCCACCGCGACGGGCGTCTCGATCACGGAGGGCGAGGTCCGCGAGGTGGGTCCGCACGGGACGATCACGTACCCGGCGGTGACCAGCTGCCTGGTCGTCACGGTCTACCTCCGGGACGGCGGAAAGGTCGGCGGCCACGCGAGCCTGTTCCAGGTCCCGGGGAAGTACAGCTCGGACGAGATCCTTCCCGCCGTCGCACGCGCCGTCGGTCGTCGACCGGTGAAGGCCGTCGACGTCAGTGGGGCGGTCGGGGCCTGGAACCCCTCGTACTTCGAGAAGGCCATCGAGCGGTACACCGATGGCTCGGCTCCCGAGCCGACGGGCGACGCGCAGCGGATCGGCGACGTCGTGGCCCGGTTGCTGGGCCGGCCGCGCACGGCGGTCACCGTCCGGGACCTGCCGGACGGTGACATCACCAGGTGACCGCCGGCGGGCCCGGCGGACAGGTGCGCCTCGGGACCTGCGAGATCGGGCCGGCCGTCGGGTGCTCCGGCCTCGGCCGGCGAGCGATGCGCCGGCCGCCGACGTCCCTGACGGACCGTGGCCTGCCCGGTTCGGATGGAATCGTCCCGCCCGGCCGGCTGCCCGGCCACAGGTGGCGCAGCCGGTCCGTGAACCGCTTCGACCCGACAACACCACCGGTCGACGACACGACTCCCACGGGCGTGACACAAGCCGCCGCCGGCACCCGACGACCGTACTCGGCCCCGCAGGAGGCGCCGGCCTGACGGAACCCCGGTGGCTGCGGTCAGCCCCGCAACGGGCCCGCTCCGGCTCTGTATAGTGACGCGCCGAGACGGGGGTCCGACATGAACGACAAGGCTCGATCGAAGCACGCCGACCGCAGCACGACCGTGCTGCTCGGGCTGATGGCCGAGTGCCCGCTGCTGCTCTGCCCACTGGTGCTCTGGCGCGGCAGATCATGGGCACCCGCCTGGTGGGTGGACGCGACGCTCTACCTGCTGGCCGCCGTCACCGCGGCGGCCGTGCTCCTCGCGGTGCGTCGGCCCGTGCCGGTACGCGGTGTCCGGCGTGCGTCCGCCGTGGTCGGCGGAGCCACCGGCCTGGCGGCGGTGGTCGCCGCGACCCTCTTCCTCGGTGGCTCCCAGGTCTCCTCCAGCGGCTGGCTGCTCCTCGGTGCGGTCGTCGCACTGGGCCTCCTGTGCAACCAGCTGACCTGACCAGCCCGCCGCGCGAGAGCACCACGGTCACGTGGCCGGCCTCGGCGCCGTCGTAGTCGTAGCTCTCCGGTACGAGGGTGCCGTTGGTTCCGGTGACGGTGCTGGTGGACGTCAGGGTGTGCGGGCGGGCCGCGGTGGCGGCGGGGTAGGCGTAGGTGGTGGTGGCGTCCTGGGCGGTGTTTCCGGCCGGGTCGTGCCGGGTCTCGGTGGCCCGGGTGCCGTTGGTGTTGTACGTCCAGCTGGTCCAGTACGGGGCCGGGCCGCCGAGTTGGGTGCCGCCGGGGGCCGGGCAGGTGCCGGTGCCGGGGGTGTAGGCCTCGGTCAGGCGGGCCAGCCGGTCGTACCGGAAGCACTGCCGGTCGGTGCCGGACCGCGAGGTGTCGGTGACCGAGGTGACGTTGCCGGCCTGGTCGTAGGTGTAGCCGGTGGCACGGGTGGCTCCGGTGACGCCGTACCGGTCGGTGCGGCTGGAGGCGAGGCGCTGGGTGCCCCACTCGTAGGCGTTGGTGACGTACACGTCCTTGCCGGCGGTGCCGTTGCCGAGCGTGGACTGCAGCGGCTTGCCGGTGAGGTTGTAGGTCTGGTCGGTGAGGTACTTGCCCAGGCCTTCGACGGCGGTCTGCCGGCGCAGCGCGTCGTACGTCATGGTGACGGACTCCGCGGGCAGGTTGCCGGCTGCCGGGTAGCTGATGCTCTGCGGCAGGCCGTCGAGGCGGTAGATGCTGCCGCTGACGTAGGTGCCGGCGAGGCCCTCCTGACCGGGGACGGACGGGACGGTGACGGTCGTCCGGGTGGAGCGGCCGAGGGCGTCGAACAGCGAGTAGGCGGTCTTGTACCGGTAGGTGGTGCCGCCGACGGTGCTGTAGCGGGTGCTGGAGGCCGGCACGCCCTTGTTGCCGGACGGGTCCCAGGCC
Organism: Kitasatospora sp. NPDC059577; assembly: GCF_042735475.1. Classification (NCBI taxonomy): domain Bacteria; kingdom Bacillati; phylum Actinomycetota; class Actinomycetes; order Kitasatosporales; family Streptomycetaceae; genus Kitasatospora; species Kitasatospora sp. NPDC059577. Next base: position 46,191 of record NZ_JBHWBZ010000033.1, on the reverse strand, counting down.
TGCGGCGTCAGCAGCGGGCCGGTGGCCGATCCCTCCCGGGTCTCGGTCAGGCGGCCGAGGTTGTCGTAGACGCTGGCGATCGTCCTGCCGCGGCCCTCGGTGGTGCTGGTCAGCTCGCCGCGGTTGCCGTACGTCTTGACGGTGGTTCCGCTGTCGGGGTCGACGGCCTTGGTCGGCCGGCCGAGCTGGTCGTAGAGCCAGGTCCAGGTGGTTCCGGCCGGGTCGGTCAGCCTGGTGAGCTTGCCGGCGGGGTCGTAGCCGTAGCCGGTCGTGTCGTAGGCGCCGGTCGGGGTCCCCGACGTGTACTGGCGCAGTTCGGTGGTGCGGCCGGCCGCCTCGCTGATGGTGGTGGTGGGGGCGCCGCCGGTGGGCGGGGTGACGGTGACCCGGTCGCCGCCGTACTCGGTGGTCGTGGTGGAGAGCGGGGTGCCGACGCCGTTGCCCGCGAGGGCCGTGGTGCTGACGACCCGTCCGAGGCCGTCGTAGGCGGTGGCGGTCTGGGTCTCCACCCCGGTGGTGTCGTCGACGTTGCGCAGGGTCGTGGACGGCGCGCCGGCGGCGTAGTACGGCGTGTAGCCGAGGACGGCCTGGCCGCGCTCGTCGTAGAAGGTGTCGGTCAGCACGCGGCCGCCGTTGTCCGCCGGGTCCTGGCTCTGCCGGGCGCGGCCGAGTCCGTCGTAGAGCGTGTAGCCGGTCTGCCGGCTTCCGTCGCTGTTGAGCGTCTTGGCGGCGACGGCGACGATCCTGCCGTCCGCGACGGTGTACTCGAACGCGTGGTTGGGGACCTGTCCGGCGGTCTTCGACCGGTTGGGCTGCCAGACCTTGAGGGTGCGGCCGAGGGCGTCGTACTGGATGTCGGTGCGGCGGTTGTCGGCGTCGAGGGTGTCGGTCGTCAGGCCGCGCAGCAGGTCGTGGTCGGTGGTGGTGGTCCGGGCGGTGGTGGCGTCCCCGGCCTTGGCGGGCGGGGTGGTCACCGCGGTCCTGGTGGGTCGGCCGGTGGCCGGGGTGGAGGCCGTGGTGGTGGTCCGGGCCTCCGGCGAGGCGGTGGTGACCGGGCCGGTCGCGCCCGTGACGTCGACGACCGTGGTGGAGGCCAGGGTGGTGGCGGTCAGGGTGCGTCCGTAGACGTCGTACGCGAAGGCGTTGTCCAGGAAGGCCGCGCTGTTGCCGGTCTGCGACTTGAGCGTCTGGGCGAGCGTGACGTCGCCCTTGGTGGGCGCGGCGCCGTACGCCTGGCCGTCGTAGCGCAGGCGCTGGTCGGACAGGACGGCGGAGGTTCCGTCGGCCCGGGTCTGCCGGCTGACGTCGCTCCCGCAGCCGGCGGCCACGGGCGCCGGTGGTGGGCGCTGTCGCGCCTCCATCACCGCATTCGATGCAGACTCAAGGGTGGGTGTCCTACGTGAAGATCGGTTCGAGGACCGCGCGGGTTGCCGCGGTCCTGGCTCTCTCGGTGACGACGGTGATCGGCCTCAGCGGGACCGCGCAGGCGGACCACATGGCCCCCACCCTGCGGTACGGGTCCTCCGGTCACGGGGTCGAGTGCGTTCAGATCCTGCTCAACCGGGCCGGACTCGGGCACAGCATCGCCGTCGACGGCAAGTTCGGGCCCGCCACCAAGGGCTTGGTGGAGGACTTCCAGCGGGCGCACGGCCGGCTGGACATCGACGGCGTCGTCGGCAGGGAGACCGGTGGCGCCCTGTGGGAGATGACGTACAGCCAGCCGCGCTGGTACACCGACTGCTTCGACTACATTCCGACCCCGTAGCGGTCCCCCCACGCCGGCCGCTCCCGTCCCCGGGGCAGGCAGTGCTCGTCCGCCGAGCAGGACCTGCCCCGGACGACGATGACCGTGCGCACGGTGCGCTCCTTCGTCGAAGAGTGCACCGCACCACCGCCGGAACTCACCGGTCGGACGTCGGCGGTCCACCACCGAGGCGTCCCACCACGGTGTCGGATCCGCGGTCCGTCCGACATCACCGGTGGGATTCCGGACGAACTCCGCCGCCTTGCACCCGACTTCACCGTCGCGGACGCCGGAGCGCCAACGAACCGCCCGGTCGGGTGCAGGCGTCCGGCTCGCGGAGCCCGGCCGGGTCAGCGCCCCTCGCGCACCTCGAACACGCCACTGTCCCAGTACACGGACGGCTCGTCGGCCTCGCTCGGCCAGTCGCTCTGCAGGTGGCGGCGACCGTGCCCCAGGGCCCCGGCGCGGTGCGGGCTCAACCGCCCCGTCTTCAGCTCCTCCGCTTCGGCGTCGGTGATCGGCAGCACGGTCCGGTACTGCGCGTCCCGCGAGGCGACCCAGTCGACGTACTCGGTGAACACGCTGACGAAGGCCTGCGAGCAGAGGCCGCAGCGCTGGACCGAGACGATGAAGTGCGAGTCGTCCTGGATCATCTGCTCGACCCGGACCCCGGTGTGACTCTGGTGGTGCGCCCTCGCCACCGCGGCGTCCTCGGCGCAGCACGCCGCACACCCGAACCCCGTGGACTCCGTCACGCCGCCCCCCATGGTCGCAACCCCTCTTCTGCCGTGGCGCCACATGCTACTCGGCGCGTGTCGCTCGGGCACCCCTGCTCGGGTGCTCCTGGTCGAGACCACCGCGGCCGGACGCCGACGGCCGACGGACCAGGCGGTGGGACGCACCCTCAGCCGAAGTTCTGGATCACCACACTGCACGCCAGACCACACATCACGCTCACCGCGGATGCGACGGAGCGCCACGGCGCCCAGCGCATCCGGGGCGGCAGGACCCAGGCAGCCGCGACGAGCGCCACCTGTGCGCCCATCAGGCCGTAGGCGGCGTCGTACTGCGGACCCCAGTCCCGCCCGCAGGAACCCCGAGGCACGCACTGGTCGACCTCGACCGCGCGCACGAGTACGCAGAACCAGTAGAGGATCCGGCAGAGCGCCAGCAGCACCGTCGCGGCGAGCGGAAACCTCCACGCGTGGCGGTCGTGCGGTGACGATGCGGGAACGGCCGGGGTGTTGTCCATGGACCGATCCCACCGTGCCGAGCCGGACCACACATGAGCGCGACTACTCAGCCAGGACGGATCAGATACCCAGCGGCCCCCGGCCATCCGGGGCGCAGCCCGCTCCCGAATCCCGGTCGCTTCAGTCCCTGTCACCACCTGGACCCGCGCGAACACCCGGAATCCGGAGGCCCGAGACCGGTACCGGTCACCCGTGCCCGCGCGCCGCGAAGGCCCGGCGGGACACCGCCCGTGGTGTTCAGCGGCGGCCCGGACACGGCTCCCAGTACCACGGCAGCGGCCGGCCCGCCTGAAGCAGGCCTCGCCGGCCAACGGCTTTCCCGTGCACGGGAAAGCGGTCCCCGGTGGGCTCCGTCTGCAGCCACCCCCACGTCTCGCTCTGCCCGTACGGCATGGGGCCGAGCGCGAAGTGCCGCCGGTCGATCGTGGACAACGCGGCGTCCACCTCGCCGAGTTGCCCCCGACTGCGCTGCACGCTCGGGCCCAGCCGAGCGGCGAGCGCGTCCAGCGGCGGCTTGAGGCCGACGATCGTCCGGAAGGCTCCCCGACGGCCTCCCGGAGGCTGAACTGCGCGGCCGGGTACCCGCCGTCCTGGTGCGTCTCGTTGCTCGCCGTCTCGCCGGGGTCGAGGTCGCGCAGGACGTCGGCGGCCATCGACATCCGGTGCTGCTCTTGCTGCTCCACGACCACGACGGCTGGGAGCCGGGGTGGGTCACGACTCCGCACGACGGCCTTCGTCGTGCGACCGCGTCGTTGCGGACGTGGTTCCGGATCCGGGCCGAGGCGGCAACGTCCGGAGGGACGTCCTGGACGGATGACGGGTCGGCGCGTCACATCTCGTGACGGCGGTGCGACGCGCCGACGGCGCTGCGGGGGTGCCGTGGTGGGGGTCGTCAGCATGGTGGGCATGAAGACTGTTCTGCGGTGTGCGGTCGCCCTGGTGCTGGCCGTGGGCCCGGCGGGTCTGGTCGCCTCGCCGGTTCGTGCCGAGGCCGCCCCGGGCTGGGCGGAACTCGCGCCCGGGGTCGGGTACCGGGAGCTGACGGTGAGCACCCCGCACGGCGACGCGCGGGTGTACGCCGTCCGCGCCGACCTGCGCGGGCCCGGCGTGCGGGCGGACCTGCTCTTCCCCGGCGCGGTGGCGGCCCGGGCCCCGCTGACCCGGCTGGCCGGCGCGCGCGGTGCGGTGGCGGCGGTGAACGGGGACTTCTTCGACATCAGCGAGGAGCAGCACCCGGGTGTGGCGGCCACCGGGGCGGCCTCCGGTCCTGCCGTGTACCGGGGGCGGGCGTTGAAAGCGGCGGTGCCGCAGGCGCAGCGGTTCGGATGGTGGCCACCGCCGGGTGGCACGGACCAGGACGTGCTCGGGGTCGGGGTGGACGGCGTGGCCCGCCTGGGACGCCTGGTGCTGCGGGGCGATCTGCTGGCCGCGGGCGGTGTGTGGCCGCTGGGCGGGCTGAACCAGTACGCCCTCCCGGTCGGTTCGATCGGTGTGTTCACCTCCGACTGGGGCGAGGTCTCGCGGGCCCGCGCCGCGTGCGGGAACGACGAGTCCCGCAGTGCCCCCTGCACCGCGGACACGTGGGAGGTGACGGTCCGCCGGGGCAGGGTGGCGGCGGTCTCCGCCACCCCGGGCACCGGTCCGATCCCCGCGGGGAGCACGGTGCTGCTCGGCCGTGAGGCGGGTGCCCGCGTGCTGGCGGGCCTGCCCGTCGGCACGCCGGTCGCCGTGGACTACCGTCTCGCGTCGGACGAGCCGGTGCCCTTCCGCTTCGCGCTGGGCGCCTACCGGCTGCTGCGCGGCGGGGCGGCGCCGGCCGGGTTGGACACCACGGCCGTCGAACCGCGCAGCGCGGTCGGCCTCGCGGACGGCGGGCGGGTACTGACGCTGCTGTCCACGGACGGACGCGAGGGCACCTCGACGGGCCTGACGCTGACGGAACTCGCCGAAGCGGTGCGCGATCTGGGCTGCCCGGACGGCGTCTACCTGGACGGCGGCGCCTCCGCCACACTCGTCGCCCGCGACCGCGCCACCGGCGAGCTGACAGTGCGCAACCACCTCGACCACGGCCAGGAACGACCGGTCCCCAACGCGCTGGGCATCTTCGCCGGGTAGCGCCGGCGGTCCGGCCCTCCTATTGGCAGCCGCAACCCACCGCCAGGCCGTGCGGACGGCGGAGGAGACCTCCGAGTCCGTGTGTCTCCGTGGCCGATGATCCAGACCGTCGAGGGCCACCGGACCCTCTCATGAACGGCCCGACCCGGGACTCGGCGTCGGGTGGGGCGGCGCAGGCGGTGGGGCCTCCGCCGGTGCGGTCCTGCCGTCGGGGGGCGGGGGTCACGAACGCGGCCGGCCCGTGGGGGCCCGTGGCATCGACGTACCCCCGTGCGTGTGGTCGTCGGCGAGAAGGCGTTCGTCAGCGGGCAGGACAGCGCGACGATCCGCCCCCTCCCCCAGCGCTGATCACGCCCCGCGCGTCGATCACGCCCCGTACGTCGGCCACCCGGACGGGTGCGGCACCCACGCGGCTCCGCTCGACGCGGCGGGTTCGACAGCGGCGGTGTCCTTCTCTCCCGGCCTGCCGGTGTCGACGGCGCACGCGGCGGCCCGGCGGTGCGGCACCGCCGACGTCCCGGTCCGGCGCGCGCAGGCCGGGGTCCGTGACGCAGTGCGATTCTCCGCGTGGACATCCGCAAGATTGCATGCAGACAATGTCGTCGGGGCGCGGACCTTCCGGGCCGTCGGCCGCCGACACCGGTGGTGAGCAGCGGGCCGGTTCCGCCCGCCCGCGCTGCCCCGAAGGCCTGCGCGCCGGGCCGTGTTCCCGCCCGTCGGGCAGGAAGGGCCCGGGTACCGCGAGCAACGCCCCGCCGGCATCGCAACGCTTCACCAGCCGGGCTGCTGCTCCCCGGCCGACACGTCTCCGGCCGGTGCTCAGCACCGGGCGGTGCGTCTCCGACCGGCGGTCGACGGTCTCCGCGCCCGGCTCCGCCCACGTCGCCGAACACGAGGAAGTCCCCCACGCGGACGGTGCCACCGCCCGCGGCGGCATCCACGTCACGGCCCGAACCGGCCCGAGCCGACAGGCCGCGCACGGGAGGCCGCGCACGGGAGGCCTGTCGTCCACGGGGCCTCCCCTGCGCACAAGCGCACGCCCACGCCACCCCGAGTCGCGAAAGAAGGACGTCATGACCACTCAACTGCCCGGAACGATCGACGCGGTGATCGACCGCATGGAGGAGATCGACGCCGAACTCGACCCCCACGACGGCGTCGCCTGCTTCAACCGCGTGTACCTGAAGGTGACGAAACTGGTCAAGGAGCACGTCACCGCCGGCACCTTCAAGGACAGCGAGTTCCTTGAGCGGATGGACGTGATCTTCGCCGGGCTCTACCTCGCCGACATCGACGCCGCGAAGGCCGGACGGTCGGTGGAGCCCTGTTGGCAGCCGCTCTTCGAACGGCGCGGCAACCGGACGATCTGGCCGATCCAGTTCGCCCTGGCGGGAATGAACGCGCACATCAACCACGACCTCGCCGTGGCCGTGGTCGAGACCTGCAAGGAGCGGCACACCTCGCCCCGGACCCCGCCCGTCCACGAGGACTACGAGAAGGTCAACGACCTGCTCGCAAGCGTCGAGGCCGAGATCCGGGCCGACTTCGAGCTACAGGTCGTCAAGCTCGCCACGAAGGACGCCGAGAGCCTCAAGCACTTCGTCTCCTCCTTCAGCATCTCCTCGGCCCGCGAGGTCTCCTGGGCCAACGCCAACGACCTCTGGGCCGTGCGCACCATGGGCCCCGTCTACCAGGCGAAGCTCGACTTCGTCTCCCGCGCGGTCGGAACCGCGGGCCTGCTGATCCTCACTCCGGTCGTCCCGCCCCCGGCCGAGTGACCGCACCACCCCGGTACCGCACCACCCCGGCACACCCGGGGCAAGGGCACTGCCCTCAACCGATCACCCTCCCTGCCCGCGCTCCGGGAGCGCGAGCAGGGCGCAGCGCGGCGGCCGGCCCGACCGCGGGGGCGCCACGGCGACGGAGCGGCCGTCCGTCGACCTCAGGCACGCCCGGCAGCCGCGAGCAGGCGCGGCGGGAGGTAGGGCGACCGGAGGTGGACGGCCCAGCCGCGGGTGCGGCGGGCGTGGCAGGCGAGGGCGAGGATGTCGAGGCTGAGCGCGGCCGTGGTGTCGGTGGCCCGGTCGGCGACGCAGTGGTGGTCGCGGTGGGCTTCCAGGGCGTCCAGCAGGGCGAGGTTGAAGCTGGTCTCATCGCCCTCGACGAGCTGCGAGAACAGGACGACCGGGGGCGGGAGGAAGCCCTGGTCCCTGGCCCGCTCCACCGCCTTCAGGGCCCGTTCGGTGGCCGGGAGCGGGTCGGCGCCGCGCAGGTGGTCGTGCAGGGCGGTGCGGTACGAGGCGAACGCGGAACGGTCCTCGGCGGCGATCGTGGGGCCGGCCAGGACGAGCGGCTCCAGGTCCTCGGAGCTTCCGGTGATCAGGGCGTACGAGAGGGCCGTCTCCCAGAAGACCGGGCCGAAGTCCGTGTCCCGGCAGGCCGGGAAGCGGAGCGGGCGGCCGTCGATCGTCACCTCGACCTCGGTGCCCGGCTCGGCGAGGGCGGCCCGGAACGCGGCGGCCCCGAGGCCGGAACCGAGCCGCAGGTTGGCGAGCTGGGCGTCGGTGGCGTCGGAGGTCTCCGAGGCACGCGCCGAGAGGAGGTACGTCTGGTAGCGCAGGGCGCCGGTGAGCTCCCACGCGTCCAGCGGCTCGCCCTCCTTGGGCGTGATGGCCTCCAGGGTGCGCCGTTCGAACCGTGCCTCGCTGTCCGGGCTGAGCGGCCGGGCCGGGGTCGGCCGGTCGAGGTCGACGGGCCCTGCGGCGAGACGGGCCACGGCGTCGGGGCGCGGGTCGCGGCCGAGGCCGTGGACGCGCGGGCCGGGAGTCTCGAAGCCGGTGACCAGGGCGTGGGGGAGGTAGTCGGTGTCGACCGCCGGGGTCCAGCCGTGGGTGCGGTACGCGAGCGCGGCGAGGGCGATCGGGACCAGCGGCAGGAGGCTGTCGGGTCCGGTGCCGTGCGGGCCGTCCTGGAGAAGCGCGAGCAGGGCGGCGTCGAAGGCCTCGCGGTCCCCGTCGGTGAGGGCGCGCAGAGCCCGCAGGCCGGGCTGCGGTCCGGCAGCGGGGGCTGCGGTTGCTGCGGAGGCGTTGGAGGCTGCGGCAGCTTCGGCGGGGTCGGGGAAGTCGACCTCCTCGAAGAAGTGCGCCGCGAACCCGTCGACGAGCTCGCGGGTGGGCGTGACCGGCCCGTCGGGCATCAACTGCCGGGCCCAGGAGAAGGCCTCGCCGTGGGCGAAGACCTTGTCCGCGACGATGGCGAGACAGAAGGCGTCGAGCCACTCCCCGGCGGTGACCCGGTGGCGGGGGTCGCGTTCCTGCCCGTACTCGGGGTCGTAGCTCATTCCGAAGTTCGGGTAGTCGAGGAAGACGTGGAAGCGGTCGTGCGGGTAGTAGGCGGCGAAGGTGACGGCGCCGGCGGCGGCCTCGGCAGCGTCCTTGAGGACGGCCTTGGCCTCCGCGGAGTCCAGGTCGGGCCGGGTCGTGGAGAGGGCTCCGAGGTAGTCGAGGAAGGACTCGGAGATCAGCTGCCACTCGGTGGTGGTCATCAGGCCGGCGCGGGAGTAGGAGTGGACCTGCCTCCCGATCCGGTTCACGAAGTCCTCACGGGCCTTCTCCACCCTCGCCGCGTCCACCTGGTGACGTTCGATCCGCACGGTCCTGCCCCCTTGATCACTGGCCTGGCCCCAGCCTAGGCAGTGGGTCTGACATCACGGTCCGCGGGTCACACCACACCCCACACACCGCACACCGTCCCGGGCGCCCGGGACGGCGGTCGGCACGGTGGCCGCCCTCACCGGACGCCGCACCCAGGTCGCCCGGCGGTCCGGCTCGCCGGACCGGGCGGTCCCGGTGGTGCCCTCGCCGCCGGTGTGGCCGGGGACGCGTCAGGCCTCCGGTTCCCCGCCGGGCGAGCCGTCCGGGGCGGCTTCACATAGCAGCGATTGTTCGTCCGTGCGGGCAGCAGTTGGTGATCTTGAGACTCGTGGTTGTTCACGAGAAATGGCAACAGCTGTATGGCGGGGGCGTGGTGCTGACGTGTGGGGATCAGTCGGTCTTGTCAGCGAGCCGATGGGGTGAGGCTGGTGCGGTCGAACGGGCTGGCGTGCGCGGCGGCGTACGTGATGGCGTCGTTGACGGCAGCGAGGTCGAACGACCGGACCCGTTCGGGGGCAAGGTCGAGGCGGCCCGAGGCAAGGAGCCGGATGATGCCGACGTTCGCTGTACGCGGGTACATCCACTGCCCGCGTACGGTGATCGAGTTGCGCATGATCCATGGATACGGGAGTGCGAGGTCGTCGCCACCGAGCATGCCGATGCCGCCCATGAGGACGACGCGGCCGTATTCGCGCACGGTCATGGCTGCCGTGCGCGCTGCCAAGCTGGGTGCGCTCGGCGGGAGCAGGTCGATCGCCATGTCGATCGGGCCGTCGGCCGCCGCGGACATCGCCGCGCGGTCGCCGGCCTCGTCCCCGGTGAGCGGGACTGGGCGCACGAGCGGACCGAACCGGTCGGCGAGCAGATCGAGCGCGGCCCGGTTGCGGCCTGGGGCGACCACACGGCCCGCCCCCATGGCGAGCGCGACCGCGACCGCACTGCTGCCGAGGTTGCCGGTGGCCCCGCTGACGAGCAGCGTCTCACCGGCTGCGAGCCCGCCGGCCAGCAGCCCGCCGTAAGGGATGACGTGCACGCCGAGCGCGGCCCAGCGGGCCGGGTCCTCCCCCGCCGCCGCGGGCAGCGGGAACACGTTCTCCGTCGGAACCCGCATGAGCTCGGCGAACGATCCGTCGTGCAGGTACCGGGCGAGCCGCGCGCCGCCCTCACCGCGAGAGCTCCAGCCCTGGAGCGTGATGTCGGGCGTCAGGGCGTCGTCCCGCGAGCGCACCGTACAGTCGCACCACACCAGATCGCCGGGGCGCAGCCGGGTGGCGTCCGGGCCCACGTGGACGACCCGTCCCACACCGCCGGTCCCGGGCACGACGGGAGGGACCAGGGGGTAGTTCCGCTTGCCGCTGAAGACCTCGGCCGCGTAGGGCGCCACGCTGGCGGCGAGGACCTCGACCACCGCCTCACCGCCGCCGGCCTCGGGGTCGGGCACCTCCCGCACCGTGAGCGGGGCGCCGAACCGCGTCAGAACTGCTGCTCGCACGTGATGACCTCCGTGTTCGTCCGTGCTCGACGGGATCGACCCTAGGAGCCCGGCGGACATGCGGGAAGCGACGATCACGCATCCGTGGTATGCGTAGGCCGCATGGACATCTCCAGCACAGGCCTGCGGGTCCTGCGGCAGATCGCCGAGTCCGGCAGCTTCACCGCAGCAGCCACCCGGCTCGGCTACACCCAGTCTGCGGTCTCACGCCAGGCCGCCTCCCTCGAACAAAGCGCGGGCACCGCCCTGTTCGAACGCCGCCCGGACGGAGTGCGGCTCACCCCCGCGGGTCTGACCCTGCTGCGCCACGCTCGCACGATCCTGGACTGCCTGACCGCGGCCGAGCGCGACCTCACCGGCACCGTCCCGCGGACCGAACTGGTGCGGCTCGGGCTGTTCCTGAGCGCGGGCGCGGCCATCCTGCCTCCCTCACTCACCCGCCTCGCGGCGACCGACCCGCAGATCACGGTCACGACCACCGAGGGCACCACGCCCTCCCTGATCCGGGCACTGCGCGCGGGCTCGATCGACCTCGCCGTGCTGACGTCCCGTCCGCCCCACCGGCCTTTGGACGGCGAGTCGCCGCGCCTGCACGTCGAGACCGTTGCGGACACCGAACTGGTCGTGGCGGGTTCTTCGGCCGGAGAGTTCGCCGGCCGTACCACGGTGCACGTCGATGAACTGGTCGACGCTCCGTGGATCGCCACCCCGGCGTCGCACGCCGAGCCACTGCTCGGCGTCTGGCCCGGCCTGCCCGGACGGCCGCGCGTCATCCACTCCACGCGCGACTGGCTGACGAAGCTCCAACTGGTTGCCAGTGGTTTCGGGGTGACAACTGTGCCCTCGCGGCTCTCGCCGGTGCTGCCGCCCGGGGTGAGCCTGCTGCACGTCGAAGGCGCACCTCCCGAGATCCGCCGGGTTCTCGTGGCTCGACTTCCCGGCCGCCCCACCCCGGCGATCACCGCCGTCACCCGAGCAATCGCCTCGACCACCTGATACGTGCCGCCGAGGCGGTCAGATTCGGTGCCGTCGCCCGCCGAGGGCGCGCGCCAGCACGTGCACCCCGGCGTCGGCCAGGGCCCCTTCAGCGGGAGCACCCCGGCGTCGGCCAGGGCCCCTTCAGCGGGAGCACCCCGCTGCTGCCCGCGCAAGTACCCCAGTGACGTCGAAACTCGGGTTCTGGCTCACTTTCCGTGGAGGGCTGACTGAGCGTTTTCAGCTTCGCCACCCCAGGGTGACGCCGTGGCCCTCGCTTGAGTCCTGGAAGCTCATCGGCTGGGCCCGCCGGACACAGTGGGTTGTCTGTGAAAAGTCGCGGGCGGTCACTTCACTGAGGGGCCGACCCCGCACTTCGGGACGGGAAGATGATCACGGGGAGAGGAGGAACACACGCTCGAAGTACCATCCCTGCAAGGTTCTTCGGCCGATACTTCCCAACCCACAGTGGCGTGGTCGGGCGGAGACATCCCTGTAGAGAGGACGGAGGGCAAAGGGCGATGAGTGTGACTGAGAGTTGGTCGCGTGTGATGACTCTTCTTCGGGAGCACGCACCGGCCGATCACGCAGATCTGCCGGGGCCCGCTACGGAGCAGATGCTCGCGGCAGCCGAGGAACGGATGGGGATCTCCCTGCATGGGGACCTGCGGACGTGGCTGTTGCAGAACAATCTGGATCTGCCAGAGGGAGACGTCGACGACGAAGTGGCATGCTGCGGCTTCGACGGGTTCCCCGACGAGGGAAGCTTCTTTCTGGGCATCCGGGCGATGGAGAGGCTCCACGCGAACCGCTCCACGTCCTGCGGATTCGACCCTCCGGACCAGCCGGACTCCCCGTTCTGGCGGAATGAGTGGATCCCGTTCCTGTCGGACCAGGACGGCTGGATGGGAAAGTTCGTCGATGTGCGGGACGGGCGCGTCGGCAGCTGGTTCGTGGGTGACCCCACGGTCACGGGCGAGTACGAATCGATGGCCCAGTATTTCGACTCCGTGGCGGAGACGCTGACGAGGATCGCCGATGGAAGCTCACCGGTCTGTAGGTTCACCGAAGGTCGACTTGTCTGGTCGTGAGACGGCTCCCAACTGGATGACGGCCATGGCCAATCCGTCCCCACCCTGGAACGGCAATGGGATTCAGCAGCATTGACGTTCCAAGGTGAAGATGGCTGCGGCGATGAAAGTCATCCGGTTGGGGCTGCAGCGGGCCCGGCGGAGGATCTGCCAGGACTTGAGTCGCGCGATGCTTCGTTCCACCGGTGCTCGTGCCGCTGACAGGGCTCGGTTGATCGCCCGCTGGGTTGTGGTGAGGTCTTGGCCGGGAAGACGTCTGATGGGTGTGGTTACCCAGGGGCCGGCCCCGATGTAGGCACGGTCGGCGAGCACGGGAACGCCCTGGCGTTCGCAGATCCGGATGATGCGGTGGCTGCGGGCCGCGGTCAGGTCGTTGGTGCGGCCGGGCAGGGCGGGTGAGATCCACAGCAGCTTGCCGGTGGGATCGGCCACAACCTGCACGTTCACGCCGTGACGGCGGTGCTTCTGGGAGAAGTCGGCCCGACTGTCGCCGACCCGGTCGCACTCGGCGAGCGTCCCGTCGAGCAGGACGTGATCAGGATCCGTCTCGCGCAGGACGCGCAGCAGACCGGGTGCCCGGCGGGACAGGTGATCGACGACGGCCGTGACGGTCGTTGGCAACGGCGTGGTCCCGGTCATCGCCGTGGTGGCGTGCATGCGAAGGCAGTCTCGGTGGGTGGCTACCCAGGTCTCCACCGCCGTCGGCGATGAACGTCGAGTCCTGGTGCCCGGCGGTGTTGTTCGACAGGATGGTCCGGTGGCGAACCTGACCCGGATCCTGACGATGACCCGCGCCAACTTCCATGCGGCCGACCGGGTCGAGCGGTGGACCGCGCGCGCGGCCTGGGTGGTGTTGACCGCGACCGCCTGGCTGGTGGTGATGTTCACGACCGTCTGGTGGGCCGAGGTCGCCGGGGTTCCCAGCGGCACGGTGGGGTGGTTGGCGGCCGCCCTGTCGCCGGCGGTCCCCCTCGTCTCGTGGATCGCCGTCACTTCCGGCCCCGACGGGCGCCCCGGTGCGCCGGCGCTGACGGTGGTCCTCCTGCTGGCGGCGGTCGTACTCGTCATCGCCTTCATCTGAGTCGGTGCGCACGGCTTTCCGGGCAGCCCCTCGGGGGTGCTGCATGTCGGGGCGCGCAGCGGGCGAGCGCCGGTGCCGGTGCCGGTGCCATGACCTCACTCGGCCGTGAGCCGGATCCCCCTTCGGTTCGGTCCAGTCGGGCGCGCAGCGCCGCGGCGCCGACGGAGTCTGCCGAGCGGACATGACTCGGTACGGCTCGCTCGGAGTCGTTCAGTGGGCGAGGTTCGACGGGCACGGCGGACATGCACTCGTCGTCCAGGGTCGCCGTCGCCTGCGCTCCAGCACCGGACATGCGGCGTCCGCCGAGGACCTGCTCCCCGCTTCCGCCTACCCCGCCGGGGCCGGCACCGGGGCCGACACCGGGGCCAGGGGACCGTCATGGCGGGCGCTGGCGCGCCAGTCGGCGACGCGTACCAGGGTTTCGAGGAAGGCGAGGCGGAACGGGCCGAGGCCGGGGGCGTCACGCAGGGACACGGCCTGCGCGGTCCAGGCCGCCGGGAAGGCGGCGGTGTGCAGGGTCCGGGCAGGGAAGTGCTCGCCGGTGGACAGCCGGACGGACGGGGTACGGTCGCCGTCCGCGACGCCGAGCAGCAGCGGGGCCTCGTCGCCGCGCGGGCGCACGGTGAGCCGGACGTGGCCGTGGTGGGCGGCGGCGAGGTAGGTGACGAGCGGGTCATGGCCGCCCTGCCAGAGCAGGAGGGCGCTGACGAACTCGTGCCGCAGGTGGGGGCGCGGAGAGCGGTACGGCGGCAGGAGGTCGGCGTCTGCGCCGTTCCTGGACTTGGCGAGCAGACCGCCGGGCGGGTCGGTGCGGCCGGCCCGCAGCTTGGCCTGGAAAGCGTCGTGGCACTTGCCGAGGTCGTGGAAGCGGGCCGCCTCGACGACGGCCTCCCGCAGGTCGGTCGGCAGCGCGGGCAGCGCGGCCAGCAGCGACTGCGCCTCCTGCGCGGTCTCCTGGAGGTGCTGGTCGAGGCCGACCCAGGCCGTGCAGCCATAGGCGGGCCGCCCGGGGGCGGCGGCCTCGCACGCCACGGGGACCGGACTCTCCGGGCTCCAGCCGCGGTCCGGGAGGTAGCCGCCGGTGCGGGTGTCCAGGAGCAGCCGGACGCCGGGCCGCAGGTCCCCCGGCCGCGCGGGGCGCCACCGGCGGTCCAGGGTGTCGCGCAGCCAGGCCCGCCCGGCGGGCAGCCGCCGGAGTTCGTCGAGCGGCACCGGGCAGAGTTCGGCGCCGCCCGGATCCGGCTCGTCCTCGCCCGGCCCGTCCCCGCCCGGCCCGCTCTCGCCCGGCCCGGCGGCGTCCCAGGCGCGCCAGGCGACCAGCGCCGGGAGCGAGCCGGTCTGCGACGGGTCGCAGATCCAATGGTCCACGCCGACGGTGTCCTTGCTGGCGTCCTTGCCGGTGCCGCCGACGGTGTCCTCGGCAGGTGAATCGAAGAGGGCCAGAACGTCCTCGCGCCCTGGCCCAGCCGGTGCGGGCGGCCCGGCCAGTGCGGGCGGCGTGTCGACGCGGGCCGCCAGCAGCTCGCCGGGGGTGACGGCCCGGCCCTCGTGGGCGGTCAGCCAGCGCGCGGTGGCCGCATCGCCGCCCTCGGGGGGCGTGCACCACAGCAGGTCGCCGCCGTCCGGGTGCTCGCCGTGGCGGTTGCAGCGACCGGCGCGCTGCACGAGCGAGGCCCAGGGCGCGAGTTCGGTGACCAGTGTGCGGCTGGAGAGGTCGAGCCCGGCCTCCACGGCGGGGGTGGCGACGAGGACGAGGTCGTTCCCGCCCTCGGCGGCGGCCAGGACACGGTCGAGGTCGGCGGCCCGGAAGTGCGGGTGCAGCAGCAGCGCCTCGCGCCCCCGGGCGGCCAGGCCGGCGTGCACGGCCCGCGCCCGTGCCGGGGAGTCGATCACCACGACGGTCCGGGTGCCCGGCACGTGCGCGGCGGTGACGGCCTCGACGAGGGCGGCGACGTACCGTCCGGGCGGGAGGTCGAGACGGCCGATGCGCCGCACCGTCCCGGTCGTGTCCGGTGCGTGCACCGTCCTCCCGCCGAGACCGCCCGGCCCCCGCACCGACGACATCCACATCGTCCCGGTCGCCGCCGCCGTTCCCAACTCGTCTCTGAGAAGCTGGAGTTGCCTGCCGGTGGACAGGCCCGGACCGAGCAGGTGCGCCTCGTCGAACACCCACTGGGCGTCGGTGTGCAGCAGCGCGTACGAGACCGGCGCCATCGTCCGCGCGTCCGCGTAGCCGCGCATCAACGCCCGGCTGAGCACCATGTCGTGGGTGCCGACCAGGATCGCGCTGCGCTCGGGGCGCCGCCGCCAGCCGCCCTCCTGCGCCGCGGCGCCCGCGAGCAGGTGCAGCCCCACCTCACCCGTGAGGCCCAGCCGCTCCAGCCACGTCCCGATCCGGCCGAAGGCCTGCCCGGCGAGGCTGTGCCGGGGCAGCACGAACACCAGCCGACGCGGCGTGGCCCCCGGCGCGGCGATCAGCCGCCGGTACAGCCACGGCAGCACGGCGGCCACGGTCTTGCCGGCCCCGGTGGGCGCTTCGAGCAGCGTGGGCAGGCCGTCGGCGGCCAGCGCCGACTGGTAGGGGTAGGGGGTGAAGCCGGTGGCGGTGCGCGTGAAGGTCTCGAACTCGGCCGTCATCGGCCCAACCTACGGCCAAGCGGGCCCGGTGGGTAGGACGGGGACGGGGGCGGGCAGCCGGTCGTCCCGGCCTCGGGTCGATCACGTCGGCCGGAGCTGACCACCCGACGGCCCGAGGCCCGATACCCGACACCGAACCCGGTGGAGGCACCGTGCCTGCCCGTGCCTCCGTCCACTTCACCCTGCGGTCACGCCGCACCACGGAGGGTCGCGGGCCTGCGGGCGGTGCGGGGCACGGCGTGGGCACGGCGGTCGCCGTACTCCTGGTCGTGCGGTACGGCGGGGCGGAGCCGACCCGGACGTCGACGGCCGTCGCGGGTACCGGGCCACAACTGCTCGAAGGGTGAGGGTTCGGCCCAGGTACCGGCGGGGCGGCGGCGTGGCCGACGGTCGGGGGCCAGTGATGGCACAGGCCTCCGCCGCCGATGCCCGGCCTCCCGCCGTGGACGACGACCAAGGCGTGGAACACCTCCGCGACGGGCACCGGCCCCGCAGGCCGCTGCCGGCCCGCGGCCGCCCGGAGGAGACGGGCGGCGCGCCGGGCGGGGGCGGTGCCGTCGCTGCGGGCGGGGCGCTCGCGCTGGGCCTGCCCAGTCCCCCGGTGTCGGGGCGGCCCGGGACTTCACCGCTGACCTGGTCAGCGGCGGCCGGAGCGGAGCAGCACGCGACCGATCGGGGGCCGGGAGCGGGCCGGAAGCGGGCCGGGAGCGCCTGACGACCGTGACGGCGCCGGTCCGGTGCACGCCGACGGCGCCCGGCACGGTGGACAGGTCGCAGCCACGGCCGTCGGCCCGGCACGGACCGTTCCGTCCGTACGGCCGGTCGGGGCGGCACGGTTCAGGGATTCCGCCCGTCGCCGTCGTCCGACGGCTCACTGCCCCGCGAGCGGTGCCGCCGCAGGTACCAGAGCAGGAGGGCAGCAGCGATGATCACGGCGATCGCGATCGCGGCGACCCGGCCGACCGTGCCCTCCACCCTGGTGTAGGCGGCCCCGGCGAAGTAGCCGAGGAGGGTGAAGCCGACGCCCCAGGCGATCCCCCCGAGGGCGTTGTAGAGCAGGAACCGGCGGTACGGCATACGGGACATCCCCGCCAGCGAGGGCACCAGCGGCCGGAAGAAGGCGACGAACCGGCCCACGAAGACGGCGGCCGGTCCGCGCCGGCGGATCAGGTCCTGCGCCGTGCCGACCTGCTTGACATGACGTCGCAGCGGGCGGGTGCGAAGGATCGGCGGGCCGAGGTGGCGGCCGATCTCGTAGCCGGCGGAATCGCCGAGGACGGCCGCGCAGACCACGACCAGGACCATCCAGCCGAGCGAGACACGGCCCTGGTGGGCGAGGAAGCCGCCGAGGACGGCAGCGGTCTCGCCGGGGATGAAGAAGCTGAAGAACAGGGCGTCCTCGGCGAAGACCATGCCACCGATGACCGCGTACACGACCGGGCCGGACAGGCCGCGCAGCCAGTCGGTGATCGAGTGCATCGGCCACACCCCGTCGGCGATCGTGCCTCTTTTCGCTCCAATGTAACGCTTGTCCCCCGACCGGCCCCGTCGGGCGGGGAGGCGGCGGGGCGGCCGACGACACTGCCCCGGGAACCGACGACGCCGTCACCCACCGCCACCTGCCGTCACTCACAGGTATCCGCCGTCACCCGGAGCGCTCGGCTTCCCGAGCAGGACTGAAGGGCCGGCGACGGCCGGGTGGATCACGGTGAGCGGGCGGCCGTGCGACGGGCGGACCGACGGACGGGCAGACGAGGGCGTAATCCGGTGGCCGCGGTCCCTGCGACGTCCCTAGGGTCGGCGGAATGACACACGACACCGTGGATCCGGCGACGATCACGCCGGAGATGGCTGATCAGATCCGCACGTGGCGATGCGATGAGGACTACTCCTGGCGCGCGGTGGCCCAGGCCGCGTCCGACCTGTGGGGCTCCGAAGGGGGCGGCAACCAGCTCTACGGCGAGGACCTCTGTGTGGCCGCGGCGAAGCTGCTGGGCGAGAACCCCTACCGGGAGCCGTGGAACTGACGCGCGCCGGACGACCTCCGGAACGGACGAGCGGGCCCGCAAGAAATTCGTCCACGGCTCCCCATCGGCCCGGCGTCGCGGGCGGCTTCGTCCTGGACGGCTGCCGGACCGACACGCCCCCGGCCTCTCCCACAGCACCACCGCCCGGCAGATCGGGGCCGCCGCTCGGCTGCGGCGGCCCCGGTCACATCAGGGCAGTCACCAGGCCTCCGGCTGACACTCGTCCGCTGCCAGGCCTGACCTCCCGTCGCTCAGGCGAAGCGGGAGCTGCGCACCGGGCCGGCGGAGCGGCAGCGGTCGCGGGGGCCGGTCAGCCAGCGGGGGGCGACCGCGCGGGCGAAGGCGGCCAGGGCCTCGTCGGGGTCGGCCGGGGTCTCGCCGTCGCCGGGGTCCGGGGTCGGGTCGGCGGTGCGGATGTCGGCCGCCAGTTCCTCGGCGGTCCGCTCGTCCGGCTCGCCGCCGAGCGGCTCCCAGGGCGCGAGGACGGTCTGGCCGAGCACGCCGCAGACGTCGGCGGTGACGCCGGGCGTCTCGGTCCAGCAGGTCGCGTGCTCGTACAGCACCTCGCCCGGTGCGCGTTCGTTCAGGAGGGAGAGCAGGTCGCCGTCCGCCTCGCTCAGGTCGTAGGCCACCACCACGGTGTTCGCCGTGCCCGGGCGGTAGGGCTGGGCGGGCAGGCGGAACAGGTCTGCGGCGGCCAGGCCGAGCGCGCGGTCCGCGCGGCCGGGCAGCAGGGAGACCGACTGCGGGCGTGTCCCGGTCGCCTCCAGGATCAGCCGCAGCCGTTCCAGGCCTTGCCGGCAGAGCGCGTAGCTGTCCTGGAGGAAGGCGTAGCGGCCGGTCATGCCCGCGTCCCAGCCGTACGGGGACAGGCTGGTGAGCAGGCCGCCGGTGAGGGTGAAGTGCCAGGCGCGCAGGGCCTGGTGGTGGAGCGGGTCGGGGTCGCCGGGCTGCGCGGTGGCGGCGACGGACGCGGCGCGGTCGAGGGAGCGGCGCAGCCGGTCGGCGGCCGGTTGCCACTGGCCGGCTTCGGCCGGCAGGCGGTCGAAGGCGGTGCGGGCCGCGGTGGCGTCGCCGGCCATCAGGGTGTTGTAGGCGAGCAGGTAGCGCTCGGGCCAGTCGCGGAGCAGCGCGTCGTGGTCGCGCAGCAGGCCGGCGGCTTCGGCGTGGCGCTCCTCGTCCTCAAGGGCGATGGCGAGTTCGGCGATGATCGGGAGCCGCTGGTCGGTGCGGCCGCGGACCTTGGCGAGCAGGCCGCGTGGCGGTGCGTCGGCCGCGCGCAGCGCCTCGGTGAGGGCGGGGACGGCGAGGAAGGCGGCGCCGCGCCCGACGCAGGCGTAGCCGTACTGGTAGAGCGCGCCGGGGTGGGCGGGCTTGGCGGCCAGGGCGCGGGCGGCCTCGACGAGGTCGTCGAAGCCGCCGTCGGCGGCCAGCCGCTCGACCAGCGGGGCCACCTGGGCAGCCGGCAAGTCGCGTGCGACCGAGCGCAGTTCGCGCATCGCGGCGCCCGGGTCACCGGACTCCACGAGGCTCCAGGCGGTGTCGAGCGAGGTCGTCGTCACAGGGTTTCCTCCGGGGCGGGTTGTCAGGGTGGGTCGGTGTCGTCGTCGGGGATCAGAGGCAGCGGGCGGTGACCGGCACAGGCCACGGGCGTGCGGGGTGCGGGGGCGGGGTGCGTGGCACCGGTGCGACCGGCGGCGGCGCCGGCGCGTGCACGGTCACGCACGCGGGTCGCGGTGGTGCACGCGGCCGCGACCGTGGTGCTGTCCGTGGCAGGGCGCGCGGAACAGGGGCGGCGGCCGGGCCGTGGCGGCGGAGCCGGCTACGGGTGCCCGGTGAGTGGTGGCGAGGGAGCCGGCCGCCGGTCGTCGGCGGCGGATGGGGCTCACCTGCTCGGGCGGTGGCCGCCCTTCCTGTTGAGGTCGCGCATGGGGAGGATCATGTCCGAATGCCATCGCCCGCCGCAAGCCGATTGTTCGGCCGGCGACCGCCGAGCCGGTGCGCCGACGGGCATCCGACCGGGATGCCCTGAGCAGGTGTGAACTCGCTCCGTCGCGGGCAGGGGCCGGCGGCGTCGTGAGGACACCTTCCGCTTGTCGGCGGTCGTCACGACGGCGCCTGCGCGGCGCCTCCCCTCACTTCCCCTCCGACTCCAACTCCATTTCCTGGTACGAGCGGTGGCTCGACTTCGTTCTGACGGGACACCGGGACCTCGGCTCGCCGTCACCGGCATACCGCTGACGCCCGCACCAGCAGGTGCTCACGGCTCTGCGATCACGGCAAGGAGCGGCCACGTACACGGCACGGTCGACCACACCCGCGCCCGAACACCCGGTCAGCGTGGCCCGCCGACCGGAGCGCGAGGCGCTAGGCAGGTGTTGTTCCGCACACGTAATACGGTGCGGCACTCGGGTACCACGCCGAAGCGCCGGCAGCGTTGTACGCGCGAACCCGGAAGCACTTGTACGTGTTCGGAGTGACGTGCCAGTTGTCTGCTGTCGCATTCGCGCCGGCCAGGCGGAACGAGATGCCGTCGGTGATCTCGAAGCCGGATTCATTGTTCGAGTTGTCTTGCCATGTGAGAAGAAAGGTATTGTTCGCCGTCGGAGTGACCCTGAGGTTTGAGGGCGGCGCCGGGGCGGATTGCGCCGATGCCGACCCGGCAGGGATGGTGACAGTCGCAATGGCGGCTGCCGCTGTCAACATCAGGTAGGTTCTTCCACTCTTCTTCGGATGCATGATCACAATTCCTCGGTGTTCCGCCGACGCCTCCACCATCACGCACAGTAGGTAAATTCAGGCCGGTCCAGGGTTCTGACTTCGTGGAGTCACCGTAACTGCGCGTCCGAGCCGGTTCGCGTAGCACGTGGAGCCCTGATTCTCCACATTCATGTTCGGCTATCTCCAGGACACCACAGAATTGCCGTTTTCGGCAGGGGCCCGGAACCACAGCAATCCCGCCACCCAAGCCTGTTGATCTCCTGGAGGTCCTGCCGGAAGCCGCTACCGCCGGGGCCGCTGATCGTCGTGCTCATGACGCCGGGACGTCAGGAACCGGCAGCCGGGGACCGGCCGGCCGCTGATGTCACCGGGTGTGCGGGTTCCTGGGCCACCGGACGCGTCCGGTGCCAGTACGAGCGGGCGGCGATGGTCAGCGCGACTCCGTACGCGGCGAACGCGATCATGCCGATCCAGCCCATCTGCAGCGCGTCCTCCGGGGAAGGGGCGTCGCCTTGCCGCATCGTCACCACGCCGGTCGCGGCGAGGGTGCAGTAGCCGAGCCCGAGCAGTCCGTACGGGGTGAGGGTGGCGGCGCCGATCAGGGCCGGGGTCAGTGGGAGCCAGCGGGGAACACGTCGGCGGTGCAGGAGGAGCGTCCAGCGCGGGAAGACCTGACCCCATGGGCGGACCAGTCCCCACAGCAGGAAGACGCCGAGTGCGGCCAGCAGCACGGTGACGTCCAGGCCCCGGGATTCGAGGGTGAGCCAGATCCCCGAGGCCCCGTTGCGTTCGGAGACCGCGATGTTCTCCTCGCTGCTGATCCCGGCGAAGGTGCCGCCCGTGGCCCACACCAGTTTCATCCCGGCGTACGGGAGGAAGGCCACGGTGCCGGCGACGGCGGCGAGTTGGACCGGCCGAGGTGCGGGGGAGGGTGCGGGCACGAGGGCGCCGCCGGTCGGGCGGTGGTCGGCCCGGGCGGTCGCCGCCAGCAGGAGTGCGCCGACGGCCGTCAGCGCCTGGTTCGCCGCGGCTGCCGGGCTGTCCACTCCTTCGCCGGTCATCAGCGTGATCACGTTCATCAGCAGACCGAACGCGGCGATCCCGGTCAGCCCGCAGAGCACCCACAGCAGCACCCGCAGGGCCGGCCGCAGCCCGTGGCGCACCACCGCCCCGCAGACCAGGGCCGCCAGTACGGCCACCGCCACGAAGACCGCGTCGAGGGCTGCGGCTCCCCGGATGACTCCGTAGTGCAGCAGCGGAGTCCCGCTCAGGGTGCACGCAAGGCCGAAGGCGCCGTACACCGTTGCCCACAGCACCGTCGCCCGGCCGGCCCACCGCGGCCATGCCTGCCACCACGTCAACGTCCGTCCATCACCAGTCATGCCTCGAAGCTCGCACCGACCGCCACTGTGCGGCATCGACGGCCGGGACGATCCGCCTCCCCCGGCCGGGGGAGCGATCTCCGGACGGTCCGGCCCCTGTGGACGACCGGAGGGCCCGGGGTGTCGGGCGCCGCCCACCGGGGGCGCGCTTCGGGTGGCCGGAGCCGACTGTGCTCGGGTGGTGGGGTGGCAGCTGCGGAGTCCCGTCCGGCCTATCGTCCCGATCGCCACCTGCGGCGATCGGAGCAGTCCGGTGACCCGATGGGGTCGGTTCGACGCGCCAGCCGGGTAGTTCGTTGACAGATGGTCCCTATTCTGTCCGCCATGGCAGACACGCGCAGCGACACGGTCGGCACCGCGGAAGAGGTTCGCCTCGCCCTGGTCCTCAACGGCGGGGTCAGCCTCGCCGTCTGGATGGGCGGTGTGACCCATGAGCTCGACCTGCTGCGGCGGGCCTCCCGCGGCGACCCCGTGGAGTCCGTCGACCTCAAGGACCGGTCGTCGTTCCTCCTCTGGCAGCGGCTCACCGCGGAGAAGGGCAAGCGCGTCCTGATCGACGTCATCGCCGGCACCTCGGCCGGCGGGCTGAACGGCATGCTGCTGGCCGCCTCGATCGGCCGCGGCGCCGGGCAGGCCGACCTCCGCAAGACCTGGCGCGAGGCGGCCGAGCTGGACCGGCTGCTGGCCACCGACGCCTCCGGCAGTCTGATGCGCGGCGAGGTGATCGAGGAGACCCTGGCCAAGGTGGTCCGGGACATGGGTCAGGACTCCGGGCAGGCCGAGCCGGTCACGCTCTTCCTCACCGCGACCGCGCTGGACGGCCGGCCGCAAACCTACGCCGACGGCTACGGCGGCGAGTTCGACGTCCGGGACCACCGCCGGATCTACCGCTTCCAGCACGACCCGCAGTGGCTGACCTACCGGCGCGGGCCCGACCGCGCCTGGCGGATCGAGAGGCGCCCGCGCACGGACTTCGCCGGCGACATCGGCGAGCGGAACTCCGCCCTGGTGCAGGCCGCCCGCGCCACCGCCGGGTTCCCGGTCGCCTTCGCCCCCGTCCACGAGTTCCCGATGCGCGAGTACCGCGAGCAGCCCAAGGGCATCCCGACCAGTTGCGTCATGGACGGCGGGGTGCTGACCAACGAGCCGTTCCGGCCCGTGCTGGACGCCATCGGTTCCCGCCGCATGGACGGTCAGGTGGAGCGCATCCTGGTCTACGTCGCCCCCTCCTCCGGACTGGTTCCGCAGGAGAAGATCGGCCAGACGGCGTGTCACGACATCCTGTGGACCGAGGCCGCGACGAACGCGATGGCCTACCCCCGCGAGAGCAACCTCCGTTCCAGCGCCGAGGACCTCTCCAACCGCCTGAGGACCAGCGTCGGTGACGTCCAGGACCGGCTGTTCGAGCGCCTGAGCGGCCAGGGCGCCGGGGAACTCGCCGATCAGCTGCTGTACCACGCCTCCGCGCTCATCGACGAGTACCGCCGCGGCCGGGCCGCAGCCGTGATCTGGGACGCCCGGCAGATGATGGCGAGCTCCCAGCGTGCCACCTCGCTGGTCTCACTGCCCCAGGCCAACCCCGAACGCGTCCTGGACCAGTGCGTCAGCTGGCTCCCGCCCGCCCGCGCCGAACCCGTGGACGCCGTCGCCACGCCCTTCCACGACCACTGGCGGTGGGGGATCAGCCCGGCCGAGCGGGTCATCCGGCTGCTGATGGTCGCCCTGCACGACCGGGTCCGTGCCTGCCCGCAGCGGCAGGACCGGTTCCGCCCCACGGTGGGCGAGATCAGCGAGCAGCTGCGCATCACCCTCGCCGTGATGGATGCCGTCCGGGCCGACCTCTGCGAGCTCGCGCACGCCCAGGACTCCGACGTCGGCGTCGCCGACGAGGTCTGCAGGGTCTTCGAGGAGATGAAGCTCCCGGAGACGCTCGGCGCGGCCGTGCGGACCGCCGCCCGCGCGTACCACGAGGCCCTGCGGCTGATGGGCGACACCCGCTGGGACACGCCGGAGGAGCTGGTCTCCTGCTGCCTGGCCGTCGAGGTGCTCACCGACGCCTTCGCCCCCGTCTCCCGGGTCGTCGAGCCGCTCACCCCACGGTTCAGGTTCCTGCGGCTCGGCCCGGACGACCTCGGTCCGCTCTTCTGGAAGGACCAGTACGCCGACATCGGCGCGCGCAAGCTGTACGGGCTGCGGCTCAACCACTTCGGCGCCTTCGTCAACGAGGCCTGGCGGGCCTCCGACTTCACCTGGGGACGCCTCGACGCGGCGCACCACCTCCTGCGCGTCCTGATCGAGCACTCCTCGTCCGAGCGCCGGCGGTGGGAGAAGGACCTCCACACCGCCATCCTCGCCGGGGAGATCGACGGCGAGCAGATGGAAGCCAACCTCGACCAGCTCAAGGGGGAGGACTCCGTCCTCCTGGACGACTTCATCAGGACCGAGGAGGGCACGCACGCACTGAGGAAGACCACCGAGTCCGCCCTCCGGCTGGTGCTGAGCGAGCCCCCGGTGACCGAGCGCCAGGGCTCCACCCAGCGCGTCCTGCACCGGGTCAGGCCCGCCCTGCGGGCCGCACTCGACGCCGACCACCGGCCCGCCGGGTTCTCGCAGAAGGTGCTGCGCTTCCTGCTCCGGCGGACTCGCGCCCAGCTCCACACCCGGCCGATGCCGACCGACCTGCGGCAGGCCGTCCGCCGTGACCTCGCCGGGGTCCGGCGGGTCGGCATCGGCCTCGCGGTCCTGTGCGCGGTGCTCGGAGCCGGGGTCGCGCTCGCGATCGCGCTTCCGCTGGTGCGGTAGGCGTCGGGCCCGACCGCCCGTCCGACCGTCCGACCGCCGGGCCGGGGGCGTCAGGCCGCCGGGGCGCGGAGCAGGGCGGCGGGGCCGCCGGTGGGCGCCCCATGACCGGTGACCGGCGGGCCGGTGACCGGTCACATTACGTCGGGGTGACCGATGCCCGCCGGACGGCCGTCGCCGTAGCGTCGGTGACGTCACCCCGCAGCAGAACGAAAGCAGGACCTTGCGCCGGCTCACCTCCTACGTCGACACCACGCTCGACGGCTACATCGCCTGCCCCGACGGCCGGTTCGACTTGTCCCGGGCCCCCTTCCTCCCCACCGGGTTCACCCTGACCGACTCCCGGGTCTTCGACACCGGCGCCACCGTCACCACGTACACCGAGGAGACCCGGATGCTGTTCCGCCCCACCACCGAAGCCGACCTCGACCGGGTCACCGCCGTGACGGTGGACGAGCCCGTCGGATGGATCGACGCCGACCGCTACCTGGAGGAGCTCGGGGAGGGCATGTACCGCCCGGAGTGGACCTGGATCGCCGAGCAGGACGGCCGGGTGGTGGCCCGCGCCCTGTGGTGGGGGCAGGCGAGCAGCGAGCACCCCGTCGCGCTGGACTGCCTGTACGTCGATCCCTCGGTCGCCGACCGGGCGGCGGTCGGGGCCGGGCTGATCCGCGCCGGCCTGCGGGCCTTCGCCGAGCAGGGCGCGGCCAAGCCCCCGCTCTACAACCTGACGCTGCCTCCGGGCCGGCGCGAGGACCCGGCCGTGGTCGCGGCCACCGACTGGCGCCGCGACGCCGCGCTGGCCGCCGGGCTCACCGACGTGGTGGAACGGCTGCGCCTGGAGTGGACCCCGGAGGCCGGGCTGCCCACCGCCGGCGGACGGCTGGTCTTCACCGAGGGCACGGACGAGGAGTTCCTCGACGTCTTCCGCCGGATCGCGGTCGGCAGCCTGGACGGCGAGACCCGCCGCACCCTCGCGCTGATGGGCGCCGAGGCCACGGCCCGGGAGGAGATGGACTTCTACCTCGGCTGCCCCGGGGAGCGCTCGTGGTGGCGGCTGGCCCGCACCCTCGACGGCGAGGTCGCCGGGCTGGCCCTCCCGTCGGCGACGCCGTACAACCGCAACGTCGGCTACCTCGGGGTGGTCCCCGAGCTGCGCGGTCAGGGGTACGTCGACGAGGTGCTGGCCGAGATCACCCGGGTGCAGGCGCAGGCGGGGGCGGAGCTGATCACGGCCACCACGGACACCGACAACGCGCCGATGGCGGCCGCCTTCGCCCGGGCCGGCTACCGGATCGCCCAGACCCGGCTGGTCTGGTCGGCGCCGGAGTCGGCCCCCGCCTCCTGAACCCCGGCCCGGCGCCGGGCCCGGCCCGCCTCACGAGGCCAGCAGGCCGGCCAGTTCGGTGCGGGAGCCGATGCCCAGCTTGGGGAAGGCCCGGTACAGGTGGTGCCCGACCGTGCGGGGGCTGAGGAACAGCTGCGCGGCGATCTCCCGGTTGCTCGCCCCGGTCGCGGCCAGCCGGACCACCTCGCGCTCCTGCGGGCTGAGCAGGCTGATCGGCCCGTCCTGGCGGGTGGTCAGCGCGGTCTCTCCCCCGGCGGCGCCCAGCTCCGCCCTGGCCCGGTCCGCCCAGGGCCGGGCACCGAGCCGTTCGAAGTCCTCCCGGGCGGCGCGCAGCCGGTCCCGGGCGTCGATCCGGCGGCGCAGGCGACGCAGCCACTCCCCGTACAGCAGCGCGGTGCGGGCCCGGTCGAACGCACTGCCGCCCTCGTGCAGGGCCAGTGCCGTGGTGAAGTGCTCCTCGGCCGCGCCGTCGGGGCCGGTCAGCGCCCGGCACCGGGCGGCCAGGGCGGCGAGCGCGGGCCGTCCCAGCGCGGTGGCCCACGCGTCGAGCTGCCGGGCGGCGTCCGCCGCCCGCTCCGGGCGGCCCGCCCGGACGGCCGCCTCCACCAGGTCCGGCAGCAGGGGCAGCGAGAGCAGCGGATGGGCCACCTCGCGCCGGGCCGCCTCCAACTCCTCCAGGGCCGCTTCCGCCCGGCCCAGGCCGAGTTCGAGCAGGCCCAGCGCCCACCGGGCGTCCGCCGTGGCCCGGCCCACGCCACGCGGCCGGGCGTAGGCCAGGGCCTCGTCGGTCAGCGCACGGACCTGCTCCTCCTCGCCCCGGAGGGCCGCCGCCATCGCCAGGACGGCGCGCAGGTGGGCGGCCCGGTGGGCGAGGTCGTAGTACTCGGCCAGCCCGAGCGCCTCGGTGCCCCGGGCCGTCGCCTCGTCGTGGTGGCCGAGCGCCAGCTCCGCCCTGACCAGCAGGTCCAGCGTGGTGGGCAGCCAACCGCTGATGCCCTGCTCCCGGCAGTGGGCGACCGCTCCGGCAGCGGCCTGCCGCGCGGCCTGGTGATCCCCCGTCAGCTGACAGTAGATCCCGGTCATCAGCCGGTCCATCACGCCGGTGCCGGCGTCCCGGCTGCGCTCCACGAGCTGCCGCAGCGCGTCGAGCGCGCCGGGCACCTCACCGCCGAACAGCCGGGCGGGCACGGCCAGTACGGGCAGGTCGGGGGCGCGGGAGGCGACCTCCTCGATCAGCGCGGCGTTCCCGCCGGACCAGGCCGCGTGGACCGCGTCGGTCAGCAGTGAGGCCGTCGTGTCCGGGCGGTCGACGCGGGTCAGGTCGACGCGGGTCGGGTCGACGCAGGTCGGGTCGACACCGGTCAGGTCGACGCGGGTCGGGTCGACACCGGTCAGGTCGACGCGGGTCGGGTCAACACCGGTCAGGTCGACGCGGGTCGGGTCGACGCGGGTCAGGTCGACACCGGTCGGGTCGGCGCTGTCGAGCAGGATCCGGGCGGCCCGGTCCGGGCTGCGGTAGCCCAGCTCGACCGCCGCCCGGGCGCGCGCGAAGTCCGCCGCCACACCCGGGTCCGCCAGCGGCAGCCGCACCTGGTCGGCCAGCGCACCGCACCGCTCGTCCTGGCCGGCGTCGGCGGCCTTCCGGGCCGCCTGGACCAGGCGGCGCGCCCGCCGGTCCGGATCCGCGGTGAGCTGCGCCGCGCGTTCGTACGCGGCGGACGCGGACGCCATCGCCTGCCGGTTCCCGGCCCACTCGGCGACCCGCTCCAGTTCCTCGGCGACCTGCTCGTCCGGTCCCGTCGACGCGGCGGCCAGGTGCCAGGCCCGCCGGTGGGCCTGGCCGACCGCCCCCAGGGCCTCGGCGAGCGCCCGGTGCGCGGCGATCCGCCGGGCGAGCGGGGCGCTCCGGTAGGCGGCGTAGCGCACCAGCGGATGCCGGAAGCGCAGCAGTTCCCCGGACAGGACCACCAGCCCGGCCCGTTCGGCGGGTTCGAGATGGTCCAGGGCCGTGCCCGGCTCCCGGGCGGCCCGCAGCACCACGGCGAGACTGCCGGTGTCGTCGGCGGCGGCGACCAGCAGCACCTGTCGGGTGGCCTCCGGCAGCCGCCGGATCTGCTCCAGGAACCCGTCCTGGATGCGGCTCGGCCTCCCGGTGGCCGCCTCCGGCAGCGCCAACGGGCCGATCCGACCGGCCCGTTGGGCCGGGGTGAGCGAGGCCGACAGCTCGATCAGGGCCAACGGGTTGCCGCCGGCCTCCTCGATCACCCGGTCCACGACGTACGGAGGAAGACCCGGAAGCAGCTCGGCGGCGGCGGTGCGTTCCAGTCCCTCGACGAGCAGCCCGGGGAGTCCCTTCACGGTCGCGCCCGGCGCGCCGTCGCGGACCGCGAACAGCATCACGACGCCTTCCGCCCGAAGTCGGCGGGCGGCGAAGGTCAGCATGTCCACCGAGGGCTGGTCGACCCACTGGGCGTCGTCGACCAGGCAGAGCAGCGGGCCGTCGGCGGCGGCCTCCGACAGCAGCGTGAGGACGGCGAGGCCGACGGTGAAGCCGTCGCGGACGCCGTCGGCCGTCAGCCCGAAGACCGCCCGCAGGGCGGCCGCCTGCGGCCCCGGCAGCGCGTCGACGAGGTCCAGCACGGGCAGGAACAACTGGTGCAGCCCGCCGTAGGCCAGCTCCATCTCCGACTCGATGCCCTCGACGCTCAGCACGCGCGCGCCGTCGGCCTGCCCGGTGGCCCAGTCGAGCAGGGCGGTCTTGCCGATCCCGGCCTCGCCGTGGAGCAGCAGCGCGCCGCCGGTCCCCTGCCGGGCGTCCGCCAGCAGTCGCCCGATCCGGTCCCGCTCCGTGTTGCGCCCCCGCACGATGTGCCCTGCTCCCGTGTACCGATCGTCCTCCGCCCGGGCCACCCGGCGCCGTACGGGGGCGGCCGGAGACCGCCCCGGTGATCCTCTCATCAGGCACCGATGCCGTCCCGCCGGACTTCGGGGTCCCCGCTCGGAGCGCCGAAGTGGCCGTCACCGGAGTGCCGACCCCGGTTCGCCCCGGGCGCCCCGGGTGACGGCAACGGCGACGGACAGCCCGACCTGTACGCCGTCCCCGCCGACCGGCACCTGCTGACCTTCGACGGCGTCACCACCCCGAAGGACCTCGGCGTCCTGCGCTGATCCCGGTGTCCGGGGGCCCGTCCGACCGGACGGACCCCCGGCCTCGGCACCCCCCGCGGAGCAGGACCGCCGGGTTCGGACGCCGGCCACCGAGGACGCGCTTCAGGTGGCCGGAGCCGACTGTGCTTGGGTGGTGCGGTGACATCTGCGGAACGTCTGATCTCCCGAGCGCGGCACGGCGGACACCGGGAGCTGCTCCCCGAACTGCTCGCGTCGGCCACCGATCCCGCCGCGCGACCCGACCCGGCGTGGAAGGCCGGAGCGGCGGCCGTCCAGATCCTCTGCTGGGAGGACCGCTTCGCGGAGGCCGGCGAGCTGGCGGAGCTGCTGATCGGACGTCAAGGCCCGGGCGGCGGCGCCCTGTGCGACCAGGACATGCCGTTCGACGAGGCGTTCCTGGTCGCCCAGCTGTACGCGGACGTGCCCGCACAGCCCCGGCTGCGCGCCGCGGCCGACCGCGTCCCGGAAGGCCGGATCCTGCGGGACCGGCTGCTCTGGCTGGCCGAGCAGCTCGATCACCGGCCGGTCGAGGAGTTGCTGCCGTGCCACTACGACTGGGGCGGGCCGCTCGTCCCCCGGGAGGGCGTGATCGGCGAGTGGCTGCTGGACCGCGACTTCGCGGCGCTGGAGCCGCGGGAGAAGCGGGTCGCCTGGGAGGCGATCGCCCAAACCAACGACTTCGCCCGCGGCCGCGCGCTGGTCGGGTCGCTCGGCGAACTCCCGGAGCAGTACTACCTCTGCCTGTGGCTCGCCGGCTGGTACGCCGTCGAGGGTGACCTCGCCGGCGGCGAACGGATGCTGCTGGCTGCGCACGATCGGTGGTGGCCGTACACGAGGTGGGATGCGCTCCCGACCTCGGAGGTGGTGCAGCCGACACTGCGGCGGGTCGTCACCGACCGGGTGCGGCAGCACTTCCTCACCAGGCCGGCCGGTCCCGAGGCGGCCGGCCGGCCGTCGTAGCGGGACCCGGCACGTCGGACCCGTCAGGTCCGTCAGGTCCGTCAGGTCCGTCAGGTCCGGAACGTGGAGCTGACCGCCCTGCACCCGGGAGCCGCGGAGGAAGCGGTACGCGGCCTCCGTGCCGGTGGAGACGGACGGGCGCCCCGCGCACGGGTGTGTGCGGGGCGCCCGTTCGTGTGCGCGGGGTCAGGCAGGGCGGATGTGCTCCGCCTGCAGGCCTCTCTGGCCCTGCACGACGTCGAAGGCCACCTTCTGGCCTTCCTGGAGTTCACGGAAGCCCTGGGCGTCGATGTTCGAGTAGTGAGCGAAGACGTCGGGCCCGCCGCCGTCCTGCTCGATGAAGCCGAAGCCCTTCTCGGCGTTGAACCACTTCACCGTGCCGGTAGCCATGCGCTTCTCCTTCGTGGGCACTGATCGGGCTCCACTGGTGCGGGCCCGGAGGTGATCGCCTTGGTCCGGAGACGCGCTGAACAGCAAGAACGCCCACGGCACGTAACCGCGGGCGAGAACTTCGGAACCACGACTGCTTGATCAAAACGTTACACCGCGGTGGATCGAACGGCCAGGGATGAGAACCGGACCCCGCGCCGGGCAGATCCGCCGCCACACCTCCCGGTTCGACGGGCGCTGCCGGCGCGTTTCCGGACGGCGTCAGACCCGCCGCCCGGGGTCTGCCAGTCGTCTGCCAGGGGTCTGCCCGGGGTCTGCCCGGGGGTGCCAGCGGTCTGCCAGCGCATTGCCAGCGGGGTGCGGAACCGTCGGACGAGCCGGGGGTGCGCCGCGACCGAGGAGCGCGGACGACCGCCCGGCCCGTTGACGAAAGGGCTCTCGCGTGACTCGCACCTCCCCTCCCACCGGCTCCGCCCCCGGTCCGCGCCGCCCCGGGGCGTCCCGCACCGCCACCCGACGCGCGGCCTCGTGGAGGCTCGGCGCGGGCGCCGCCGCGGCCGCGCTGCTGGCCGCCGTGTGTCCGGCGACCGCCGTCGCCGCGCCCGACACCGCCCCGGTACCGCGGCTCGCGTGGGCCACGTGCGGGGACGGCTTCGAGTGCGCGACCGCCCGGGTGCCGCTCGACCACGACGACCCGCGCGGCGCCGGGATCGACCTCTCCGTCATCCGCCACCCGGCGGACGACCCGGCGCACCGGATCGGCTCGCTGTTCTACAACCCCGGCGGCCCGGCCGTGCCCGGCACCGCGGCCCTGCCCGTGATGCTCGACCGGTTCCCCGAGGAGGTGCGCAAGCGCTTCGACATCGTCAGCTTCGACCCGCGCGGCACCGGCGGCAGCGCTCCCGTCCGGTGCTTCGACGACCCGGCGGACGAGCAGGCCCTGCTGGCCGGCACCGCCGCCGGCTACCCCGAGGATGCGGACCAGCAGTCGGCCTGGGTCACCGCGTACCAGCGCCTCGCCCGGCAGTGCGCGGCCCGCAACCCGGACCTGCTGCCGCACGTCTCCACGGCGAACGTCGCCCGGGACATGGACCTGCTCCGCCGCGCGGTCGGCGACCGTCGCCTCACCTACCTGGGCACCTCGTACGGCAGCTACCTCGGCGCCGCCTACGCCGGCCTGTTCCCCGACCGGGTCCGCGCCGTGATCCTCGACAGCGCCCCGGACCCGGTGGCCTGGTCGACCGGCCACGGCGGGCAAGCCGCCACCACGGGCGCCCTGCTGCGCAACGGCAGTGACCTGGCCGCCGGCCGCGTCCTCGACGCCTTCCTCGACCAGTGCGCCCAGGTCGGCTCCGGGGCCTGCGCGTTCTCCGCCGGGACGGCTGCCGCCACCCGAGCCAGGTACGACGAGTTGCTCCGCCGGCTGCGTGTGCGGCCGGTCGCGGTCGGTGGCGCGACCTTCACCGCCGGCGCGGCCGTGGAGGCGACGATCCTCTCGCTGTACGCCGCGAATCCCGTCCCGGGCTTCCTCGGCACCGGCTGGACCGGGCTCGGCGCGACGCTCCAGACGCTGTGGGCCGCGACCGAGGCGCCCGCCGCACCGTCCGCGCCGCTGCCGCCCGTCCTCCACCGGTCGCCGGACCAGGCGCTCGCGGTGGCGTGCTCGGACAGTGCCGATCCGCCGGCCCGGGCCGACTACCCGGCCCTGGCGGCGTCCGCGCGGGCCCGCTCCGGCGAGGTCGGCCCGTACTTCGCCTGGGCGGACGAGCGCTGCGCCGACTGGCCGGCCCGTGACCGCGACCGGTACGACGGCCCCTGGAACCACCCGACCGCGCGACCGATCCTGGTCGTCGCCAACACCGGCGACCCGGCCATGCCCTACGAAGGGTCCCGCGCGATGGCCCGTTCGCTCGCCCGCGCGCAGCTGCTGACCGTCGACGGCTACGGCCACACCGTGCTGGCCAACCCCAGTGACTGTGCCGCCCGGCACGAGGCCCGCTACCTGATCGACGGTGTCCTGCCCGCCCCCGGTACGGTCTGCGCACCCGACCACCGGCCGTTCGGCGGCTGATCGCGCGTCCGCCCTGCCGCGGGCCCCCCCCCCCGGGGGGGGGGCGGCGCGCGCGCCCCCCCGGCGGGAGGTGCTAATTTGCGCACCGAAGACCCGTAAGGCCCCGCGCAAACCCCGCCCCCCCCGC
>NZ_JBHWBZ010000033.1:0-13147 GCF_042735475.1 Kitasatospora sp. NPDC059577 | reverse complement strand
CCCGGGTCGGGGCGGCCCCCCCCCCCCCGGGCGGGTGGGGGGGGTGCGCGCGGCCCCCCCGCCGCCCCCCCGCCCCCGGGGGGGGCGCGGCAGGCGCAGGCCCACTCCTGACGGATCGTCAGATTGCTCCCAGGATCGCCGATTCCGGCCTCGACAACGCCCGGCCACGCTCCCAGGCGGCCCGGAAGCCGGGCTCCCCGAGCATCTCGGCGCAGCCGTCCAGGACGGCCCGCAGCTCCGGATCTCCCGCGTCGTGAGCCCCGCGGAGGCCGTACGCGGCGCCCAGCGCCGCCGCACCGCGGGCCGCCTCGCCGAGCGCGAGGCAGTGCTCCGCGAACCCCTCCAGCACGTCCGCCCGCACCGGCCGGTCGCCGCTGTCCGCCGCGAGCTCCAGGGCGCGGCGGTGCAGCGGGCCGGCCGCGTCCGGTGTGCCGCGCCGCTGCCGGATCCGGGCCAGGCCGCTGTGCAGCAGGGCGAGCAGGTGCAGCCGCGCCGGGGCGCCGGGGCCGGTCGCGGGCAGCCGTTCCAGCCGCCGCAGCGCCTCCTGCTGGCCACGCAGGGCCGCGTCCAAGTCGCCGACGCGCCGGTCGAGTTCACCGAGCGCGTAGTGGACGGCGGCCTGCAGGTGGGGGTCCCGGGCGCGGTCGGCGGCGGCCAGCGCGCGCTCCAGGTCGGACCGGGCCGCAGCCGGTTCGCCGCGGCGCGTCCGCAGCCGGCCCGACAGCAGCAGTGCCAGCGGCGCCTCGCCGCGGCCGCCCGTCTCGGCGTCCCGTTCACCGGCCTCCGTCAGGGCGGCGAGCGCCTCGTCGGCCGCGCCGGTGACGGACAGCAGCGCGGCCAGCGTGACCAGCGCCATGGCCAGCCCCCAGCGGTCGCCCACGGCCCGGAAGCCGTCCACTGCGGTCCGCAGGCGGTGCTCGGCGGGTCCGATCCGGCCCTCGCCCAGCTCGATCCGGCCGGCCACCAGGTGGGCGGCTGCCCGCGTCCACCGGTCGGGGTGCTCGCCGTACCGCTGCGCCGTCGTGCCGACCGCGTCCGGCGGGCCCGCCATGGCGAGCAGCAGCGCGGCGGCCAGGGCGACCGGGTGATCGGCCTGCTGGGCGGTGATCAGCGCCGTACCCGTCGCCTCCGGCGGGACCACGGCGTCGCCGGGTTCCCGGAGCGGGGCGGTGAGCTGCAGCAGGATCACGCACAGGGCGTGCACCTGCTCCAGACCGGGCGGCGGGGTGCGGCCGTGGGCCGCGAGGACGGCCGCCGTCCACTCGCCGGCTTCCCGGCTCTGACCGCGCATCAGCCAGGGCCAGGCCCGGGCGGCCGTCAGCCTCAGCGCGTGCTCCGGTGGGCCGACGACGACCGCCCGGCGCAGCGCGGCGTCCAGGTTCCCCTGTTCCGCGTCGAGGCGCGCCAGCCAGCCGATCTGGCCGTCCGTCCGCAGCCGGGGTTCGGCGGTCTCGGCGAGCTCGACGAACCGGCGCAGGTGGGCCGCCGCGGTCGCGTCGGCCTCGCCGGCTTCGACGAGCCGTTCGGCGGCGTACGCGCGGACCGTCTCCAGCAGCCGGTACCGCACCGCGCCGGTCTCCCGGCCGACGACCGCGACCAGGGACTTGTCGGCCAGGGACGCCAGCAGGTCCTCCACGGCCGTCGGGTCGGGCGCCGAGCCACCCGGCCAGTGCCCGGCGCAGACCGGGTGCGCGTCGGGCAGGGCGGCCCCGCCGGCGAACACGGAGAGCCGTCGCAGCAGGACGCGCTCGTCCTCGTCGAGCAGCTCCCAGCTCCAGCCGATGACGGCGCGCAGCGTGCGGTGCCGGTCGGGGGCGGTGCGGGAGCCGCTGTCCAGCAGCCGGAGCCGGTCGTGCAGCCGGGCCGCGACCTGCCCGGGGCTCAGGGCCCGCAGGCGGGCCGCCGCCAGTTCGAGGGCCAGCGGCAGGCCGTCCAGTTCCCGGCAGATCCGGACGACCGGCTCGACGGTGTCGTCGTCCAGGGAGAATCCGGGGCAGACCGCGGCGGCCCGCTCCGTGAACAGGGCGACGGCGGGGTGCGCCAGTGCCTCCTGTGCGGTGCCACCGGGTTCGGGCACGGCGAGCGGCGCCACCGGCCAGAGCACCTCGCCGGTGACGCCGAGCGGTTCGCGGCTGGTGGCCAGCACGGTGAGCCGGGGCGCGGCGGCCAGCAGGCGGTGGGCCAGCCGGGCCGCGTCCTCGATCAGGTGCTCGCAGTTGTCCAGGACGAGCAGGACCGCACGGTCCGCACGCTCTTCCAGGGCTCGGACGATCCGGTCGACGGGATCTCCGGCCTGACCGCCCGCGGGCAGGCCGCCGGCCGCGACCCCGGTGTCCGCCGGGCGGCGGACCACGGCCAGCACGGCCCGGGCCACCGCGTCCGGTCCGGCGGCGCCCGCGAGTTCGGCGAGCAGGACGTCCGTCGCGGGCGGTGCGGCCGTCGCGGCCGCGACCGCCAGCCGGGTCTTGCCGACACCGCCCGGCCCGGTCAGCGTCACCAGGCGGGAGCGGTGCAGGCGTTCACGGATCGCCGTCAGCGCCTCGTCGCGGCCGACCAGGCCGGTGAGCCAGGTGGGCAGGGCGGTACGCCGGGCCGGGTCCGCGGTGGTGGCGGGGGTCGGCCTCGGTGTGGGCGGCGTCCCGCCGGACAGCACCTGCAGGTGGACGTCCCGCAGTTCGGCTGACGGGTCGGCGCCCAGGTGCTCGGCCAGTGCCCGCCGGGTGCGCTCGAACACCTCCAGCGCCGCCGCCTGTTGCCCGTCCGCGTGGAGTGCACGCATCAGCCTGACGGCGGCCCGCTCGCGCAGCGGGTGCGCGACGCACAGCCCGGTGAGTTCGGCGACCAGGCGCGGCAGCGGGCCGGGCGCGCCGAGGGCGAGGAGGGCGTCGGCCCGCTCCTCCACCGTCGACAGCCGCAGCTCCGTCAGCCGGGCCGTCGGCGCCGCGACGAACCCCGCGCCTTCGGCGTCCGCGAAGGGCGTTCCCCGCCACAGTTCCAGTGCCCCGTCCAGCAGGGCGACCGCGTCGGTGAACCCGCCCGACGCGAGCGCCGCCCGCCCGGCCGCGACCCGCTGCTCGAAGTCCCAGGCGTCCACGTTGCTGCGGGGCAGGTCGAGCAGGTACCCGGCGGGGTGCGTGCCGATCACCGCCCGGTCGTCGCCCAGTGCCCGGCGGAGCCGGGAGACCAGGGACTGCAGGGCGCCGGCCGGTTCCTCCGGCGGGGTGTCCCCCCAGAGGTCGTCCACCAGACGCTCCCGGGTGACCACCCGCCCGGGGTCGAGGGCCAGCCGGACCAGGAGCAGCCGAAGCCGCGCCCCGCCGACCCCGGACGCCGACCCGTCCGCACTCCGTACGACCTGAAGTGGCCCCATGACGTTGATCCGCACCCCGCCCGCCCCCGCTCAGCACCAGCCGACATCCAAGATCATTATCCCGGTGTCCCGCCGGGCCGGATCCGCGGGGCACGGCCCGGCGCGACCGCCGACGGCGGCCGGTGCTCGTCCTCCTCGGACGCCGAGGCGGCACGAGCCGGACCGTCGGCCGTACACGCCCACGCCCTTCACCTTTTCGAGTGAAGATCGCGAAGGGTGTCCGCCCCCGCACCCCGCCCGAACCCGACACTGCGGGTATGTCACAGCATCCCGCGGGCAAGTCCGCCTCGTCGCCGACGAGGACACGGGTCATCAGGCACGCCGCGGCCGTCGCAGCCGCCCTGGTCCTGGGCACCGGGCCCGCCCCGACCGCCTCCGCCGCGGCACCGGACGCGGGCGGTCCGGACACGGGCGCTCCGGACGCGCGGCAGCTCGGCGCGTACTGGACCGCGGCCCGGATGGCGGCCGCGCTGCCCGGCGACACCGGACGCGCCGCGCCGGCCACCGCGGACGGGCCGCTGCCCGGCGAGGTCACGCCCCCGAGCAGGAGCTTCGACGGCATCCCCCAGGTCGGGGCCTTCTTCTGGACCGACGCCGGGGGCACGGGCCGGAGCTGCAGCGGCTCCGTGGTGCGCAGCCCCGGCCGCGACCTGGTGCTGAGCGCGGGGCACTGCCTCTCGGGGTACTCCGGCACCTCCCCCAAGCGGCACCTGGGGTTCGTTCCGCAGTACCACGACGGGCTCGCGCCGTTCGGCGTCTTCCCGGTCAGGACCAACGGCGTCCACGTCCCGCAGGAGTACTACGACCGGGGCCCGCACGCCGGGGCCGCGTACGACTTCGGGTTCGCGGTGACCGAGGCCGGCCAGGACGGGCGGCGGATCCAGGACGCGGTCGGCGCGGTCGAGTTGCTCACCGACTCCGGGTACGTCCACGCGCCGGTACGGATGATCGGGTACCCGAGCCGCGCGCAGAAGCCGCTGGAGTGCCTCGGCCGGACCACCCGGTGGGTCGGCGACGACCCCGCCGACCCGGGCACCTTCCAGCGCATCGCCTGCGACGGCTTCGTGAGCGGGACCTCGGGGGCGCCGATGCTGGTGCCGTGGCCGGGCGGCTGGGCGGTGATCGGGGTGATCGGCGGCTACCACATCGGCGGCAACACCCCCCAGGTGTCCTACAGCGCCTACTTCGGCTCCGCCGCCCGGGCCCTGTACGACGCCGCGACCACCGGCGCACCGCCCGCGGGCCCGGCCTCCTGAGTCCGGGCCGGACGCCGCGTCCGGACGCCGCGTCACTCGCCGCGGGTGGTGAGGCGGCCGGCGGCGTCGAGCCGTGCGAGGCGGTCGTGTTCCTTCTCCGCCCACCGCCGCACCCGGTCCGGGTCGAGCGCGGTGCCGTGACCGACGTGCAGGGCGGTGGGGTCGAGGGCGAGCATCCGGCGGAGGCTGGCGAGGTTCTGCCGGGGGTCGTCGTGGAAGGGCGGGTTGGCGGGCCTGCCGGGGATCAGGCCCATGAAGGAGGCTGCGACCAGGTCACCGGCGACGAGGTCCCCGTCGTCGGTGAGGACGGAGACCGATCCGGCGGTGTGGCCGGGGGTGGGCATGATGCGCGCCGCGACACCGAAGTCCTCCAGGCTCGTCTCGCCGCGGACGAGCACGCCGGGTTCGACCGGCTCGGCCCGGACGTGGAGGTTCCTGTTGCGGGCCATGAGGCGGCCCATCGGACCGGTGGGCAGGTACGGTTCGCGGACCCGGCCGGACCGGTACGGCCCGAGGTCGGCGACGTGGCCGGCGACGGGCGCGCCGGTGAGCCGGTGCAGTTCGGCGGCGGCACCGAAGTGATCGATGTGGCCGTGGGTGATGACGATCAGTGAGACGTCGGCGGGGTCGACGCCGTGGGCGGTGACCCCGTCGAGGATCTTCCGGCCGCTCCCGGGGGTTCCGGCGTCGACGATGACGGGCCTGCGGCCGAGCAGCAGGTAGGCGTTGACGGCGTGCCGGCCCATGACCGGGATCGGGACGACCTTCGTGCGGGACATGGCTCTCCTCCGGAATGTGCGGCGGTGCCGCGCCGTGCGGGCACGGCGGAGCTCGGCCCTTCGCCGGTGCCGGCGGAAGGGGGCGGGCGGGGGCTGCGGGGGCAGGTGAGGGGCGGTGGGGGCAGGGGCGGGCGGGTCAGAAGCGCCGGCGGTACTCGGCCGGGGTGGTGCCCAGCCGCCGCCGGAAGACGCGGTGCAGCGTCTCCACGGAGCCGAGGCCGCTGGCGGCGGCGACCTCCGGCAGGCTCCGGTGACTGTCCTCCAGCAGTCGCCGGGCGGCCTCCAGCCTGGCCGCCTCCACGTAGGCGGCCGGTGTCGTGGAGGTGCGCTGGTGGAACAGCCGGGTGAAGTGGCGCACGCTCAGGTGCGTCCGGGCAGCGAGGGCTTCGAGGGAGAGGTCCTCGACGAGGTGTTCGGCGATCCACATCCGCAGTTCGTCGATCCGGTCGTCCTCGCAGCTCCGGACGGACAGCGGCACGCTGAACTGGCTCTGCCCGCCGGCGCGTTTGACGTACATCACCATCATCCGGGCGGTCGCGAGCGCGAGGTCCTGGCCGTGGTCCTCGGCGACCATGGCCAGCGTCATGTCCATCCCGGAGGTGACGCCGGCGCAGGTCCACACCTGCCCGTCCCGGATGAAGATCGGGTCGGGGTCGACCCGGACCCGGGGGTGGTCGGCGGCCAGCCGGGCCGCGGTGAGCCAGTGCGTGGTGGCGGGCCGGCCGTCGAGCAGCCCGGCGGCGGCCAGCACGTGCGCTCCCGCACAGACCGAGCCGACCCGCCGGGCGCGGGACGCCCCGTGGCGCAGCCAGTCGGTGACTTCACGGTCGATCACCGGTTCCACGCCGCCGTCGGCGATCTCGACCGCCCCCGACACCAGCAGGGTGTCGATCGGGCCGGACACCTCGTCGAGGGCCAGGTCGGCCATCAGCCGGACGCCGCTGGAGGTGACCGCCGGACCGCCGTCGGCCGTTGCGATCTGCACGTGGTAGCCGGGCCGGTCGGTTCCGGCGACTCGGGTGGCGACGGAGAACACCTCGGCCGGGCCGGTGACGTCCAGCAGCTCGATGCCGGGGAAGGCGACGATCACGACACGGTGCGGTGGGGGCATGCCCTGATCATTCCGCCCGGCCGGCCACGGCCGCAATGACCAGGATCTGTCACATCGGGCCATCAAGGAGCACCGGATCCGGCCGGTCCGGCGCACCGCCGGCCGACGCGGGAGGACGGATCCACCCGCCCCGGACCGCCGTCTCCCGGGCCGGTACGTCCCGGCCCCGGGCGCGACCGCTACCCGGCGTCGGGGGAAGCGGTGCCCGTCCGGCGGAGGTGGGCGTCGATCAGGGCGAAGGTGGCGTCGGGCTGTTCGATCTGCGGGAGGTGGCCGGCCTCGGGGACGACCTCCAGTCGGCCGTTGCCGAAGGCCTCGGCGTACGCGGCGCCGTAGGCGGGTGTGACGATGCGGTCGCTCGCGCCCCAGAGCAGGAGGGTGGGCACCCGGACGCGTCCGATCCGGCGCAGCAGCTTGGGGTCGTGCATGTAGGGGTCGCCGGCGAGGAGGCGCACGGTCGCCGTGTTGGCCTGCCTGCGCGCGAGTTCTTCGGCCGGGACGTCGGCGAGGTCGACGTGGTACCGGTCCGGGTCGTGCCAGGAGTGCTCCGCGGCGCTGCGGGCGTCGAGGGCGAAGAAGTCCGTGATCGGTTCCGTGTCGACCTGCACGCCCACGGCGCCGATCAGGACGAGACCGGTGATGATTCCCGCGGTGTCGCGTACGGCCATCTCCGCGGCTGTCCATCCGCCGAGGGAGGAGCCGACGACGAGGACGTCGCGCAGGGCGCGGTCGTGCAGGTGGTGCAGGTAGGCGAGGGCGAGGTCGTCGATGCCGGTGAGCCACCCGGGGCGGTGGGTGCCGTCCCAGCCGGGGTGCACCGGGGTGATGGTGTGAGCGAGGCCGGAGAGGTGCCGGGCGAGGCCGGCGACGGTGGCGGGGCCGCCGCCTCCGTGCAGGACGAGGACCGGCCTGCCGGTTCCGGCCTCGGTCAGGGTCAGGGGCAGGTCTGCGTACACGGCTGCTGTGTCGGTGGGCATGCCTCAGGGTAACTAATGATGTTTATATAAGCTAGTTTCGTTTGGCATAGACTCGACGCATGCGTAATGAGCTGCAAGAACTCGGCAGAGCGGTCAAGCAGGCCCAGTACCGACAGCACCGGGCGCTCGACAGCGCGCTCTCGGACGTCGGCACGACACTGGCCCAGTGGGACGCCCTGCGCGCGATCAGCCGCGCACCCGGCGCCTCGGGGCGCGAGTTGGCCACGGCGACCTTCCAGACCGAGCAGGCCTTCGGCGCGCTCGTCGGCCGCCTCACGACCCAGGGCCTCGTCGAACGCCGGCCGGGACACGGCCGACGCATCGAGCACCACCTCACACCTGCGGGCGAGCAGGTCCTGACCGCCGGCCACCAGGTCGCCGACGGCGTCCTCGCCGACTGCTTCGCGGCGCTGCCCGAGGCGGATCGCACGACCCTGCTCGGCCTCCTCCGACGCCTCACCGAGGAACCGGACGCGTAGGACGGGCCGGCGGGCACACCCCCACCGGGCCTCGACGGCCGCCCACCACCGCGGCACGGACGGGCGGTCAGGTGCGGTCGGCGCGGTCGCGGCCCGGACGGCAGCCGCGGACGCGCGGCCCCGCGGGGGGAGCCGCGGTCGGACCGGCGCCCGCCGTCAGCGACTCAGGGTCGTGGGGAAGCCCACGCCGGTGAGCCGTTCGGAGACGTCCCACAGGCGGCGGGCCCTGGCGTCGTCGACGGCGTGGGGGCTGAGCTGCGCGGGGGCGGGGAAGCCTCGCAGCTCGCCGCGGCCGTCCGGTCCGGTGTAGCTGGCCCCGGGCAGGGGCTGGGTGGCCGCGTAGAGCGAGGGCAGCGCTCCCTGCTCCTGCGACTGGGCGACCAGGCGGTTGGCGATCGCCATCATCAGCCGCTGGCCGGCGCCGGCGGCGCCGCTCTGCAGGTTGGTGGCGGCGTAGCCGGGGTGGGCGGCGTGCGCGGTGACGGCGGAGCCGGCCTCGGTGAGCCGGCGCTGGAGTTCCCTGGTGAAGAGCAGGTTGGCCAGCTTGGACTGCTGGTAGGCCCGCCAGGGGCGGTAGGACCCGCGCGAGTCGAGGTCGTCGAAGTCGATGTCCACGCCCGGTCGCCGGTGCGCGTTGGAGGCGACGGTGACGACGCGGTCGGTGATCTGCGGCAGCAGCAGGTTGGTGAGGGCGAACGGGCCGAGGTGGTTGGTGCCGAACTGCCTCTCGAAGCCGTCGGCCGTGCGCGCCTCGGGGATCGCCATCACGCCGGCGTTGTTCACCAGGACGTCGAGCGGGCCGTGCCATCCCGCGGCGAACCCGCGGACCGAGGAGAGGTCGGCGAGGTCCAGTCGCCGCACCTCGGTGCTGCCCGGCAGGCCCCGGGCGAGGGCTTCGCCGCGCCGGGTGTCCCGGACGGCGAGCACCACGTGGGCGCCGGCCCGGGCGAGTTCCCGGGCGGTCACGGCGCCGATTCCGCTGGTGGCTCCGGTGACGACGACCGTGCGGCCGGTCTGCGCGGGGAGGTCCGCGGCGGTCCACTTGCTGTGTGATGCGCTCATGCCCCCAGGCTGCCCGGACCCCGTCATGTTGTCAATGACAACATTGCCGCGTGTTCGCACGCCCCCGCCACGACGGGCGCCCGGGCGGGCCCCTGAGGACGATGCGACCCGCACCGCGGCACGACGGACCGGCGCAGCCGACCGGCCGCACCGCGCGGCGCC
This sequence comes from Kitasatospora sp. NPDC059577, assembly GCF_042735475.1. Classification (NCBI taxonomy): domain Bacteria; kingdom Bacillati; phylum Actinomycetota; class Actinomycetes; order Kitasatosporales; family Streptomycetaceae; genus Kitasatospora; species Kitasatospora sp. NPDC059577. The sequence goes on along the minus strand of NZ_JBHWBZ010000033.1, from coordinate 3,951 downwards.
GTCACGGCCGGCCCCGCCTCCCCGCTCCCGCGCCCGACCTCGCCGACAGCCGCTCCGCCAGGAGGAGTTGGACGGATTGACCTACGCTGTGTGAGGGGCTGCCGGGTCGCGCACCGGCCCGGCGCGACCACCGGCACGGAGGTGCGAGGTGCCCGCAGAAACCGCCCCGGCAGAACGGCGCGCCAAGACCGTGGCGGTCGCGGCGGCCTCGACGGTCCGGCGGCTGCCGTTCACGGCCGGAACGGCTGCGCTGATCCTGCTCGTGGGGTTGTCCGTCGGCGGCCTGTGGCACCCGGTCTCGGATCGCTCCTGGTACCCCGACGTCGCGTACGGCCTGCCCTCGTTCGAGGCCGGGCGCTGGTGGACCCTGATCACCGGGTCGCCACTGTGCGCGACACCCGCCGACTACCTGCTGGTCCTGCTCGCGGTCGTCCTGCTCGTCGGGCTCGCGGAGGCCCGCCTGGGAACCCGCTGGGCCGCGGCGGCGACGGTCCTCGGCCAGCTCGGCGCGGCACTGCTCGCGGCCCTGCTGTTCCTCGTGCTGCGCCACACGGACTGGGCCTGGGCCAGGGAGCAGGCGCGCGCGGTGGACGTCGGCCTGTCGGCGGGCGGGCTGTGCGCGGGAGCGCTGGCCTCCGCCGCCCTGGCCTCGCCGTGGCGGCAACGGCTGCGGATGGGCCTGCTCACGTACGTCACCGTGTGGCTGCTCTACGTCGGCGGCCTCGTCGAGGTGGAGCACGCGATCGCCGTCGCCGGCGCCCTGATCGCGACCCGGTGGCTGAAGGTGCCCGGCGCGGCCCCCACCTCCGGCCGGCTCAGCCGCCGGGAGTGGCGGCTGCTGGCGGTCGCCGGACTGGTCCTCCTCGCGGCGATCCAGACCGTGGTCCGGCTGTCGCCCAGCCGCGGTCCGCTCGGGAACACCTCGGGCGAGGGCGGGTCGGGCTGGCAGCTCCTGATCTCCCTGGTGCTGATCGCCCTGCTGGTCAACGGGCTGCGCGGCGGGCGCCGGGTCGCCTGGCGCTGGAGCCTGCTGCTCTGCCTCGCCAACGTGCTGCTGGGCCTGCTCGTCGCGGTGGCCTACGTGGTCGGCCGGATCCTGGGCGAGGAGGTGACGGTCACGGGGGCGGCGGTCTTCGTGCCCGCCGCGATCCTGTGGACCGCCGAGGCCGTCGTCCTGCTGGCGGGCCGGGAGGCCTTCCGGGCCGGGCGTCCGCGCCGCCGGGTGCGCCTCCGCACCCCGCCCGGCGGCCCGCACCGGCCGGGCCGACACCCCTCGGGCGCCGTCGGGCCGGCCGCGGACGCCGACCCGCAGGAACGGGCGACGGACCTGCTCGTGCGCCACGGCGGCGGGAACCTCTCGTGGATGACCACCTGGCGGGACAACTCCTACTTCTTCCCCGACGACGACGGGGACGAGGGCGGGGATGGGGACGACGGCTATCTCGCCTACCGGGTGCACGCCGGCGTCGCCGTCGCGCTCGGCGACCCGGTGGGCGCCGCGCGGACCCGGGCCCGCACCATCACCCGCTTCGCCGACATGTGCGACCGATCCGGGCTGGTCCCCTGCCTGTTCTCCGCGACCGCGCAGGCCGCCGAGGCGACCGGCGCCCTGGGCTGGCGCTCGGTCCAGGTCGCCGAGGACACCGTCATCGACCTGCCCGACCTGGAGTTCCGCGGCAAGGCGTGGCAGGACGTGCGCACCGCGCTGAACCGGGCCGGGAAGGACGGCGTGGAGTACCGGCTCGGCGCACTCGCCGAACAGCCCCGCCCCGTCCAGTCGCAGGTCCGCGCGATCTCCGAGGAATGGGTCGGCGACAAGGGCCTGCCGGAGATGGGCTTCACGCTCGGCGGGGTGGACGAGGCCCTGGACCCGCGGATGCGGGTCGGCCTGGCGATGGACGGTGACGGCCACCTCTACGGCGTCACGTCCTGGATGCCGGTCTACGACCACGACGGGGCTCCCCGCGGTTGGACGCTCGACATGATGCGCCGCCGGGACGGCTTCCGGCCCGTGGTCGAGTTCATGATCGCCTCCAGCTGCATGGCGCTGCGCGACGACGGCGCGCGCTTCCTCTCGCTCTCGGGCGCGCCGCTGGCCCGCAGCGGAGCCGCCGAAGCGCCGACCGTGCTCGACCGCATCCTCGACCAGCTGGGCAGCACCATGGAGCCGTACTACGGCTTCCGCTCGCTGCACGCCTTCAAGGCGAAGTTCCAGCCCCGCCACGAGCCCATGTTCCTGCTCTACCGCGACGAGGCCGACCTGCCGAGGATCGGCCTCGCCCTGCTCCGCTGCTACATGCCCGCCGCCACGGTTCGCGACCTGCTCAGGGTCCCGGCGCACCACGGCTGAACCGTGGATCCGGCACGGTGGCGGAGCCCGCCGTGGCACCGGAACGGGCCGTCGGCGCGGCCTGGGACCAACTCCACCAGGTCCGCCCGGCCCGCCCTGACCGGCTCCTGCCGGCCACCCTGAGCGTCCTGGCGACGGAGCTGTACACCGTCCGGGCCCGGACACCGCGCACGCGCGACTGAACGCCCGGCGGACCTGGCTCGAACAGCACCAGGACCAGGTCGCCTCGACCCGGCCGTGAACGCCGGCCGCGCCGCCGACTGACGCCGGACCGACGGACCGACGGACCGGCCGCGGGCCGCGTCTCCGAACCGGGAGCATCCCCGGGAGCGGGTACGGCAGTTCACCCGGGTTCGGGGCGCCCGGGTGTTCCACCAGGGCGGGTCGAGGCAGTGGATGATGGCCTGCGCGGGCCTGAGCACGGGCGAGTTCACGAGGGGGATGCGGCAGTGATACAGGTGGACTCCAGCGGGGCGTTCAGCACCAACTGTGTCGGTGTGAAGTGCCTGCCGTTTCCGCTGAGTTTCAGTGTCGGCGAGGCCGACGGCTCATGGATGATCAGCGCGGCCGCCGCTCGTGCGGGAGAGCTGATCGACGTGCTCACCCGCACGGCGAACGACACGGTCGTCGTCGTGAACCTGGGGACGAACAGCTTCCTGGACGAGGACGACCGGCAGTGGAGGCCCTCGCTGATCGCGGCGGAGCAAGGGGTCGACTGCACCGTCCACCGGCTCGGGGCGTGGGCCCGCGTCTCCATCGGGCTGAGCGAGGAGTTCCTGGTGATGGACCGGAGCAGCCTGCCCCGGTTCCTCGGCGCCACCTGGTCACCCTACGAACTGGCTCTGGTCGACGTGCCGTCGGGGACCACCCCCGCGCAGCTCGACGAGCTCGCCCTGGTCATCGGCACGGCTTTCGGCAACGAGCCGGTCCTCCCCCACCTCGCGGAGTCGCGCTTCTCCCTCTCCGGGCACGACGACTGCTACCTGCTGGTGGAGTCGCGGGACGCTGCCGTGCCCGCGTCGCTCCTCGGCCGCATGCTGGCCCTGCTGGCCGGCTCCGCTCTGATCGAGGCCGGTGGAGTCCCGTCGGTGCGGGTTCCGGAGCCGGAGAACGCGCTGCCGGAACGGCTGCTCGGCGAGAACCCCCATTGGATCGGAAACGTCGGAACCGCCTCCGGGGACATGGTGACCGTCAAGCTGTCCCCCCTGTCGCAGCGGTGGCACCTCGGCGTGATGCCACCGGAGCGGGCCCGGTACACCGCGACGCTCGACCTGGCGAACGGCCGGTGGGACCTCGGCTCCCACTGAGTCATCGGGCACGGGGGCGACGAGGCTCGACACGGCCGGAAGCGGTGGCCGTTCACGCGTCAGGGTGGCTGTTCGTACGTGTCCGGTGCGCCCGTGCGGCGCGGGGACGGCGGACGCGGCCTGGCGGTGCCCTCGGCGGGAACGCGCCCGCGCGCTGCGCCCGGTGGTGCGGCGACGCACCGACTCGCCGCGCCGGCACGGCACCTGGCCTCGCCCGGGAAACGGCGGGCCGGGAGGAGGAGACGACACGCTTGGGCGCGGCGCGCCGCGGCGGGGGCGGGGGGCGGGGGGGGG
>NZ_JBHWBZ010000032.1:77956-89386 GCF_042735475.1 Kitasatospora sp. NPDC059577 | reverse complement strand
CGTGCGCACCCGGGCGCCGCCCGCGCCGCGGGTGATCACGACGCCCTCGGCGCGGTCGGCGAGGAGCCGGGCGGCTTCGGTGACGTCGGCGGCCCCGGTCAGCTGGCGGGCCTCGACGGCGTTGGCGACGACCAGGGGGCGGCGCCCGGTCGGGCCGGTGTCGGGCAGGGCTCCGGCCGGAGCGGTGTTGTGCAGCCACCGGGTGCCGCCGGAGGGGCCCGCGGCGGGCAGGGCCGCGGCCGTCGCGCGGATGCACGCCGCGGGGACCTCGTTGCTGGTGAGGACCACGTCGACGGGGAGCAGACGCAGGCGACCCAGGGCGGCGGTGACCTCCTCCGGGGTGAGGTGCGCGTTGGCGCCGGGGACGACGACGATGCTGTTCTCCCCGGACGGGTCGACCATGACGATCGCCTGGCCGGTGGGCGCGTCGGGGTGCGTCAGCACGGCGCCCGTCTCGACCTCTGCGCCGTGCAGGTCGGCGAGTGCCGCCTCGCCCTCGGCGTCGTGCCCGATCTTGGCGACCAGGTGCGTCGCCGCGCCCATCCGGGCCGCCGCCACCGCCTGGTTGGCACCCTTGCCGCCGAATCCCCGGGTGGCGGTGTCGGCGAGGACGGTCTCGCCGGGGGACGGGAGTACGGGGCAGCGGAGGATCCGGTCGGTGTTGACCGATCCGATGACGACGACCCGGCCGACTGGCAGCAGCTTCATCGTTCCTCTGTACGTGCCCGGGTGCGCGCTGCGCAAGCGGGCGGGGCGGGCCCGGCGGGCGGGCGCGGGGCGAGGGGCGGTGGCGGCGCCGGCAGGAGCGGACGGGTGCCGAGGGGTGCCGAGGGGTGCCGAGGGGTGCGGACGGGGCAGGTCGGCGGCGCGGTCGCCGGGGCGCGAGCGGTCAGCGGGTGGTTGTGCGCGGGAGGTCGACCCATCCGGCGTCCTGTGCGTGAGCAGTGGTGAAGGGGTGCAATTTTGATGTAGACCGGTCTGCATATTTCCGCGCGCGAGCGCCTGGCCTGGGCACATGCCGCTGTCACTGGGCAATTCGGGGCGCGCGGGCGGGCGCGTCGGAGAGGCATGGGGAGCGGCGTGGCGCGGGTACCACCACGGGTGGCGCTGGTTCGGCTGACGGGGGCGCTGCCCGGTGCGATCGGCATCGGGGGAAGTCGAGGGGCAGGGGACGTTGTGATCGTCTGGGTCAATGGCACGTTCGGGGCGGGCAAGACCAGTGCCTGCCGCGAGTTGGTGGAACTGCTGCCCGGGAGCGTGCTCTTCGATCCCGAGCTGGTGGGCTTCGGTCTTCGCCGGATGCTCCCGGCCGACCGGCTGGCGACGGTGTCCGACTTCCAGGACCTTGCGGCCTGGCGCCGGCTCGTCCCCGAGACGGCGGCCGCACTGCTCGACGAGGTCGGGGGGCCGCTGGTGGTCCCGATGACCCTGCTCAGAGAGGACTACCGGGACGAGATCTTCGGCGACCTCGCCTCCCACGGGATCACGGTGCACCACTTCGTGCTGGACCCAGAAGAAACGATCCTGCGCGAACGCATCGCCCACCGCGAGGAATGCCCGGACGACCCGGAGGCCAGCGCACGGGTCCGCACCTGGTGCATCGAACACCTGCCCCGCTACCGTGCCGCCCGCCGCTGGCTGGTCGGCGACGCCCGCATGGTCGACACCAGCGCGCTCACGCCGCAGGAGACCGCCCGCCGGATCGCCGAGCTGGTCCGGGTCGGCGCAGCCCGCTGCCCGATCGTCCAGAGCCCGGACCCGACCGGGGACACCGTGGCCTCCGCCGTCCTGTTCTTCGACGAGCAGGACCGCGTCCTGCTGGTCGATCCCGTCTACAAACCCGACTGGGACTTCCCCGGAGGCGTGGTCGAGCGCGGTGAGGCCCCCACCGACGCCGCGCTGCGCGAGACCGCCGAGGAACTCGGCCTGCGCCTCGACCCGGCCGGGCTGCGCCTGCTCGCCGTCGACTGGGAACCGCGCACCGGTCCGCGCCGCGGCGGCCTGCGGCTGATGTACGACGGTGGCCTGCTGGACGAGGCGGGCCGCCAGAACCTGCTGCTGCAGCCGGAGGAGTTGCGCAGCTGGCGCTTCGTCACGCTGGACGAGGCCGCCGAACTGCTGCCGCCGAGCCGGTACCGGCGCCTGGCGGCCGCCCTGGACGCCCGGCGCAGTGGCGAGCTGCGGTACCTGGAGGCGGGGTGCCGGGTGGCCGTCGGGATGGCGAGCGCGGCGGACGCGGCGTAGCGGGGGCGCGATCGGGCCGTGGGCGGCCGGGCGGCCGGGCGGTTGGGCGGTGGCGCGGCGGGGTGGCGGGTGCGGCTGCACCTCCGGGTTCGCCCGGCCGTCGGCGTCGGCGGGAGGATGGGGTCATGCCCTTCACGCTGAGCCACCCCGCCGCCGTCCTGCCCCTGCTGCGCCGTGCCGGGGTGCGCGGGCCGTTGGTGGCGTCGGCGCTGGTCGCCGGGTCCATGGCGCCCGACGTGCCGTTCTTCGCCGAGTCCCTGCTGCCCGGGGTGTACGGCCACGGCGGGCTGACGCACCGCTGGTGGGCGGTGCCGACGCTGGACGTGGCGATCGCCGGCGCACTGGTGGCCGGCTGGCACGGGCTGTTGCGGGGACCGTTGGTGGCGCTGCTGCCCGAGCGGTTCGCGGGCGGCGCCGAGGCGCTGACGGCCCGCCGGGTCGGAGCCGGCGGTGTCCGGGCGGGTGGTGTCGCAGGTGCGGACGCGGTCTGGTTCGCGGCGTCGGCGGCGATCGGTGCGGCCACCCACGTCGGCTGGGACGCGTTCACGCACGGGGGCCGGCTGGGCGTCCGGCTGCTGCCCGTACTGGACCGGTCGGTGGCCGGTGTGCCGGTGTACGAGGCGCTGCAGTACGGCAGTTCGGCGCTCGCGCTGGTGGCGATGGGAGGGTGGGCGGCGCGTGCGGTGCGGGCCGTCGAGCCGGCGCGGCCGGAGGTGGCGCTCGCGCCCGGGACGCGGCGGGCCGCCGTCGCGCTGCTGGGTGCGGCGACGGCGGCCGGGGTGCTGCACCGGCTCAGCCCGCTGAAGCGGAACCTGGTGCCGGAGGTCTGCTTCGGCGCCGGGGCCGGCCTCGCGGTCGGTGCCGTCGGGTACGCGGCGGTGGTGGCGGCCGTCCGACGGGTGCGCGGCGGACGGCCGGGACCGGGAGCCGCGAGCGGCGGCTCCCGGCCGGACGTCCGTCAGACGGAGCGCAGCTCGGCGTAACGACGCAGGAAGAGCGCCTCGGTGAGGGCCATCCGCTCCAGCTCCTGCGGGTCGACGCTCTCGTTGACCGCGTGGATCTGGGTGGTCGGCTCCTCGACACCGATCAGCACGATCTCGGCCTGCGGGTAGAGCGAGCGCAGCGTGTTGCACAGCGGGATCGAGCCGCCTTCGCCGGAGGCCACCATGTCGGTGCCGAACGCCTCGGCCATGGCCTCGCCCATCGCCTCGTACGCCGGGCCGGTGGTGTCGGCGCGGAAGGCGGAACCGCTGCCCTGGCGCTGGACGGTCAGCTTGGCGCCGAGCGGGACCTGCGCCTCCAGGTGGGCGACCAGGGTCTCCTGGGCGGCCGAGGCGTCCGTGCCCGGCGGGACGCGCAGGCTGATCAGGGCCTTGGCGGCGGCCTGGACGGAGGAGGTGGCGCCGATCACCGGCGGGGCGTCGATGCCGAGGACGGTGACGGACGGGCGGGCCCAGAGGCGGTCGGCGATGGTGCCGGTGCCGGTCAGGGCGACGCCGTCGAGCACCTTGGCGTCGGCGCGGAACTGCTCCTCCGGGTACTGCACGCCCTCCCAGGTCTGGTCGGAGGACAGCCCGGCGACCGCGACGTCGCCGTTCTCGTCGTGCAGCGAGGCGAGGATCCGGACCAGGGACTGCAGCGCGTCCGGGGCGGCGCCGCCGAAGGCGCCGGAGTGCAGGTTGCCCGCCAGGGTGGTGACCGAGGCCTCGACCACCGTCATGCCGCGCAGCGAGGCGGTCACCGTGGGCAGGCCGGGGGCGAAGTTGCCGGTGTCGCCGATGACGATGGCGTCGGCGGTGAGCAGCTCGGGGTGGGCCTCCGCGTAGCGCTCCAGGCCGCCGGTGCCCTGCTCCTCCGAGCCTTCGACGATGATCTTCAGACCGACCGGGTAGGAGTCCCCGTACACCTGGCGCAGCGCCCGCAGGGCGGTCAGGTGCATCAGGATGTTGCCCTTGCAGTCGGCGGCGCCGCGCCCGTACCAGCGGCCGTCACGCTCGGTCAGCTCGAACGCGGGGCTGATCCAGGCGTCCTCGTCGAGCGGGGGCTGGACGTCGTAGTGCGAGTAGAGCAGGACGGTCGGCGCGCCCTCGGGGCCCGGCAGCTCGGCGTAGACGGACTGGGTGCCGTCCGGGGTGTCGAGCAGTCGGACGCCGGTCAGGCCCTCGGCGGCGAAAGCGTCGGCGACCCAGCGCGCGGCCTTCTCGCACTCCTCGACCGGGAACTGGCGCGGGTCGGCGACCGACGGGAAGGCGACCAGCTCGGCGAGGTCGGTGCGGGCACGGTCCATCAGGGACCGGACGGCGTCGGCCAGGGGCTGTGACATCGGGGCTCCGAGGGGTGGGGCCACCCGCGGGGTACCGCGGGCGGAGCGGGGCGGTTGGGGTACTGCCGATCATAGGTGGCGCGGATCCGGGCGGTCCGGGGCGGGCGTCCGGCCGGTTCCCGGCAGGGCGACGGCGGCGCGGGGGTCTGCGTGGCGCGACAGGGCCGAGTGGCGCGGAGGGGTTCGAGCGGTAGGGCGGGGTTCGAGTGGTGCGGCGTCCGGTGGGGCGGGTGGACGCATAGGATTGCTCGACGTGACTGACTCCGGAAGCTCCGATTCCCGTAGCCCGCTCGACAGCCCGCTCGAAGGGACGGCCTCGCCGCTCGACGACGCGGTTTCGCCGCCGGACGGCGTCTGGGACGTCGTGGTGGTCGGCGCCGGACCGGCCGGCTCCTCGGCCGCGCACGCCGCCGCCGTCCAGGGCCGCCGGGTGCTGCTGCTCGACAAGGCCGAGCACCCCCGTTACAAGACCTGCGGCGGCGGCATCATCGGCCCCTCCAGGGACAGCCTGCCGCCGGACTTCCAGCTGCCGCTGCAGGACCGGGTGCACGCCGTCACCTTCGCGTACGACGGGCGGTACACCCGGACCCGGCGGTCCCAGCGGATGCTGTTCGGCCTGGTCAACCGGGACGAGTTCGACCTGCGCCTGGTGCAGGCGGCCAAGGCGGCCGGGGCGGTGCTGGTCACCGGCGTGACCGTCACCGGTGTCGAGCAGCGCGGCGGCGAGCACCGGACCGCGCTGGTGACGGCGGCCGACGGGCGCACCTTCGAGGCCCGCGCGGTGGTCGGTGCGGACGGCAGCGCGAGCCGGATCGCCCGGCACGTCGGCGTCACCTTCGACCAGATCGACCTCGGTCTGGAGGCGGAGATCCCGGTACCGCCGCAGGTCGCCGCGGACTGGGCCGGCCGGATCCACCTCGACTGGGGTCCGTTGCCCGGCAGTTACGGCTGGGTGTTCCCCAAGACCGAGACCAGCAGCCTCACCGTCGGCGTCATCTCGGCGCGCGGCGACGGCGAGCGCACCAAGCGGTACCTCGCCGACTACGTACGGCGGCTGGGCCTGTCCGGCTTCACCCCCACGGTCGAGTCCGGGCACCTGACCCGCTGCCGGGCCGAGGACTCGCCGCTCTCCCGCGGCCGGGTGCTGGTCGCCGGCGACGCGGCCGGGCTGTTGGAGCCGTGGACCCGTGAGGGCATCTCGTACGCGCTGCGCTCGGGCCGGCTGGCCGGCGAGTGGGCGGTGAAGGTCGCCGAGGCGGGCAACGCGCCCGCCGTGCGGCGCGAGGCGCTCAACTACGCGTTCGCGGTCAAGGCCGGGCTGGGCGTGGAGATGCGTGCGGGCAAGCAGCTGCTGGGTGCCTTCGAGCAGCGGCCGTACCTGTTCCACGCGGCGGTGTGCCTGGTGCCGGCGGCCTGGCGGGCCTTCGCCCGGGCCACCCAGGGGCACACCACCTTCGCCCAGCTGCTGCGGCAGAACCGGGCGGCGCGCAAGCTGATGTCGATGGCGTCGCGGTAGGTGGCGGTGGGCGGCCCGTCGTGCCGGTGCGGGGCCGGGGGGGGGGGGGGGGGGGGGGGGGGGCGGGGTGGGGGGGGGGGGGGGGGGGGGGGGCCGCGGGGGGGGCGGGCCCCCCCGGCCCCGTTCACCTCGCGTGCCCGGACCGAGGACCGAGGACCGGGGACCGGGGGGCCCGGGCCGGGTGGCGGTGAGCGCTACCTGAGACCGGTGTCGAGCGCGGTCATGAGCGCGCCCGACGGGGTGTCGCCGGACATCTCCCAGATCATGCCGCCGAGCAGGTTCTTCGACTTGAGGTAGGCCGTCTTCTGGGCGATCGACCAGGCGTCGTCGAACGTCCACCACTGGCCGCCGGCTCCCGTGTAGCCGTACGTGGCAACGGACTTGGGGTCGTGGTAGACGGTGAGGCCGGCCAGGCCGGTGATCAGGTTGTGGTACCCGCGGGTGCCGGCCTCCTCGGCGAACTGGCCCGGTGCGGCGCCGTTCGCGGACTGCCACACGCCCTTGGCGCCGCCGTCCGCCACGCCCTGCCAGCCGCGCCCGTAGAACGGGAAGCCGATGGTCAGCTTGCGCGGGTTGACCCCGGCGCCGAGGTAGGCCTGGACGGCCGCGTCCACGCTGAAGTGGAAGCCGTACGGGTCGTTCGGGTCCGCGTACAGGTTGGAGGCCTGGCCGGTGCGGTCGGGTTCCCACGAGTTGTCGCTGCCGGAGCCGTGGAAGTCGTAGCCCTGGACGTTGGCGATGTCCAGCGAGGTGAAGATCCTGCCCAGGTCCCAGCCGGTGGCGACCTTCGCCGGGTCGGCCGGGGTGAAGGCGGTGAGCAGCTTGTGCGAGCCGCCCGACGCGTCGAGCTGCTTGCGGAACTCGGCCAGCAGCAGGGTCAGGTTGTCCTTGTCGTCGGCGCTCCAGTGGTTGCCGGCGTGGCCGTCGCCGGAGCCCGGCCACTCCCAGTCGAGGTCGACGCCGTCGAAGATCCCGGCCGCCACGCCGTCGCCGCCGGCGCCGTTGTAGACCGGCAGGTTGCCCTTGATCCAGGTGTCCACGCAGGACTTGACGAACTTCTGGCGGGAGGCGTCGGTGGCGGCGACGTCGGAGAAGTACTTGGAGTACGTCCAGCCGCCGAGCGAGACGACCACCTTCAGGTTCGGGTACTTGGCCTTGAGCTTCTTCAACTGGTTGAGGTTGCCGCGGAGTTTGCCCCAGCCGTCGTCGGCCACGCCGTCCACCGACTGGTCGGCGCTCATCGGGCGGGCGTAGTCGGCGTCGGCGTCGCCCGCCCCGGTGCCCTGGTCCGGGTCCTGCGGGTTGGCGGTGGTGCCCTTGGTGACGCCCGCGAGGCAGGTCAGGTTGACCGGATCGATGTTCTCGAAGGCGTAGTTGACGACGTCGAGCTTGGCGGCGCTGCCCGAGGTGTCGAGGTTCTTGACGAAGTACTGGCGGCCGTAGATGCCCCACTGGACGAAGTAGCCGACCCGGGCGTACTTCCCGGCGCCGACGAGGTCCGAGGTGGTCACGGAAAGCGGGGCGGAGGCGGGCGAGGCGTTGTCGGCGGCGTCGCGGGCCTTCACGGTGAAGGTGTAGGCGGTGGACGGCGACAGGTTGCCGACGGACGCGGTCAACGTGCCGCCGGTGACCGTCGCCACCGGCGCGCCGCCCTGGTAGACGTCGTACGCGGCGACCCGGACGTTGTCGGTCGCGGCGTTCCAGGCGAGCGTCACGTCCGTCGAGCCGACGGCCGTGGTCCGCAGGGCGGTCGGAGCGGTGGGCGGCACCCGGTCGGTGGACGGGTCGAAGGTGGCGGCGGTGACGGGTGCGCTGAGCGGGCCGGTGTTGCCGCGGCTGTCCCTGGCCCTGACCGTCAGGGTGTAGGAGGTGGCCGGGGTGAGGCCGGTGACCAGGGCGCCGGCGGTCGGGCCGGAGGCGAGGACGGTGCTGCCGTTCAGCACGTCGTACGAGGCGACCGGGAAGTCTCCGCCGGTGGCGGCCGGCCAGCTCAGGGCGAGCGTGTGCGCGGTGGACTCGGTGACCGTCGGGGTGCCCGGGGCGGACGGCGGGACGTCCGGGGTGCCGTCGCACTTGTCGCCGTTGATGCGGCAGTTGAGCGGCGTGGTGACCGGGCCGGTGCCGACGAACCAGAAGCTGTACGGCTCGGTGGTGCCGTGGGCCTTGACGGTGGAGTTGTAGAACGCGGCGACCACGCTGACGTGCCGGCCGGTGACGGTGGCGGTGCCGTTGTAGGTGCTGCCCAGGGTGACGCCGGCCGGGAGGTCGAAATCGAGGGTCCAGCCGGACACGGCGGTCGCGTTGTCGTTGTGGACGATGTAGGTGCCCTGCCACCAGGAGCCGTTGTCGGCGGTGGTGAACGTGGCGGTGAGCTTCCCGGCGGCGTTCGCCGGGGCGGCCAGCGCGGTGAGCGCGGCGAGGGGGAGGAGCAGGACGCTGAGCAGTGCGAGCAGTCTGCTGCGCATGCGCGGGCGTCCGGCCCGGGACCGAACGGACATGGTTCTCCCTGTGGCTGTGGCTGTGGGGGTTGGAACAGGGGGCGTAGAACCGGGGTACGTGGAGCCGGGGTGCGCGGGGCTGGGTACGTGGAGCCGGGGCGCGTGGGGTCGGGGTGTGGGGAGCCGGGGTATGTGGAGCCGGGGTTGATCCGTGTGCGATCGGTGCCCGTGCCGTGGGGAGGCGGGGCATGGGCACTGTAGGAGGACTGGACCAATGCGTCAACAGGTCTGTACCACTTGGGAGTTGGCGGACGGTCGCCCGTCATCCCGCCGCGGGCCGGCCCTCGCCGGTCACCTGTTCGCCCCCGTCAGCTCGTCCCCGAGCGGGCTGCGCCGGTACAGCACCGACCGGCCGTGCCGGGCCCGGGTGACCAGGCCGGTGGCGGCGAGGACGGACAGGTGCTGGCTGACCGCGCCCGGAGTGACTCCGAGGCGGTAGGCGAGGTCCGTGGTGGAGGCCGGTTCGGCCAGCAGGGCCAGCAGCCGGGCCTTCGGTGCCCCGACCAGCGACTCCACGGCCCGCGACGGTACCGGCGCTCCCCGGCCGACCATGCCCGCCTGCCCGCGCGCCGGGTAACTGATCTGCGGCGCCCGGTCGTTGCTGATCATCGTGATCGCGCCGCGGACGAAGAAGGTCGGGCAGAGCACCAGCCCGCGTCCGTCCACGGGCGTCTCCACGTCCCCGTCCGTCCAGTGCCGGTTGATCGACAGGACGCCGTCCTCCCAGCGGAGCCGGTGGTCCAGATCGGCGAAGAGGGCCACCGCGCCGTGCCGGGCGAGCAGCCGGGCGCGGTAGACCAGGTCGGCCTCCAGCACCGCGCGGGCCTGCGGCCACCACGCGGGGGCGAGACACACCTCCCAGTACTCCTCCAGCGCGTCCGCGATCCGTTCCAACAGCCGCTCCGGGTCGGCGAGTCCGGCGTCGAGCGAGGCGGGCAGCGGTTGGCCGTGCGGGAGGAAGGCCTGTTCCAGTTCGGCGCGCAACTGCTCCGGCGGCAGGGCGCGGACGGTGGCGAGTTCGGAGCGGAACTCGGGGGAGGGCGAGGCCGGGCGAGGCGTCAGGAAGTCCGGGACCCAGCGGTTCCCGGCGACCAGCGAGAGCAGCAGCCGGGAGTCCAACCGCTCGAAGGCGGGCCTGAGTTGCTCGAAGGCCCGGCTCTGGAGGTGGTAGACGCCCGGGTGGGTCCACATCCGCAGGCTGAGCACGGCCTCGTGGATCGGGGAGGCGGCGAACCAGGTGGTGGCGAGGTCGGCCAGGCGGAGCGTGAACCGGTGCACGGGTGTCCTTCTGCTGGGATCCGGGCGGGCGGGCGGCCCGACTGAGGATTCAGCCAGAGCCTAAAGGAGTACTGCTCGGGGCCGGGGCGCGGTGGGATCCCTGCATGACCACCTCGACGACGGAGTCCTCCGCGCCCTCCCCCTCCTTGCCCGAAGACCCGGTCGGGTCCGCGGTACCCCGCAGCGCCGGCGCCGGCGTCGTCGGCGCCGTGCGACGGCGACTGCACCCGGACCCGACGGTCCGTCGGCTGGCCGGGATCACCCTGGTCAACACGATGGGCAACGGTCTCTCCCTGGCCGTCTCGGTGCTGTTCTTCACCCGGGTGCTCGGTCTGAGCGCCGCCCAGCTGGGCCTCGGGATGACCGCCGCCGGTCTGTGCGGGGTCCTCGCGAGCGTGCCGGCCGGCCGCGCCGCCGACCGCTGGGGCGCCCGGCGGGTGCTGGTGGTGCTGGTGTCGGTGGAGGCCGTCGGCACTGCCGGGTACGCGCTGGTGCACAGCTATCTGGCCTTCGTCGCGCTGGCCTGCGTGGTCTCCGCCGTCGACCGGGGCTCCGCCGCCGTGCGGAACGCGCTCTACGCCGAGGTGTTGCCCGCCGACCGCCGGGTGGCCGGCCGGGCCCACCTGCGGGTGGTGACCAACCTCGGGATCTGCCTGGGCACGGCCCTCGGAGCGGTCGCGCTCCAGGTGGACACCCGGCCGGTCTACCTGGCGGCGATCCTGGCCGACGCCGCCTCCTTCGTGGCCGTCGCCGTGCTGTTCCACCGGCTCGCCGTGCCGCAGCGGGCGGTGGTGGTCCAGTCGTCGGCCGGAGCGGCCGGAGCGGCCGGGGCGGCCGGAGCTGCGGGGGCGGCGGCGGACACCGGTACCCCGAACCCGTCGGACCCCTCGCACGAGGCCGCCGAGCAGGGGCGTCGGCGCAACCCGGCGCTGCGGGACGGCCCGTTCCTGGCCGTGACCGTGCTGAACGCGGTGCTCTGCCTGCAGTTCGCCGTCCTGGAGGTCGGCGTGCCGCTCTGGATCGTCCAGGAGACCGACGCGCCGAGGATCACCGTCGCGGGCACCCTGATCGTCAACACCCTGCTGGTCATCGCCCTGCAGGTGCGGGCCACCCGGGGCACCGAGGAGCGGACGGCCGCCGCCCGGGCCTGCGGACGCGCCGGGGTGCTGCTGGCCGCCTCCTGCCTGGTCCTTTCACTGGCGCACGGTCTGCCCGCGATCGGCGCGGCGGTGGTGGTGCTGGGCGGGGTCACGCTGCAGTCGCTCGGAGAGGTGGTCGGCCAGGCGGGCGGCTGGGCACTGAGCTACGACCTCGCGGGCGAGCGCGACCACGGCGCCTACCAGGGAGTCTTCAACGCGGGGACCGCGGCGGCGATGATGGCCGGGCCGGCGCTGGTCAGCACCCTGGTGATCGGGTACGGCGCGGTCGGCTGGGCGGTCCTGGGCGCGGTGCTGGCGGCGGCCGGACTGGCGATGCGTACCCGGGGGCGGGGGGGGCGGGGGCCCGGGCCGCGGCGCCCCGCGGGGGGTGGGCCCCCCCGGGGGGCCCCCGCCCCCCCGGGGGGAACCCCC
>NZ_JBHWBZ010000032.1:70047-77946 GCF_042735475.1 Kitasatospora sp. NPDC059577 | reverse complement strand
GGGGGGGGGGGGGGGGGGGGGGGGGGGGGGGGGGGGGGCGGGCGGGGGGGGGCGGCCCCCCCGGGGGGGGGGGGCCCCCCCCGGGGCCCCCCGGGCCTCCGGGCGGGGTGAGCCCCGTCGGTCTGCGCCGGCGCCTGCCGGGTTCAGCCGGCTCCCGTCGGCTCCCGTCGGCTTCTGTGGGTTTCCGTCGGTTACTCGGGGAGGACCGCCACCGCCTCGATCTCGATCAGCACGTCGGGCTTGAACAGGGCCACCACCTGCATCGCGGAGGCGGCCGGCAGGGGCAGGGAGCCCAGGTACTCGTCACGGGCCTCGCGGATGTCCGCGAGGTAGGCGATGTCGGTCATGAAGAAGGTGAACTTCACGACGTGCTCGAACCCGGCCCCGGCGGCGGCCAGGCAGCGGCGCAGGTTCTCGAAGACCTGCCGCGCCTGCGCCTTCGGGTCGCCCACGCCGACCAGGTTCCGCTGCTCGTCGAAGGCGACCTGGCCGGACACCTGGACCAGCCGGCCGGTGCCGGTGACGACCTGGGTGTAGCCGGTGCCGGGCGCGACCCCGGGCGGCTCGGTGATGTGGGTGAGGTGAGTGGTGGTCATGGCGCGGATAGTGCGCCATGATCCGTCCGCCCCGCAAGCCCCGGCTCCGTACCGCCGACCGGCCTCAGCGCACCACCTCGGGCAGCTCGCGCAGGAACGGGCGGTCGGTGGTGAGGAGTCGGGCGGCCGGCCCGCCCGACCGCAGGACCACGTCGAGGACCGCGGCCGGGTCGGCCGCGTAACCACCGCTGGCCCATGCCGCGTTGGCCTCGACGACGGCCCAACGTCCCTTCTCCGTACGGCCGACGTCCACCACGGAGGCACTCGGCAACGGAGCGCCGGCCGCGGTCGCGGCCAGTACGTCGCGGGTGAACGCGAGCACCTCGGCGGCCTCCCCGGCGGGCACTCCGCCGGCGTCCCCGCCGGCCTCCCCGGCGCCCTGTCCGGCAGCAACGCACGCGGTCTCCAACGGTGCGACGGACAACTCGCCGTCCACCGCGTACCGCGAACCGGCCCGCACCTCACCGTCCAGCACGAACAGGCGGTACTCCACGCCGAACCGCACCACCTCGCTCACCAGCACCGGCGTGTCACCGTCGAGCACGTCCGGCCCCGGCAGTGCGCCGCCGTCGGGGTAGACCCGGGCGGCGAACAGCTTGTCCGCCGGCGGCTTGACGAAGGCCGGCCGGCCCAGCCGGCGCGCCTCGGCCAGGGTGGTGGAAACGACCCGGCGCCCGGTCAGGGCCGGTGGCAAGCGGGTCAGCCAGTCGGCGGACGGCTCCAGCAGACCGAGTCCGAGGTCCCGTCCGACGGCGTCGCCGAACAGCGGACCGCCGTACACGTGCACCCGCTCGCCGAGCAGTTCGCGCGGCGCCTGCCAGGACGTCGCGACGCATGCGCGCAGGCCGCGGCGCCCTGCGGCGGTGCGCAGCTGGAGGCCGGTCTCGTTGATGCGCGGCGCGAGGAGCAGGACGGGAGTGTCGGCGGTCATGGCGACGATGCTGCCGTGGGCGCGGTGGCCGTGACCACCGGATTTCGGCCGGGGGCCGCGGTTCGTCGGCCTCGGCCGGGCGGGACGCCACCCCGGCGTGCGCGGGAGGCAGGGGCCGGTGGGTGACGGCTCGGCCGCCGGTGCGGGGCAGCCGGTGCAGGGCAGGGTGCCCGCGGCACGCGGCGGGTCGGCTCCGGCACGCGGGAGGTCGGACGCTCCTGAACGGCGGGTCGGCCGCCCGTACCCGGCAGGTCGGCTCCGGCACGTGGCAGGTTGGCTCTGGCCGAGGGGCGGGTGGGCGTGCCAGAGTCGTCCGGGCGCCGTCCGGCACCCCGGACCGCGCCCGCAGTCCCGTAGTCCGCAGTCCGACCCACCCTCAGCCGGAAGGCAGGCCCCGCCGATGACCAGCGCAGAGCCCCTCGTCCGCGTCAGCACCGCCGACGCCGTCACCACGCTCACCCTCGACTCGCCGCACAACCGCAACGCGCTCTCCACCCGCCTGATGGCCGAGCTGCACGCCGGGCTGGCGTCGGCCGCGGCCGACGCGGACGTCCGCGCCGTGATCCTCGGGCACACCGGCAAGGTGTTCTGTGCGGGCGCCGACCTCTCCGAGGCGACCGGCGCGGACCCGACGGTCGGCCCGCGCGGCCTGGTCGAGCTGCAGCGGGCGATCGTGGACTGCGCGAAGCCGGTGATCGCGGTCATCGACGGGCACGTGCGGGCGGGCGGGCTCGGCCTGGTCGGTGCGGCCGATCTCGCCGTCGCCGGACCGGCCTCGACCTTCGCCTTCACCGAGGTCCGGCTCGGCCTCGCGCCCGCCGTCATCTCGCTGCCGCTGCGCCCCAAGCTGGATCCGCGCGCCGCCTCCCGCTACTACCTCACCGGCGAGGTCTTCGACGCCGCCGAGGCCGCCCGGATCGGCCTGATCACCAGCGCCGGCGGGTCCGCCGAGGACACCGGCGTGATCCTGAAGGGCCTGCTGGACGCGCTGCGCCAGGGCTCCCCGCAGGGGCTGGCGGAGTCGAAGCGGCTGGCGAACGCCGAGGTGGTGCGCTCCTTCGAGCGGGACGCCGACGAGCTGGTGGAGCTGTCGGCGCGGCTGTTCGGCTCGGAGGAGGCGCAGGAGGGCATGCGGGCGTTCCTGGAGAAGCGGCCCGCGCGCTGGGTGCGCTGACCGTTCGCGGTGGTGACCGCGGGTGCGCCGGCCAGTGGCGTCGTGCCGGCCGGCGCATCCGGGGCGGGACGTGGGAGGCGTCAGGCCTCGGCCCTGTCCGGCCTAGCCGATCACTGCGGTGTCCCGCCAGAGGTCGAGCAGGCCCCGGTCACCGGTCCGCTCGACCTCCCCGGCCTGCTCGGCGGGCAGCCGGTTCCACAGCAGCCGGTAGAGCTCGCGGGCCGGGCCGGCGAGGGTCAGGTCGGCCGGTTCGGCGCTCGCGTCGGTGGTGACGGTCAAGGGTTCCCGGGTGATCGTCACGTGCCAGGAGCCGGGCCCGTCGGTCGCGCGGACCAGGAGGGTTCGCCGGTGGTCGCTGCGCAGGGTGCTCCGGCTGCCGGTCATGAAGCCGCGCAGCAGTTCGTCGATGCCGTCGAGGGCGAGCACGGTGTCCACGGGCGGCCCGGGCACACCGGCTGCGGCGTCCGCGTCCTGCCGGTGGATGGCGGTCTCGTGCGCCTGCCGCCGGGCCCAGAACGCGAGCGGGCTGGGCGTGGGCAGGAAGCTCCAGCACGCGAGGTCGGCCGGGGCCGTGGTGAGCGTGTCCACCAGCGTGGCGTGGCCCTCGCGGTACCAGTCGAGCAGTGCGGTGTCCGAGGGCACCGGCCCGACGGCCGCCTCCGCAGTGGCCTCGTCCGGCGGCGCCGACAGGCCCCGGGCGGTGATGGTGGCGGCCCAGCGGTGCACGGAGCCGACGTGTCGGAGCAGGTCCCGCACCTGCCACTCCGGGCAGGTGGGGACGGGGGCGGACAGGTCGGTACGGGCGGCGGCCTCGGCGAGCCGGGTGCCCTCGTGTCGCAGCGCGTCGATGTGCGCGGTGATCTCCATGGAGCGGAGTCTTCCATCGCGGAGCCGGGTGGTCCGCGATTTTCGGACAGTCATTCGAATGGTCGGGTTGGGGAGCCCCGCGGCGGGTGGGGCGGGCAGGCCGGGAGGGGGTGGTGTGATGTTGGCCGCCCGGCGGCCGGGCCTCCGCTACGGGCCGGTAACGTGAGCGCATGCCGATAACCCGCTCCCTCGTCTCCGCCGTCCGGGCAGGCGGCCGCCGTGCCGCCGGGCGCCTCGTCCACCGGGGTTGGCGCTGGGTGCAGACGGCGGGCGCGGTCACCAACCGGAGCCCCGGCCCGTACCGGTTCGGCGAGCTGGGGGACGGCACGACGCTCGCGTTCCCGCTCGGCGCGGTGTTCAACGAGCAGTGGATCACCATCGGGCCGTTCTCGATCATCGGCGAGCGCGTCACCATCAGCGCCGGGTTCCTGCCCGGCCTCGACCTCGGGCCGGAGCCGATCGTGCGGATCGGCGGCGGCTGCGTGATCGGCCGGGACAGCCACATCGTCGGCCACCAGTCGATCGTGCTCGGCGACGACGTCTGGACCGGGCCCGGTGTCTACATCTCCGACCAGGCGCACGAGTACCGCGCCACCGACCTGCCGATCGGCAAGCAGTGGCCGCGCAACGAGCCGGTGGAGATCGGCGCGGGCAGCTGGATCGGGACCGGTGCGGTGATCCTGCCGGGCGCCCGGCTCGGCCGGAACGTGGTGGTCGCGGCGGGCGCGGTGGTGCGCGGTGAGGTGCCCGACCACAGCGTGGTCGCCGGGGCGCCGGCCAAGGTGGTCCGCCGCTGGACCGAGGAGGAGGGCTGGCAGCCGCCGCTGCGCCACGACGCGCCCCAGCCGGTGCCGGAGGGCGTGACGGCGGAGCAGTTGCGTGCGCTGGTCGGGTGGGACCTGCGGCTGCCCGGCGAGCAGGACTGACCATGGTTTTGTCGATCCTTTAGGTGAATCCTCCACTGTTCTGACGATCTGTCGGTTGGCGTGCCTTTCATTCGATTTTGATCGACCTATGGACGATCAACCTGTGAACGGCGGAGTCTCATGCGCAACCGTCTCGTCGGCGGCCTCGTCACCGCCGGAATCGTGCTGGCAGCCGGGATCGCGACCGCACCCGCCGCCTCGGCGCAGGCCTCGCAGTACTGCGGATACACGGCCGCCCAGCCCACGCTGCGGTACGGCAACACCGGTGACGCGGTGAAGCAGCTCCAGTGCGAGCTCAACCACGTCACGTACTCCTCGGGCAGCGCCCGGCTGGACGAGGACGGGATCTGGGGCAAGGGGACCGACGCGGCCGTCTGGCGCTTCCAGCGGTGCACCGGCCTCGGGCAGGACGGTGTCGTCGGCCCGCAGACCTGGGACAAGCTGAACGGTTGGGTGCTGACCCACGGCTGGATCGACTGCTGAGGTCCGGATCCCGCGGAGGCGCCCGGCCGGACGACTGACCGCGCCTGCCGTCGGCACCCGGGCTGCGGCCGTCTCGTGGACGGCGGCGGTGCGGGTGCCTCCGGTTCCGCCTGGTGTGGGGTGCCGGGGGTGCCGGGGTTGTCGGCGTGATGTTCCCGGGGGATGGGATGGGATGGGGTGAGGGCGGGGTCGAACGGCCGTGCGCGGAAGGGGGCCCGAACTACCCTGCGATGGAGCCCTGTTCGGCGGCCCGCGCCGCGATGGCGGCGGTGATCCGCAGGACGTCGGCGGGCCGGGCCGGATCCAGGCCGGTCAGCGCGGCGATCCGGCGCAGCCGGTAGTCGACGGTGTTCGGGTGCAGGTGCAGCGCGCTCGCGGTGTGCCGGCGGTTGAGGCCGCCCGCCAGATGGGTGCGCAGGGTGGTGAGTAACTCCCCGGAGTCGGCCAGGGGTTCGAGCAGGGCGGCGAGCCCCGCGCGGGCCCGGCTGGGGCGGCTGAGCTGGTACTCCAGCAGGACGTCGTCCAGCCGGTGCAGCCCGGGTGGGTGTCCGAACGCCCGGGCGACGTCCAGGACTTCGTAGGCGAGGGCGGCTGCCTCCGGCACCTCGGCGGGTACGGCGGCGGCCGCACCGGCCAGGACCGGCGCACCGGCGGCCCGGGAGGCGGCAGCGAGGGTGGCGGAGAGCCGGGTCCAGGGGATCCCGGCACCGCCGTCAGGAGGTACCGGCGGAACCGAGCCCGTGGGCACGGCCGACGCCGACAGGCGCGACGGCCTCGGGGGCGCGGACCTTCCCGTGAGTACGGAGGGCCCGGACGGCTTGCACGGTTCGGACGGCTTGGACGGCTGCCACGGTCTCGGGGACTCAGGCCCGTTCGGGGCCCCCGGCGCGTCGTCGAGCGGGACGAGCACCAGGCCGCCGGAGGACGTGAGCGCCGTGAGGGCCGACTGCCGGGTGCGGTGGTCGAGTTCGGCGCCGAGCCGGCGGAGCTTGCGGTGGGCGGCGACGCCCGGGTCGACGCCGGGGGAGTGCTCGTCGGGGTGGTCGGCGACGGACAGGCAGAGCACGGCGTAGCGGGCGGGCAGCCGGAGCCCGGCGCGTGCGGCGGCCCCGTCGGCGGGGGTGCCCGCGAGCAGTGCGGTGAGCAGGGACTGCCTGGCCGTGGACCGCCGGTCGGCGGTCGGGCGACGTCCGTCCAGGTAGCCGGCCCCGGCCGCGGTCGCGGCCTGCCGGAGCTGGTCGAGCAACAGCCGGTTGAGGACCAGCAGTTCGGCGGAGTCGCCGTCCCGGGCGTGCCGGGTGACGAACTCCCAGCAGACCTCCAGCCCGAGGTGGTGGGCGAGCAGGACGGCGTCCAGCGGCAGGCCCTCCTCGGCGCGCCGGGCGGCGGACTCCCGGACGGCGGCGAACTCCTCGGCGGGGGCTGGGAGTCCGGTGCGGACGGTGTGGGCGAGGGCGCGGATCCGGCGCTCGGTGTCCCGGGTGAGTTCGCCGGTGAGCTGCTCGCGCGGCAGCCGGCGGTAGACCGGCACGCGGTCCAGCAGTGCGGCGACCACGGCCTGGGCCAACTCGCGTACCGCGCAGAGGAGCCGCTGGTCGGCCGGGAGACCGCCGATCACCGGGACGCGCCAACCCGGTGCCGGTGCGGGGGTGTCCGGGGGCGTGCAGTGGGGTGCGTTGTGACCGGTCACAGAGAACACCGTCCAGGTCTGGGGGACACCC
The DNA here is from genome assembly GCF_042735475.1 of Kitasatospora sp. NPDC059577. Lineage (NCBI taxonomy): Bacteria > Bacillati > Actinomycetota > Actinomycetes > Kitasatosporales > Streptomycetaceae > Kitasatospora > Kitasatospora sp. NPDC059577. The sequence continues at coordinate 71,248 of NZ_JBHWBZ010000032.1, read as the reverse complement.
AAGGGCCGGGCCGGAGGGGCGACCGCATGATGGAGCCACTCGGGTTACCTGTTGGTAACAAACTTCCGCTGTGGAGGCAACAGTTGAGAACCCCACTTCTCCGCTTCTCCGCAAATCCCCTGCGACGCACGCTCGGCGGCACGTTGGGCGCGGCCCTGCTGGCGGGTGCCCTGCTGGTCGGCGCGACGGCGGCGCCGGCTTCCGCGGCCCCGGCCGCCGGAGCCGCTACGGACGCCGTCGCCGCTACCGCCGTCGCCGCTGCCGGTACGGCCCGCGTGACCGCCGCCGAACTGCCGCCCGACGGCGACACGGTGGCCTCGCCGCCCGGCGCCAACGACTGGACCTGCCGGCCGACCGCCGCCCACCCCGACCCGGTCGTCCTGGTCCACGGCACCTTCGCCAACCGCTACGAGAACTGGCTGGCGCTCTCCCCGCTGCTGAAGAGCCTCGGGTACTGCGTCTTCGCCCTGGACTACGGGACCATCCCCGGCATCACCTCCACCGGAAGCGGCCTGCTGCTCCCGATCGGCGGGCTCGGCGCGGTGCCCGACTCGGCCGCCCAACTCGCCCGCTTCGTGGACCTGGTGCGCAACGCGACCGGCGCGCCCAAGGTCGACATCGTCGGGCACTCGCAGGGCGGCATGCTGCCGAACTACTACCTGAAGTTCCTCGGCGGCGCGTCCAAGGTCGGCAAGCTGGTCGGGCTGGCGCCCTCCAACCACGGCACGACGCTCGACGGGATCGTCAACCTCGCACCGTACTTCCCCGGCGTGGCGAACCTGATCTACACCGTCTGCCAGGCCTGCCGGGACCAGGCGGTCGGCTCCGACTTCAACAAGGCGATGGCCTCCCGCCCGGACACCGTGCCGGGCGTGAGCTACACGGTGATCTCGACCGTGTACGACGAGGTCGTTACCCCGTGGCGGACCCAGTTCCTCAACGGTCCGGGCGTCGACGACGTGGTACTCCAGGACCGCTGCCCGATCTCACTCGTTGAGCACGTCGGGATCGCGTTCTCGCCGACGGCGCTGCACCTGGTGACCAACGCCCTGGACCCGGCGCACGCCACACCGGTGCTCTGCGGCTGACGGCGGCAGCGGGGGGGGGCCCCCCCCCCCACCCCGGGGGGTGGAACACCGGGGGCTGAGGGTGGGGGGGGTGTGGGTTTGTGGGGTGTGGGGGGGGGGGGGGTGGGGGGAGG
>NZ_JBHWBZ010000032.1:0-70037 GCF_042735475.1 Kitasatospora sp. NPDC059577 | reverse complement strand
GCCACCGGCCCACCCCCCCCCGGCCCCCCCCCCCCCCCCCCCGGGGCCCGGGGGGGGGGGGGGGCCGGGGGGCCCCCCCCCCCCGGGCCGGGGGGGGGGCCCCACCGCCGTTGCGTGCTGGTCGGTGCGTGCTCGTCGGTGGGGGTGTGCCGGGTGGCGCTTGGCCGGTCGGCGCGTCGGCGTGGCGGGCCGGGGTGCGTGCGTCAGTGGGCCGTACGGAAGGTGATGACGGCGGTGACGCCGTCGGGGCGCAGCTCGTACGTGCCCGCCGCGTCGAGCAGTGCCGCGTCGTAGCGGGCGAGTTCGACGGCCTCGGCACCGCCGACGACGGCCGAGCCCGCGAGGCACACGAGGAGGGAGGTGCTCCCGGACCGGACCTCGACGACGGCGGGCGCGGTGGCGAGGTCCACGGTGGCCTCGACCCGGCCGCGCCGCGTCATCACGTTGAAGTCCACCACGGGGCCGGCCACCAGGCGGCAGTCGGTGGTGGCGTCGCCGGAGAACGGGAACGGCCGGTACGGCGCGTCGACCAGCTGCTCGACACCGTCGACGGTGAGTGCCATGCCGGCGCCCTCGACCAGGGTGATCACCCGGTCGATGCCGGGGAAGGGGGAGAACGGACCGGCCGAGGCCACGTCGGCCAGGCTGACCCGCCAGTCGAACCGGTCCAGGCCGGCTCCGGCCGGGAATCCGGCGACCTCCCTGGTCACCCCGCCCCCGTTGAGCCACGCCGTCGCCGGCCGCTCGCTCGCCCGCAGTACCTGGAAGCGTTCGCTGGTCGTCATGGCCCCGCATCCTGCCACTGTCGGGTCGGATCCGTCAGCCGGGGAGGGGGTGAGGGGGTGGAGGCGGCAACGGGCAGAGGGGCAAGGGGGCAGGGAACGGGCGTCAGCAAACAGATGACGGCTGACAGATTTCAACATCTGTCAGCCGTCATCTGTCATCCGCTACCCGATGTCTGTCGCCCGTCGCCCGTCACCTGAACCGCCGCCCGACCGACAACGGCAGCAGCGCCGCCGCCGTCGCGGCGACCGCGACCGTGGTGAGGGCCAGCGGCAGTCCGGCCGCGTCGGCGAGGAAGCCGATCACCACCGGGCCGATCAGCATCCCGCCGTAGCCGAGGGACGAGGCGAGCGCGACGCCCTGCGGGCCGCCCGCCTCGCCGGCCCGGGCGATGGCGAGCGGAAAGAGGTTGGCCAGACCGAGGCCGACCAGAACGAACCCGCAGATCGCCAGCGGTGCCACCGGGGCGAGGGCGGCGACCAGCATGCCGGCCGCGGCCACCAGCCCGCCGAGCAACATCAACCGGGTCTGCCCGAGCCGGATGGACAGCCAGGTGCCGCCGACCCGCCCGCTCGCCATCGCGAACGCGTACGCGCCGTAGCCGGTCGCCGCCACCGAGGCGCTCGCGTGGACGTCGTCCGTGAGGTGCAGGGTGGTCCAGTCGGCGATCGCGCCCTCGCCGTACGCGGTGCACAGCGCGGTGACGCCGAGCAGCAGCACCAGCAGACGGGCCGGCGAACGGCCCGCTCGCGAGCCGCTGGTCCGCGCGCCGCTGGTCCGTGCGCCGCCCGCGGGCCCGCCCGGCCCGTTCGTCGCGCCGCCGTTCGCCGCACTGCCGCCCGTGGCCCCGCCGTCCGTCGACCCGCCGTTCGGCGCACTGCCGTTCGCCGGCCCGCCGTGGTGCGCCCGTTCCGTCCGGTCGGGCGCGATCAGGGGCGCCGCCGGGCTGCGCAGCAGCACGACGCCGGCGCCGACGGTGACGGCCAGGCCGAGCAGTCCGCTGAGCGCGAGTGCCCACGCGGTGCTGAGTGGTCCTGCGAGCAGTCCGCTGACGCCCGTACCGACGAGCCCGCCGAAGCTGTACCCGGCGTGGAAGCTGGGCATGACCGGCCGTCGCAGTTGCGCGACGAGGTCGACGGCGGCGCTGTTCATCGCGACGTTGGCCCCGCCGTACCCGGCGCCGAACAGCAGCAGCGCGGCGCCGAGCGTGGCCACCGAGTGGGTGTGCGCGGGCAGCAGGACGGCGAGGCTGAGCAGGGCGAGCGAGCCGACGGTGACGGGGCGCGAGCCGTACCGCAGGCAGAGCCGTCCGACCGCCGGCATGGTGAGGACGGCCCCGATCGACAGGCAGAGCAGGGCGAGTCCGAGGGTGCTGTGCGACGCACTGACCTGGCTGCGGACGTCCGGGATGCGGACGACCCAGGCGGCGAAGAGGAAGCCGTCGACGGCGAAGAACGCGGTGAGCGCGATGCGTGCGGGGCCCCAGGGGCTGTCGGTCACTGGGGGTGTGCTGCGAGACTGGGGGGAGGGGCGGCTCGGTGCGGGATGGGCGCGGATTTTGTTTCGAAGCGGCACAAAGTAACAATAGGGGCGTGCAGCTCTCACCATCAAGCCCGCGGCCCGGCACCGGGAACGGCCCCGACGTGCAGCGCGACGGCCAGCGCCGCGCGGCCCCCGACCGGGGTCGGACGCTGCTCGGCCCCGCCCTCTCGCTGATCCACACCGGCCAGACGCCGACCCGCTCGGCGCTCACCCGTGCGCTGGACGTCACCCGGGCCACCGCCGGTGCCGTCACCGCCGAGCTGGAGGCGCTCGGGCTGATCACCGTCGACTCGCGCCCGGCCGGTGGCGGCCGCGGCCGCCCCTCGCACCGGCTCGCGATCGACCCGCAGGGCCCGGTCGTGGTCGCCGGGCAGATCCACGCCGACGGGCTGAGCGTCACCCTGGCCTGCCTCGGCGGGCTGCTCGACCCGCCGGTCCATCTGCCGCTGCCCGCCGCCACCGACCCGGTCCGGATGCTGCGCGCCGTAGCCGAGGCGGGCGCCGAGCTCGCCCGCGCCACCGACCGCCGCTGCCTGGCCGCCGCGCTCGCGCTGCCCAACCCCGTCACCGAGCCGGACGGCACCGCACTCGCCGCGCTGCACTTCGCCTGGCCCAGCGGCACCCCGGTCGCCGACCTGTACGACGTCGAGGTCGGCCGCGCCGACCACGGCCCGAACGCGCTGCGCCCGCTGCCCACCGCGCTCGCCAACGACGCCAACCTCGCCGCGCTCGCCGAGTACCGGCACGGCGCCGGCCGCGGCGCCCGCCACCTGCTCTTCGTCACCTCCGGCCACCGCGGCGTCGGCGGGGCGCTGGTGATCGACGGCCACCTGCACACGGGCAGCGCCGGCCTCGCCCTGGAGGTCGGCCACCTCACCGTCGACCCGCAGGGCCGTCCCTGCATGTGCGGCAACCGCGGCTGCCTCAACTCGGAGACCGACCCCGACGCGCTGTTCGCCGCCGCCGGGCTCACCCCCGAGGCGGGGCGCCCGCTGCTCGACCAGGCGCGCGAGCTGTGCCGGGCGGCCGCCACCGACGACCGGGCGCGCGCGGCGGTCGAGCACGTCATCGACCGGCTCGGGCTCGGGCTGGCGGGCGTCGCCAACATCCTCAACCCCGACCGGGTGGTCCTCAGCGGCCTGCACCTCGACCTGCTGGAGGCCGCGCCCGACCGGCTGCGCATGGTGGTCGCGGAGCGCAGCCTGTGGGGGCGCAGCGGGCGGGTGCCGATCGTCGGCGCGGAGCTGGCGCACGGTGCGCTCGCGGGCGCGGCCGAACTGGGCTGGGGGCCGTACCTGCTGGATCCGCAGTCGGTGCCCGTCCAGGTCGGCTAGGGCGGGCGGCGCGTCGCGGTCCGGTGGCAGGGCGGGGCCGTGGTGGCAGAGTGTGCCCGGGCGCCGGGGTCGTGGTTCCAGGTTGCGGTTGTCGGCCCTTGGGCCCCGGCCCGGCCCGGCCCGGCCCGGCCTATGCCGAAGACGATAAGCGGAAGCTGGGCCTTCGAAAACGGTTACTTATCGTGACAGTCATACACTCGTAGTGAGCAGTGGGGGGCCACCACGAGGGAGAAGTCACCATGAGCACCCAGTCCGACGCCGAGCGCGGCATCGAGCGCGGCATCGAGCGCGAGTCGCGGTCCGGTATCGAGCCGACCATCGACGTCGACCGCTCCGACCAGGACTACCGGGTCTGGCTCAAGGAGGCGGTGCGCAAGGTCCAGGCCGACGCCAACCGCTCCGCCGACACCCACCTGCTGCGCTTCCCGCTGCCGGCCGAGTGGGGGATCGACCTCTACCTCAAGGACGAGTCCACTCACCCGACCGGCTCCCTCAAGCACCGACTGGCCCGCTCGCTCTTCCTCTACGGGCTCTGCAACGGCTGGATCCGCCCCGGAAAGCCGGTGATCGAGGCCTCCAGCGGCTCCACCGCCGTCTCCGAGGCCTACTTCGCCCAGCTCATCGGCGTGCCGTTCATCGCGGTCATGGCCAAGAGCACCAGCCAGGCCAAGATCGACCTGATCCAGTTCCACGGCGGCGAGTGCCACCTGGTCGAGCGCTCCGACGAGGTGTACGAGGCGTCCGCCCGGCTCGCCGAGGAGACCGGCGGGCACTACATGGACCAGTTCACCTACGCCGAGCGGGCCACCGACTGGCGCGGCAACAACAACATCGCCGAATCGGTCTTCGCCCAGCTGCGCCTGGAGCCGCACCCCGAACCGGCCTGGATCGTCGCCACGGCCGGTACCGGCGGCACCTCGGCGACCATCGCCCGCTACGTGCACTACATGCAGTACGACACCCGGATCTGCGTGGCGGACCCGGAGAACTCCTGCTTCTTCGAGGGCTGGGTGCGCCACGACCCGGACGCCGTCTGCGGGAGCGGTTCGCGGATCGAGGGCATCGGGCGGCCCCGGATGGAGCCGAGCTTCGTTCCGGGGGCGGTCGACCGGATGATGAAGGTCCCGGACGCGGCGTCGATCGCCGCCGTACGGGTGCTGGAGCAGGTCCTGGGCAAGAAGGCCGGCGCCTCCACCGGGACGGGCCTGTGGAGCGCGATGCGGATCGTCGCCGAGATGCGTGCTGCCGGACGGACCGGCAGCGTGGTCGGCCTGATCTGCGACCCGGGGGACCGCTACCTGGACAAGTACTACTCGGACGACTGGCTGGCCGGTGAGCGGATCGACATCGCGCCCTACCAGGCCGTGCTGGAGTCCTTCCTCGCCGGCGGCTCCTGGGTGGGCTGACGCATCGGTCGCCGGCGTCTCGACCGGCCGAGCCGTCGAGCAGTCGAGCGGTCGAGCGGTCGCACGGGCCTACGGGCGGCACGGTGGCGGCGGCGTGGGCCGCGGCGAACAGCTGACAGATGACAGATTTCAGACTCCGTCGTCTGTCATCTGTTAGCTGTCGGCTGTCGCATGTTCGCCGCCGGCGGCCCGGAGCCCGACGCTGTCACCCGGCGCCCGACTGTCGCCGGATCACCGCCCGGCCGCCCGCGAGGTCGATCCCGGTGCGCTTCGGCGCGCCGTCGTGCTCGTCGTCCCGCAGCACCAGCTCGACCCGTCGCTGCTCCAGCTGCACCCGCTTGCTCGGGTAGAGCAGCGCGTGCAGTTCCTCCGTCGCGGTCGCTCCCGCACCGCGGCCACCGGCCGGAGCCGATGTCGGGCGGGCGCGAAGCCGCCGTGCGACTGCGCCCAGGAAGAACAGCACCACCAGCCCGGCCGGCAGCAGCAACCCGCCCGCCGCGCCCGTCAGAAGCATGCCCATGTCCGCCTCAACGGCCCGGAACGGCAGGCGAGTTCCCGGCAGCGACACGGCGACCGCGGCACGGGCCGCGACACCGCGACCGCAGCACGGGCCATGATCGGGCTACGGCAGTGGCGCGCCCGGCAGGTCGGCCGGGACGAGCAGTTGGAGCTCCTCGGTGGACGGGTCGGTCAGGTGGGCGATGCGTACGGCGTGCCGCTCGACCATGGTCTCGAAGACCTGCCGCGCGGTGCGCCCGTTGCCGAAGTTGGGGCCGCGATCCAGCCGTCCGAAGTGGCCCAGCAGCGCCTGCTCCGCCTCCTCGGACAGTGCGTACTCGTGCTCCGCGCACTGGGCCCGGGCGATCTCCAGCAGCTCGTCCGCCGTGTAGTCGGGGAAGCTGATGGTGCGTGAGAAACGGGACGATACACCGGGGTTGGCGGACAGGAAGCGCTCCATCTCGGCGGTGTAGCCCGCCACGATGACGACGACCTCGTCCCGGTGGTCCTCCATGAGCTTGACCAGGGTGTCGATCGCCTCGCGTCCGAAGTCCCGTGCCCCGTCCTCGGGGGCGAGCGCGTACGCCTCGTCGATGAAGAGCACGCCACCGCGCGCCCGGTCGAAGGCGGCGGCGGTGCGGATCGCGGTGGAGCCGATGTGTTCGCCGACCAGGTCCACCCGCGCCACCTCGACCAGGTGCCCGCGCTGGAGGACCCCGAGCGAGGCGAGGATCTCGCCGTAGAGCCGGGCGACGGTGGTCTTGCCGGTGCCGGGGGCGCCGGTGAAGACCAGGTGTCGGCGGAGCGAGGGTGCCTTGAGCCCGGCTTGGCGGCGGCGCCGGCCGACCGAGATCAGATCGATCAGGGTGCGCACCTCCTGCTTCACCGTGGCCAGTCCGACCAGGGAGTCCAGTTCGGCGAGCGCTTCGTCGGCGGGGCGGCAGTCCGGGATCGGGGCGATCGCCGCCGAGGCGGTTGCGGAGGGTGTCAAGGCCGGTGCGGCGGCGAGTAGTTGTGACGCCCGGGGTGACGGTACGTCCGCACCCCCGAACGGCGACCCCAGCCCTGACCCCGGTGCGGAGCCCAGCCCCGAGCCCGGTCCGGATCCCGTTCCGGGCCCCGACCCCGACCCCGACCCCGGCCCGGGCCCCAGGCCCGATCTGCGCCCGGATCCCGGTGGGGGTCCCGCCGCACGGACGTCGTCCGAGGTGCAGCCCTCCGCGACCGGCCCGGGCTCGGAGAACTCGAACCCGGCGCGCTCGTTCTGCTCCGCCCGGCACCGGGTGAGCTGTGTGCGGCAGCCGTCGATGATGTGGAAGCCGAAGCCCTTGCCGTGCGAGACCCGGCAGTCCTCGAAGGTGCCGCGTCCCTGCGCCGAGACGTACACCCCGGCGTCCGTGCTGGCCCGCACGCTGCAGTCGCGCAGCACCGGGTCGGCGCCCTTGGTGACGATCACCCCGGTGGCCACGTCGGAGATCTCGCAGTCGGTGAGCAGTCCGCCGCTGCCGTGGTCACGGAACCAGAGCCCGGTGCCCGCCTCCTGGACCCGGCAGGCGGCCAGGGAGACGGTGGCCCCGCCGCTGACCGAGACCGCCGAACTGCGGATCCGGCTGAACGAGCAGCCCTCGGCGGTGGCGGCGGAGTCGCGGTCGAGGACGAACAGGGCGTCCGGCAGGTCGTGCAGCGAGCAGTCGGTGAGGGTGAGCCGGGCGCCGTCGCTGACCCACAACGCCGGGTACTCGCCGCTGGATCCGTGGATCTGGCAGGCTTCGGCGATGGCCTCGGTGCCCTGGTCCCAGACGGACAGCGCGCCGCGCCCGAAGTCCCGGATGGTGCTGTGCGCGAGGCTGAGCCGGGAGCGTCCGCGCAGGTCGGCGCCGTTCTCCGGCAGGTCGTGCACCCGGCAGCCGGTCAGGACGAGTTCGGCCTCGCCGTCCAGGGTCAGTCCGTTGCCGGTGACGCGGTGGATCTCGCAGTCGACCAGTCGCCCGCCCGCCTGAGAATCGGCCTGGACGCCGCTGCCGCGGATCTCGTAGATCTCGCAGCCGGTCAGTTCGGCCGCGCTGCCGGGATCGGAGAGCAGCACGCCGGCGCCGGAGGTGTGGTGGACGCGGCAGCGGTCCAGGGCGGCGGTCGCTCCGCCGAGGACGGCGAGCCCGGCCTGGCCGGCGGCGGCGACCTCGCAGTCCTCGAAGGCGGCGGCGGTGCCCTCGCCGCGCAGCCGGAGGCCGAGCCCGCCGGGGTTGGCGACGACGCAGCCGCGCAGCGTCGGCCGGGCGCCGCCGGCGATCTCGATGCCGGTGGCGGAACGGGTCTCGATCCGGCAGCCGCTGAGCGAGGGCGTTGCCTGTGCGCCGGTGACCAGGACGGCCGGGGTGGAGCTGTCGCCGCCCTCGACGACCAGGTCGCGGACGGTCGCCGCGGCGGTGACGGTCAGTGCGACCCCGGAGGGCGGATCGATCCGTACGGTGCCCGGCCCCTGGGCCGGGACGATCGTCACCGCCTTGTCCAGCAGCACGTTCTCCCGGAAGGTGCCCGGCCGGACGGTCACGGTGTCGCCCGGTTCGGCGGCCGCGAGGGCTTCCGCGAGCGTGTCGTAGTCGCCTGCGCGGCGACGCCAGCGGGATGCGCTGTCCTGGGTGACCCGGACCCTGTGCTCAGCCATGACGGTCTGTCGTCCCCACCTTCGTCGAGCCGGCGTGCAACGGGCCGAACGCGCGGGGGTGCGCGGGCCGTCCGCCCACCGTAGCGCGCTCCCATGGGTGGTCCGGCCGCCCGTTGTCGCGCGGACACCGGTAGGGCCCACCGCCGCCACAGGTTCCGACCACTTGTTTCAACGAGCGCGCACAGTGGTGGTTCCGTGCGGTGCCGGACGCGCACGACTGGCCGTCACACCGGACGGCCGTCGAACCCGGTGGCCGTCGCCCCCGGTGGCCGTCGAACGCGGCGGTCATCGAACCCGGTGGCCGTCGCCCCGGTGGTCGTCACGTGCGGGCGACGGCCGTGGCACAGGGACGGCGGCCGCGCCGGGGCCGCTCCGCAGCGGAGCCGGTCCCGCGCGACCGCGCCCTCCGTAGGGTGCGGCCCGGCGCTCAGTGCTCGTCGGCCGACCAGTGCGCCCCGTCCTCCAGCACCTCGACCTCGTCGCCGAGGCGCAGCGTGCCGAGCACGTCGCCCTCGACGCCGGACGGCCGCTCGGGGATCAGGTTCTGCCCGAAGGCGGCCTTGCGCAGCAGCCGGTGGTGCCGGGCCAGGGTGCGCAGGGGTTCCTTGCCGCGGCGCTCGCCGGTCTCCTGGTCGGTGGTGGTGATGACGCAGCGGCCGCAGGGCTTGACGACCTTGAAGGTGAGCCCGCCGATCCGGATCCGGCGCCAGCCGTCCTCGGCCCAGGGCTCGGTGCCGGTGACCACCGCGTTGGGGCGGAAGCGCTCCATCGGCAGGGGCCCGTCCTCCTCGGGGTGCTCGGTGGCGATCAGTTCGTTGAGCCGGTCCAGCGAGGCGGTGGTGGTGAGCAGCAGGGGGAAGCCGTCGGCCATCGAGACGGTGTCGCCGGGCGTGCCGTACTCGGGGTCGACGGGCCGGGCGCGCGGGTCGTCGAGGTGCACCAGGCGGTAGTCGCCGAGGTGTTCGGCGATCCACTCGTGTGCTTCCTTGGGGGCTTCGGCGGCGCGGAAGCGGGTGCCCCAGACCTCGACGTCGGCGAGCGGGTCGCCGGCCGCGACGGCGGGGGCGGGGACCTCGATCCGGGAGCCGTCGGGGGCGGTCAGCGTGAGCGAGCCGTCGGGCCGGAGGGCGGGCCGGATCTGTCCGAGGGCGGCGTCCTCCCGCTGGCTGACGAAGCGTCCGGTCGCGTCGGCGAGCATCCAGCGACGGTCTCCGGCCAGGCCCCAGGGATGGACGTCGGCGCTGTCCGGGCTCAGGCGGTACATGGACTTGACGGGGTAGACGTGGAGTCCGGTGAGCTGCATTCCCCCATCCTGCCAGCAGGTTTCCGGCCGGACGCAGGGCCCCCGTATGCGCACGGACCGCCCGGGACGCCGTGGGGGGCGTTCCGGGCGGTCCGTGGATGACCCGTTTCTCCGTTCGCCCGGCGCTCAGGGGTCGCCGGGTGGTGCTCAGGTGGTGCGGGTGCGGGCCGTGGGGGACGGCCTCGGGTGTCAGTGGTTCAGTAGCCCTGGCCCTGGGACTGGTAGCCACCGCTGCCCTGGAACTGACCGGGGTCGCCGTACGGGCCCGGGCGCTGCGGCTGCATCGGGCGGACGGGCGCGGCCGGCGCCATGGCCGGGCGCAACTGGGCGCCGCCGAAGGACTGGTCACCGCCCTGGCCCTGGAAGCCGGGGCCGCCGGCGGACGGGCCGCCGAAGGACTGCTGACCGCCGAACGACTGCGGACCGCCGGGCTGGGCCTGGCCGAAACCGGCCGGGCCGCCGGCCGGCTGCGCGCCGAACGACTGCTGGCCGCCCTGGCCGCCGATGAAGGTGTTCTGGCCGCCGAAGCTCTGGCCGCCGGTCGGCTGGTAGCCGCCGCTGGCGGTCTGGGTGAAGGCCGGCGCGCCGGGCTGCGGTCGCTGGTACGGCTGGGGGGTGCCGTAGCCGGGGAGCGCGGGCTGGGGGGAGGCGTACGCCGGCGCGGGCTGCGCGGGGATGTACGCCGTGGCGGGGCCGGCGGAGGGGCCGCTGCTCGGGCCGGGGCCCAGGGCGAGGCGGGCGGGCGGCAGCGCGGGGAGGTTGCTGCCGGGGGTGTCGTACCCGTTGCCGTACCGGTTCTCGTAGGACTGGCCGAGGCCGGATCCGTAGCCGGTGGACAGTGCCGGAGGGAGGGCGGCCGGCACGTTGATGGGTGCGATCTGGGGGACGCCGCGCTCAGCCACGAGGCTGTCGTAAATCGGCGTGCCGGAGGAGAAGGACGGAGAGGGGTAGCCGACTCCGTCGTAGGAGCGGGGCGAGGTCATGGGGCATACGGTAAGCCCACAATGCGCCTGCTGAGGAGAGCGGGAGGGGGAGCAGTTCGAGTGTTTACACAGTCTTCGCTCGCACAAAGGTCTCGAAAGTAGGAAGAACGGACATAGCGGAGATCGATTCAGGACAACCTTGGCACCCCGTCAGTGATCGAACAGTGACCGGACGGTGCCGTCGGTCGGCCTTGTGGTGACCGGCCGGTGGACGGCCGGGGGCCCTGCGGAGAAACTTTTGCGGACGGGGCGTGCGCTGGCGCATTCGAGCCCCCGCTGAGGGGGTGGCGGGGGCTCGTGAATGTTTCGGGCATAAAGATCCCGTCAGTGCGCTGACCGGCTGTTTCGGGGTCGCCGGTCGCCGGGTGCCGGTCGCCGGGCACTGCCGCGGGTTGCCGGTCACGAGCCCGGGTCGCCGGTCACGAGCCCCGATCGGTGGTCGCGGCTCCGGATGTGCAGGTCAGCGCGACTGAAGCGCCTGGTTCTGGGCGGGCAGGCCCGGCTTGGTGATCTCCGAGGTACAGAAGGAGCAGCGGGTCGCGGCGGCCGGGATCGAGCTCAGGCACTCCGGGCAGTCCGCCTTCGCGGCGGGCGCGGGCTTGGCCGATTCGAAGCGCGACTGCAGCTTGCCGACCGGCACCACCACGGCGAAGTAGATGACCGCGGCGGTCAGTACGAAGCCGATCACTGCGTTGACGAAGAGGCCGTACGGGAAGCGGGTGCCGGCCACCTCGAAGGTCTTCTGCGTGAAGTCGCCGACAGCGCCGGACGCGACGCCGACCAGCGGGGTGAGGAAGGCGCTGACGAACCCGGTGACGACGGCGGTGAAGGCGGCGCCGATCACGATGCCGACCGCGAGGTCCACCACGTTTCCGCGCAGCAGGAAGCTGCGGAATCCCTTGAACACCGGGCGACTCCAAATCCGTACGGGGAGGGGGAGACGGGGCACGCGGCGGCGCCCCGGCCGGACATCCTGCCGAGCGGTCCGGCCCGAGGTCCAACCGCGTTCACCCGATTCGCGTAACCGCCGTGGGGCCCGACGGTGACGGGCCGGGCGGGGCGCGGGCGCTCCGCGTACTGCCCTATCGGGCTCCGGAGGTGCGGGTAACCGGAGCGTGTAGAGCGGTACTTGGCCCGGTGGCGGCCCCGGCCCGGCCCGGGTCGTTCCCCGGCGCGGGGCGGCGCGGCGCGGCACCGGACCGCGCGGCACCGGACGGCACAGCACCGGACGGCACGAAACGGCACCGCACGAACCCGGCCGGCACCGACGAGCGGCACCCCGGCCCGGCGCGACGGTGGCGAACCGGAGCGCAGCCCGGGGCGAGACGGGGCGCACGGCGGTCGCAACCGGCGCACGCCGGCGGCTCTCTGGCGCACACCGGGTGTACAAGCGCGGGCAGATGGGCCACCATCAGGTTGCGCGAAGGGGCTGTCCCCGGCGGAGCACTGTGCCAAGGTCGGTCCATGCCCGACCATATGTCGGCCGATCCGGCCGGAACCCGACCGCGCGTCCTGCACCTGATCAGTGATTCACGCCGCGGCGGCGCCCAGAACTTCGCCCGTGACCTCCACCGGGAACTGGGCCGCCGGGGCCAGTCCTCCGCACTGTGCGCCCTCGCCCCGCACCCGGCCGTCCGCCCCGGCGACACGGAGACCGACCCGGGGGACTGCCCCGGAGCCTCCGGCCTGCGCACCGCAGCCGTCCTCGGTCCGGGCCGGCTGCGCCCGAGCACCCTGCGGGCCCTGCGCTCCGCCGCGCGCGCCGCCGACGTGGTGCTCGCCCACGGCTCCGACACCCTGGCCGCCTGCGCCCTCGCCCTGGCCGGCACCCGGACCCCGTTCGTCTACGTCTCCGTCGGCCACCCCCGCTACTGGACCGCCAACCGGCTGCGCCGGGTGCGCGGTGGCGCGCTGATGCACCGCGCCGCCGCCGTCACCACGCTCACCGACGAGGCGCGGGCCGTCCTGGAGGAACAGTTCACGCTGCCCGAGGGCAAGGTGCACGTGATCCCCAACTCCCGTGCCGCCGAGAGCTATCCGCCCGCCGACGGCCGGGACGACCGGCGCGCCGCCCGGCATGCCCTGGGCCTTCCGGCGGACGTCCTGCTGGTGGCCTGGATCGGCGCCATAGCGCCCGAGAAGCGGCTCGACCTCGCCCTCGACGTGCTCGACCGCCTGCCCGACGTCCGGCTCGCCGTCGCCGGGGACGGCCCGCTGCGCGAGACACTGGCCCGCCACCCGGCCGCCGCCCGCGCCCACTTCCTCGGCCCCCTGCCCGACCCGGCACCGCTCTACCGCGCCGCCGACGCGCTGCTGCTCACCAGCGACAGCGAGGGCGTGCCCGGCGCGCTGATCGAGGCGGCGCTGGCCGGCGTCCCCGCCGTCGCGACCGACGTCGGCTGGGTGCGCGAGGTCGTCCGGGACGGCGCCACCGGCGCGCTCGTCGCCCCCGGGGACCCGCTCGCCCTCGCCGAGGCGCTGGGCAAGGTGCTGGCGGTCAACCGGGCCGGCCTCGGTGCGGCGGCCCGGGCGCACGCGCTGGAGCACTTCGAACTGGGCGCGGTGGTGGACGCCTGGCAGCGGCTGGTGGCCGAGGTGTGGACGGCGGGCGAGGCGCCCGCCGACTGACGCGGGACGGGTCGACGCGTCCGGTGCCGCTGTGCTGCTGCACCGCCTGCGCTGCTGCGCCGTTGCATGGCTGCGCCGTTGCACGGCTGTGCCGATGCATGGCTGCGCCGTTCGGGCGAATCCCGGCTCGCCGTCGCACACCGACTCGTCGGTAACGAGCCGTCACCAGCAGACTTCCGGTGTGAACTCGAAGTCGCTGCTGCGGTCCACCGTCCTGCTCGCCGTCGCCGCCGGGATCGCCGCCTCCCCGGTCCAGGCCGGTGCGGCGATCCACCAAACCCCTTCCGAAGGTGCCCGGTTCGTCAGGCTCGACCAGCCCCAACCGGTGCGCGAGAGTGCCCGGACCGAGGCGGTGGAGTTCTTCTGGTACGACTGCGGCCACTCCCAGGCGCTCGAACAGCCCCTGCAGACCTGGGCCGAGAAGCACCGCGCGGACGTCGCGCTGCGCCGCGTCCCGGCGATCTGGCCGGGCAGCCCCGAGGAGGAGGTCCAGCGCGGCCACGCGCGGATGTACTACACGCTGGAGCGCCTCGGCCTGGTCGAGCGCCTGCAGGTCGGTGTCTTCCGCGCCGTCCACAACGACCACGCCGGCCTCGCCACCGAGGCGTCCGCGACCGACTGGGCGGTCCACCACGGTGTCGACGCCCAGCAGTTCCGCGAGGCCTACCGGTCCGCCGAGGTGCGCCGGTCGGTCGACGACGCCGCGGCCGCGTTCGTCCGCTACCGCATCGACGAGCTGCCGACGGTCATCGTCCAGGGGGAGTACCGGACTTCGCCGACGAAGGCCGGCGGCGTCGATCGGATGCCCGGGGTGCTCGACCAGCTGGTGCAGCAGGAGCAGGCGAAGCAGGGCTGAGCCCCGCGGATCCGGTGACGCGTCCGGCGGCGCGTCCGGTGACGACTCCGGCGACGGACTCGGTGTCGCATTCGACGACGCAGCCGGTGACGATCGATCAGCTCGCCCGTGCACTCGGGTCCGTGGGCTTCACTCGCGGGCTTGCCTAACCGTCTCAATGCGGTTTAATGGTTAGCATGAGCGAGCTGATGATCCCGCACGTCCACCACCGCCACGTCGACGTCGACGGGCTGCGCATCTTCTACCGCGAGACCGGACCGGCCGACGCCCCCGTCCTCCTGCTGCTGCACGGATTCCCGTCCGCCTCCCACCAGTACGCCCGGCTGCTCGACGCGCTCGGCACCCGCTACCGCCTGATAGCCCCCGACTACCCGGGCTTCGGCCACAGCGACAGCCCCGCAC
This sequence comes from Kitasatospora sp. NPDC059577, assembly GCF_042735475.1. Taxonomy (NCBI): domain Bacteria; kingdom Bacillati; phylum Actinomycetota; class Actinomycetes; order Kitasatosporales; family Streptomycetaceae; genus Kitasatospora; species Kitasatospora sp. NPDC059577. The sequence goes on along the minus strand of NZ_JBHWBZ010000032.1, from coordinate 55,637 downwards.
CCGACGCCTTCGCGTACCGCTTCGACACCCTCGCCGACGTGGTCGAGGGCTTCTGCCTCGCCCTCGGCCTGGACCGCTTCGCGCTGTACGTCTTCGACTTCGGCGCGCCGGTCGGCCTGCGCCTGGCCACCCGCCGGCCGGAGTGGGTCACCGGCCTGGTGGTCCAGAACGGCAACGCCTACGAGGAGGGACTCTCCGCCCAGGCAAGGGAGTTCATCGCCAACCGGCGCGGCGTCCCGGGCGCCGGGGAGGCCGCCCGCTCGATCCTCACGGCGGAGATCACCCGCAGCCAGTACGAGGGCGGCACCGGCGACCCGAGCCTGGTCGCCCCCGACGGCTGGACCCTCGACCAGCACTTCCTCGACCTCCCCGGCCGCAAGGACATCCAGGTCGAACTGGCCCTCGACTACTTCTCCAACGTCGAGCTCTACCCCGCCTGGCAGGCCTGGCTGCGCGCCCACCAGCCGCCCGCGCTGATCCTCTGGGGGCGCAACGACCCCTTCTTCACCGAGGCCGGCGCCCGCGCCTACCTGCGCGACCTGCCCGGAGCCGAACTGCACGTGTTCGACACCGGACACTTCGCGCTGGAGGAGAAACTGCCCGAAATCGCCCCGCTGATCGACGACTTCCTCGCCCGCACGCAGAAGTAGTCGCCCGGCCGGAGCACCCGTCCGGGGGCGGGCTCAGTCGCGGCGCAGCAGGTACGTGACGAAACCGAGCGTCCCCCGGTAGCCGTGCAGCCACTCCGTGCGGTGCCGGTCCGCGGCCTCCCGGGCGGCCGCCGCATCAGGGTGGTCCGGGTGGTCCAGTGCCCATTCGGCGAGCGAGCCCGTCCAGGCGAACTCGTAGTCGTCCCACTCCCGTTCCGTGCTGACGTGCCCGGACACCGGCGTCCAGCCGTCCGCGAGGACCAGGCCGGTGGTCGTCGCCAGATCGCCGAACTCGTCCGGGGTCGAACCCAGCCCGTCCAGCGCGGCCCGGGACGGCTCGCGCTGCCAGAACGCCTCCCCGACCAGCAGCCGGCCGCCCGGGGCGAGGAGTTCGCGCGCCGCCGCGAGCGTCGGCAGCAACCCGCCGAAGGCGTGGGTGGAGCCGACGCACAGCACCAGGTCGAAGGGTTCCTTGGCGGTGAACTCCCGCGCGTCCAGGTGGTGCAGGCCGATCCGGCGCTCGACGCCGAGGGCGGTCGCGGTCTCCCGGGCGCGGGTCAGGGCCCGGGCGTCCAGGTCCACCCCCACGGCGTGCCAGCGCGGGCGCGCGGCCAGCGCACGGACCAGCCAGGCACCCTCACCGCAGCCGAGGTCCAGCGCCCGGCCGTCCTCCCGCCCGGCCGTCGCGCGCTCCAGCAGACGGGCCACCGACTCGTCCGCCAGCGGTGCCGCGATCGGGTGGTGGGCATGGGCGAGGCGGGAGATCTGCTGACGGTCCATCCGAGCAGTATGGAGCCGATGGGCGCGCCGCGCCGGAGAATTCCCCCGGTCCGCGGGGGAGACGGGGCCTGCTCGCGGGCGTGTGCGGGGGTCACGCCCGCGAGTAGGTCCGGCCCTTCCACGCCGCGCCCCGGCCGCGCCAGTGCTGCACCGCCGAGTCGACCGTCATCCCCAGGTACAGCCCGGCCGTGAACGGCAGCAGCAGCACGGTCGGGGCCGGCTGCCCGTAGTACCGGACCATCGGCAGGTACGTGCCCGCCATCAGCGCCCACGCCGCCCCGCCCGCGGCAGCCACCGCCGGGGCCCCCGCCACCAGCCCGGCCACCGTCGCCACCGGCGGCACCAGGTACACCAGCCCCAGCCCCGGCACCGTCCCGAGCAGCAGCAGCGGCGAGTACCGCAGCTGGGCGTACGCGCTGCGCGACACCATCCGCCACAGCTGCCCCAGCCGCGGGTACGGGCGGACGCTGTCCACGTCGTCGGCGAGGCCCAGCCAGGTCCGGCCGCCGGTGGCCTTCACCGCCCGGGCCAGCGACACGTCGTCGATCACGGCGCCCCGGATCGCCGCCACCCCGCCGGCCCGCTCCAGCGCCTCGCGCCGCACCAGCGAGCAGCCGCCCGCCGCGGCCGCCGTGCGTGCCCCCGGACGGTTGCTGCGGCGGAACGGGTACAGCTGGGCGAAGAAGTACACGAAGGCCGGCACGATCAGGCGCTCCCAGCCGGTCTCCACCCGCAGCCGGGCCATCTGCGACACCAGATCCAGGCCGTTGCCCTCGGCCGCCGCCACCAGCTCGGCGAGTGATTCCGGGCCGTGCGCGATGTCCGCGTCCGTCAGCAGCAGGTACTCGACGTCCGGACCGGCCAACTCGACCCCGTGCCGCAGCGCCCACAGCTTGCCCGTCCATCCCGGCGGCAGCGGGGGAGGGGTGGTGACGGTCAGCTCCAGCCCTTCGATCGTCCGCAGCTCCGCCGCCACCGGGCCGGTGCCGTCCGAGCTGTGGTCGTCCACCAGGATCACCCGCGCCCGCCCCGGGTACTTCTGCGCCAGCAGTGTCGGCAGGCTCGCCGGCAGCACCGCCGCCTCGTCCCGGGCCGGTACCACGATCACCGCCTCCGGCCAGCGCGCCGGCGGGCGACGCGGCGGCAACCGCACGTCGGTCCGCCAGAACATGCCGTGGCAGCACGCCAGCCAGAGCCAGACCAGCAGGGAGAACGCGGCGATCCACAGCAGGACGGTCACTCCGGCAGTCTGCCGCAGAACAGGGCCGGACGGACGGATCGACTAAAGTCTTGACCCGTGAAGATCGCACTGATGGACTCCGGAATCGGCCTGCTGGCCGCCGCCGCCACCCTACGGAAGCTGCGCCCGGACGCGGACCTGGTGCTGTCCTCGAACCCGGCCTCGATGCCCTGGGGGCCGCGCACACCCGAAGAGGTCACCGAGCTGGCCCTCGGCTGCTGCCGGGCCGCCGCCGCGCTGGAACCCGACGTGCTGGTGGTCGCCTGCAACACGGCCTCGGTCCACGCGCTCGCCGCCCTGCGCGCCGAGCTGGAGCCCGGGCTGCCGGTGATCGGCACCGTCCCTGCCATCAAGCCCGCCGCCGCGCTGGGTGGCCGGGTCGCCATCTGGGCCACCCCGGCCACCACCGGGAGCGCCTACCAGCGCGGGCTGATCCGCGACTTCGGCGGAACGGCCGACATCACGGAGGTCGCCTGCCCGGGCCTCGCGGACGCCGTCGAGCACGGCGACGACGACGCCATCACGGCCGCCATCGCGGACGCGGCCGCCCGTACGCCGGCCGGCACCGACGTCCTGGTGCTCGGCTGCACCCACTACGAACTCGTCGACGACCGCATCCGTGCCGCCGTCGCCCCGACCGCCTCTGCGGCGCTCACCCTGTTCGGTTCCGCCGACGCCGTCGCCGCCCAGGCCCTCCGCCGGGTCGGCGACCCCACCCGGACCGGCAACGGCACGCTCACCGTGCTCCACGCCGGTGCCACCGCCACGCTTCCCGCGGCGGCGGCCCTCTACCCGCAGGGCAGCGCGCTGGCCACCCTGATCGGCTGACCCGCCGGCGCGGCTTCCGACCGCCGGCGAGGACACCAGGACCTCGCAGGCGGGACCTCCCGCCCGGACTTCCCCGCCAGGAGTTCCCTGCCAGGACCTCGCCACCAGGACCTCTCCGTCACGGCGCCCCGACCGGGGCCTCGCCGCGAGCCGGGGAGGTCCTGGTGTCTTCGCCGGCGAACGTGGGCCCGACGTGCGACCGGGAATCGGGTGGCCGTGTCCCGAATGCGCCGGATTCGGGGATGCGGAATTCCCGCAGCAGCCTCGCGACCCGTCTTTCCTCGCGTCATGGAGGATTCCGGCAGGAATGCCGGGAGAGGGATCGGGCATTTCTTCCGGTGCGGAGGGCCGACGTATTCGGCACTGGTTTCCGTACCATTCTTCGAGCTTGCGGAGTCGGCCCGGCCGGCTTGTCGGATGCGCCCGGGTTGTCGGCCGGCTCGGTGTACAGCTGTTCGCCACATTGCGCGGGAAGTGGGCCTGCCCGACGTCTCGCTAGCGCGATTCCATTTCTGTTTCCATGCGCGTGGAGGGATCCGGGCTGCCTGCCGGTGCGGGAGGGGTCGATCACGTCGACGCCCTGGGGTGCGAGGCGGCGGTCGGCGGTCCTCCCGGCCGGTGAGCTGCGGCGGACTGCGCGGGAAGTCGACCCGGCCGACCTCCCGCGCGACCCACAGGACGGCCCGGGCGCGCCGGTGTGCCCCTGGCGGTGGCGTGCCGTGTGAGGGATCGGCGGGATCGGGCTCCCGGCATTGGGCAAGTTTGTCGTGCTCATGCAATTGTGAGCGATATCCGTGCACAGGAATTTGATGTGTGCATGCCCGGTGAGCCCGGGAAGTCGGCCTGGTCGACTTTCCGTGCGGGTGGCCGACGGGTGGTGGCCGGCGGTTCGGGGAGTCGAGCGTGCCGCGTTATGGGGTGGACTGTATCTACTCGCGTAGAAGTTCCTGTCGGGCATGAGAAGTCGGATTGGTCGACTTCTCATGCGAGGGGCGTGGTGGCATCTCGTGTTGTCGGCGTGTGGCGATGGTGTCGGCTGCGCGGGATTTCGGGCGATTCGGCTTCTCTGTCCGGCAATGTCCGCCCGGCAATTCGCAGCCGAGAGCTACTCGCGTAGATCCGGTGACGCCGACATGCGCGGCGGCACTACTCGCGTAGATAGCGGGAAAGGGCGCATTCGTGCCGAATAGGCATTGTGCGTGACTACCGGGCACATGCCGCCCGGGCGGCAGCGCGGCAACCGGCCATGCGACCAACCGGCCGTGGGGGCGGGTTTTTGGGGGGTGGTTGGGGGCGGGGGAGGTGGGGTCGGTGCCCGCCACCCACCGGGCTGGGGGTTCTGTGTAGGGCCTGGCGGCGCCAGCGGCGGTAGGCCGGTTCGAGGCCGGAGAGGATGGTGTCGAAGCGGCGGGTGGTGGTGGCCGAGTCGACCTGGAGGCGGCTGATCTGCAGGGGGTGGGAGGGGAGGCGGGGGCCCAGGCGGTGGTCGGAGAGGAAGCCGAGGCGGTAGCCGAGCTCCTGCAGAACGGTTTCGGCACGCGGGTCGTGGCCGCCGTCCGGGTAGGCGAACGCCGTCGGCGGCTCGCCGAGCCAGCGGGTGAGGGCCTCGTGGGCGCCGGTGATCTCGGCGCGGACGGTGTCGTCGTCGCAGCGCCCGAGGCACGGGTGCCCCTGGGTGTGGTTGCCGATCGCCACACCGCCGTCCCGCAGGGCGAGGAGGTCGGCGGGGGTGAGCTGCTCCTGGCTGGGCGGTCGGCGGTCGGCGCTGACCCGCAGTTCGTGCAGGCTGCGCCGGCGGTCCGGGTCGGGCATGGCCTTGAGCCGGCGGAGCAGCTGGGAGGGGTGGCCGCAGTCGAGCGAGCGGGCGCGGCCGCCGTGCCGGGCGAGGAAGTCGGCCTCGTGCCACCAGAAGGGCCGCTCGGTGCCGATGAGCTCCGAGATGACGAAGGCGGTGGCCGGAATGCCACGGGCGTGGAGGGCGGGCAGGGCGTGGGTGACGACGCTCCGGTCGGCGTCGTCGAAGGTGACCAGGACGCTCCGGGGCGGCAGAGGTCGCCGCTCGGTCACGGCCTGGAGGACGGCGGTGAGCGAGACGGGCGTGGCGAGCTGCTGGAGCCGGTCGAGCTGGGCGCCGAAGGACCGGTGGTCGGTCACCCCGTGGTACGCGAGCACGGCGAGGCGCTGGGCGGCCCGGGCCCGGAACAGCGGCTGGACGGGGGCGAACCGCAGCCATTCGCCCCGTGGGTCCTGCTGTTCCGTTTCGACGGCCGGTCGGCGACGGCCCCCGCCGTGCCGGCCGGCCTCGTGCCGCTCCGCCGCGCACCCGACGGGCGGTGGCAGCGCGCGCACGCCGGGCACGGGCCTGGCGCGGGCCATGGAGATCGATGGTGTGGACTGGGACTGCGGCACGGTTCCCCCTCGTTCGCCGAGCGGCGTGGCGGTACCGCCGGAGGACGGAGCCGGCCTCCGACTCCAGGGGTCGGCGGCTCCGCCCCTGGACTTTCCTGTTCTCGGTGGGGGATTCACACCCGTCCCTCGAACGGCTCCTGGATCACTCAATGCCATTGAGACCGTTGCACCGCGGGGATGGTTGTACCGGGGGGACGAGGATTTTTCGTGGACTGATTGTGGAGTAGGAATGCGCATCCGCGGCCCCGGGCGGCCGTCGGACGGCGCCCCGGATCCGACCCTGCGGCCACTCCCGTCGCACCCCTCCGGCCGCCCTCGTCCCGTCGTCCTCGGGCCCTCGTCCGGCCCCGCCCGGGGGTCGTCCGGTGGTTGCGCAGCGTGGTCGGGCCCGCACTCCCTGCGGGCTGCCTCCCGCCTCGCCCCGGGGTACCTTGGGCTCATGGCAGATGCGGACCGTGATCCCTTCCACCTGCACGGCGCCTCCCGGATGGCCCGTGCGTGCAGTGGTGGAGCCCTGGTCACCCACCAGCTCCCGCTGGCCGTGGCGGGCCTGGCCTGCCTGGTGGTGGGCATCGTCGTGGCGGTGATCGTCCCGGACAGTGGCGGCCCGGCCTGGGCGATGGCGGTGGCCGGCTGTCTGGCGGCCGGTGTCCTCCTGCTCGGCCGGATCGCCTTCGGTCTCTTCCGCGATCGGCGGCGTGCCGCGCTCTAGGCGTCGACGGGCGGCGCTCCGTGCGTCGACGGCCCGGGCGACGGGCGCGGACCGAACACGGGCCAAGCGCGCCGAACGCGGACCGGATCCGGACGGGCTGCCCACTCTAATGTCGATCGCGTTCGGAATTTCGAAACGGCAGATCGAGCGAAATTGGTCAGGGCGACCGAATATCGTCCTGCCGGGCAATCTTTGGCCCCTTCTTTCACCATTCTTCGACGGTGGCTTCATCGTGCCTCTACTGTGAATACGTTCTTCCGGCTCGAATCGCCGTAGAGGGGGAGCGATGAGCGGCAGACCGGACCGCGCCGTGTCCGCCTCATGAAACGCGGTGGTGATCTCGCCGTCGCCGCCCTGGCCGCGGTCGTCGCGCTGCCGCTGGCCCTGCTGATCGCGGTCCTGGTGCGCTGCACCACCGATGGACCGGTGTTCCAGCGGCAGACCCGGACCGGGCGGCACGGCCGCGAGTTCCAGGTCCTGCGCTTCCGGGCCGACGGGGACGGTCGGCTCGGCACCCTGCTACGCCGCACCGGCCTGGAGGAACTGCCGCGGCTGTGGAACGTCGTCCGGGGCGAGATGGGGGTGATCGGCCCCGTCCCGGCTCGGCCCGACCAGGTGGAGAGCTACTCCTGCCGGGAACGCGTCCGGCTCGCCGTCCGCCCCGGACTGACCGGCTGGGCGCAGCTCCACGGCCGGGGCGCCGAGCTCGACCTCTGGTACGTCGAGCACCGCTCCGCCCGGCTCGACCTGCACATCCTCGGCCTCACCGTCCTGGCCCTGCTGCGCCCCTCCCCCGACCGGCTGCGCGCAGGCGGGGACCGGCGGGGCTGACCCCGCAGGCGGGGACCGGCGGGGCTGACCCGACCGGGCCGACCGCCGCCGGTTGCGCCGGCCACCGCCGAGTCGGCCACCGCCGGTCCTGACGACCCACCGCCGAGTCGGCCACCGCCGATCTTGACGGCCCACCGCCGAGCCGGGCCGACCCGGGCGGCCGGGCCGACCCCGGCGGGCCCGGCCGGCGGAACCGACCCGGCCCGAACCTCCCGGCTAGGCTGCGCCCCATGGCAATTCCCCCCTTCCTCGCCGACCTCCGTTCCCTCGTGGGCCACCGCCCGCTCTGGCTGAGCGCCGTCGTCGCCGTCGTGCTCGACGACCACGACCGGGTGCTGCTCGCCCGTCGCGCCGACGACGGCCGCTGGGCGCCTGTCGGCGGCATCCTCGACCCCGGGGAACAGCCCGCCGACGGTGTGGTGCGCGAGTGCGAGGAGGAGACGGGGGTGGTGGCGGTGCCCGAGCTGCTGGCCTCGGTCACCGTTTCGCCCGAGGTGACCTACCCGAACGGCGATGTGACGCAGTACCTGGTGCTGACCTTCCGCTGCCGCGCGGTCGGCGGTGAGGCGCGGGTGAACGACGACGAGTCGCTGGAGGTCGGCTGGTTCACGCTGGACGCGTTGCCGCCGATGATCGAGTCCGAGCACGAGCGGCTGCGCCACGCGCTGGGGTGCGAGGGCCCGGCCGTCTTCAGCTGGGAGGGCAAGGAGCGTCCCTGAGCACGGCCCACCCCTGAGCACGGCCCACCCCTGAGCACGGCCCACCCCTGAGCACGGCCCACCCCTGAGCACGGCCCACCCCTGAGCACGGCCCCGGCTCCGGTCAGCCCTTGTGCTGCCGGTAGGCCTCCTCCGCGGCGTCCAGCACCGCCGCGAGGTCGCCGCCCGCGGTGGCGGTGGCGGCCGCGGCCACGGCGCCCTCGACGAACGGGGCGTCGGCGAACCGGACCGGGAACGGCAGGCCGTGCTCGTCGGCGTCGGACAGCAGGGTGCGGACGGTGGTGACGGCGCCGCCCAGGTCGGCGAGCACCACCACGCCGTGGCCCTGGTCCACCCGGCGGGTCGCGGCCGCCACCAGGACGGCGCTGATGCCGGGCCCGTCCGACGGGTCGCCGCCGGTCGCGGAGACCGGGGCGGGGGAGTCGGATCCGGTCAATGCGAGCGCGAGGTCGCGTACGGCGGTGGCCAGTTCCTGGCTGTGCGAGACCAGGACGACGCCGACCCGGCCGTGTGCGGGGGGCCGGGCGGGGGTCGGCCGGGGCAGCGGCGTGGCCGAGGGCGGCGTACGGGGTGCCGGGGGGTGGGCCGAGGGGGCGTCGGAGATGGGGATGACGTCGGCGCGGGTGCCGTCCCGGCGGCTCATCGGCTGCTCCCTTGGGCGGGTTCGGTGGGTGGGGGCGGGCGGGGGTGCGGTCCGGCCCCGTGCGGGCCCGGGAGGGCTCCGTACGTCGCCGGGGGCGCTCTCCCGGGCCTGCCGGCCGGGCGGCGCCCTGGCAGCACTCTGGCAGCTGCCCGCCGCCCCTGCCGGTCGGGACACGCCTCGACCCTCGCGGCGAAGTCCGGACCGCTTCCGGCGGCGCCGTGCCCCGGTCGGGGAGGACTCGTCAACCCGCTGACCGGGGACGGGCGGTGTGACTAGGCTGGTCCCGGAACGCCGTCGGGAGGAGATCGGTCAGTGGCAGTCAACAGCGGGACGGACACGGAGGTCGTCGGCGCACGGCGGGAGCCGACGCCGAGCGGGAAGCCCAAGGTGGACTTCACCGGTGCGGAGTGGCTGTGCAGCAGCCAGGGTGTCGGGGATGTCCAGATCGCGTTCGTGGACGGGTACATCGGGATGCGGGACGGCCGGCAGCAGGACGGGCCGGTCCTGGTCTTCACGCCGGCGGAGTGGCGGGCCTTCGTGCTCGGCGCCAGGGACGGCGAGTTCGACCTCACCTGAGCCGCGCGTCGAGGTGGCTCGAAGTCGCTTGGAGCCGCTTGGAGCCGCTCGCCCGAACCGTCGCGGAGCGGGGCCCGGACACCGACCGGGCCCCGCTCCGCAGGTGTTTTCCGGTCGGAACATCACAACTGATGATCTATTGAGCGTGCCCCGTCAGAATTTCTGTTGACTGTTAGACAAACGCAGCTCAGAGTATGAGCACAGGCAGACGCCGTGCCCACCGCCCCCACGCGGCCAGACACGGCGCCTGCTGTGCGGCCCGGCAGCGCTGCCAGGCCATCCTCCCAGTCATCCCCTGCGCACCGGGGTGCGTCGGCCGGTCCCGGCCCACGAGGGGCCGGCAGTCGCCGGGAGGTTGGCGCCGGATCCGAGAGCGACTCGGACGACGGCACCGATGCTCGGGACCCGCACGCCCCCACGCGGCGGCGTCCCGAGCAGATCCACGGGAGCGACGGGCCGGGGCCCCGCGGATCTGGCTTGTGGTGTGGAACTGTTGGCTTGTGTGTTCGTGCTGTGTGCGATGACGAAGCTGGGTGCTCGGCAGTTCGGCACGACGAGTGCACAGTGAGGGATACGCGTGTAGGGCCGCGTTGCGACATGCCGTCCCCCCGGAGGGTGAAACCCAGAACGGCTGTCGTGCTGAACCGAACGTAGCCCGGACGGTTGCTCAGAGTCAACATTGGTCTCTGAGCGTCGATCTCCCGCCCGTCCCCCGTCGGTGCCCCACCCACCTCGCGAGCGTGGTGTGCCGGACACGTACGATGTTCCCATGTCTTTTCTCCGCCGTCGCTCCGGACAGCCCGCCGGCCCGGACTTCGACGTGCTCGCGATGGACCCGGGTGACTGGCCCGGCGACTTCGGTGCGGCCATGATGACCGGCCCGGACGGCTCCTGCCAGGGGATTTTCCTGCGCTACGACCTGTTCGGCGGCAGAGGCCCGGCGATGTTCATCGGCAACCTCCCCGAGGGCTCGCCCGCCCGGGAGACCGGCGACGACGTGCCCTTCGAGGTGCGGCAGCTGCTCGCGGCGCTGGAGAACGACGAGCCGGTCGAGTTCGTCTCGGCCGAGGACTTCCCGGTCATGCTCGGGGACGACCTGCTGATCGTGAAGAAGGTCAAGGTCAGCGAGGAGCGCGTGTTCTGCGCCCAGTTCGGCCGCAGCGACGGCGTCCTGGTCACCATCGCCTCCTGGGACCGACCGATTTCGGACGACCTGTATCAGCTGCTGAAGCCGCTCCCGGCGGACATGTTCCAGCAGGGCTGATCCCCGGGTCCCCGGGCTCGCCACCGCCCCTGCCGGGGCCGCTTCCCGGCCGGGAGTCCGGCGCCCGCCGGGGGCCGGACGGCGCTTGACGGTTTCGATCAACGGTTCGTACAGTCGCGAACATGCCGTGCCGTCTCCCGTTGCTGACCCGCCGCAGGCACCTGGATCTGCGGCGTACCGCCAGCGCGGCGTGTCCGGGCCGCTGAGGGGGATCCGTCCCCCGGCGGCGGGTGGTCGACCGGTGCCGGTCGACGCCGTGACCCGGGGGCGGGCCGTGAACCGACCTCCGGGGCCGCCAATCGGTACCGCGCGCCCGAACGGCGTGCCGCCCGCATCCGTCGAGCCCACGCTGCCGCCCGGAGGCACAGCACATGACGACCCGCGCCGCCGACCGTCCGTCCGCCGACCGTTCGCCCGAGGAAGCCTCCTCCGGCGGTCTCCCGCTCGACGACCGTTCCTCCAGCGCCCGGCCGAGCGCCGGCCGCCCGGCCGCCGGACGTTCCCGGCCGGCGCCGCCGGCACCGCCGTCGACTTCCGGCCGGGCCGATTCCGGCCAACCCGTGTCCGGTGGATCCGCGTCCGGTGGATCCGCGTCCGGTGGATCCGCGTCCGGCCGACCGGCGTCCGGGTCGGGCTCCGCGTCGGACTCCGCGTCGGCGTCCGACCGCGTGGCGGTCGAGACCGCGCTGGCCGGGCTGCCCCGGGTCGTCGACCTGCTCGCCGCCCGCGCCGAGGAGCACGACCGCGACGCGACCTTCCCCTACCAGGGCATCGAGGCGGTCCACGAGGCCGGGCTGCTCACCCTCACCGTCTCCCGGACGTACGGCGGACCGGGCGGCACGCTCTCCGACACCGTCCGGCTGCTCTCCCGACTCGGGCGCGGGGACGCCTCCGTGGCCGTGGTCACCGCCTTCACCCTGCTCCGGCACGCCGAGCAGGCCCGCCGCGCCGACTGGCCGGCGGCCGGCTACCGACGCCTGCTCACCGAGTCCCGGCGCGGCCCCGCGCTGGTCAACACGCTGCGGGCGGAGCCCGGACCCGGAACGGGCGGACTGCCGGAGACGGTCGCCCGGCGGGACGGCGACGGCTGGCTGCTGACCGGCCGGAAGACCTACTGCACCGGGGCCGAGGCGTTGGCCTGGATGGCGGTGACGGCGCGGACCGACGAGGAGGAGCCGAGGATCGGGACCTTCCTGGTCCGCGGCGAGAGCGAGGGCCTGGAGATCGACCCGACCTGGGACCAGCTCGGACTGCGGGCCAGCGCCAGCCACGACGTGGTGCTGGACCGGGTCCGGGTGCCGGCCGACCTCGCACTCGGCCTGGGCACCCGCGAACCGAGGGGCGGCACGGAGAGCGGCGCCGGCAGCGTCCCCGCGGCCGAACTCTCGCGCGCCTGGCACGATCTGGCCCTCTCCGCGGTGGCGATCGGGGTCGCCCGGGCCGCCGAGTCCTGGCTGGTCCGCTTCCTCAACCAGCGCACCCCGGCCAACCTGACCGAACCGCTCGGCACCCTGCCCCGCTACCGGTGCGCCCTCGGCGAGATCGAGGCCCAGCTGATCGGCGCCGAGGAACTGGTCGCGGGCCTGGCGCCCCGGGTGGACCGGGGCGAGCCGGACGCCGTCGCTCGCACCGGCCCGGCCCACCTGCTGGCCACCCGGGCCGCGACGGCGGCGGTCCAGCAGGCCGTCGCCCTGACCGGCAACCCCGGCCTGAGCCGGCGCCACCCGCTGGAACGCTACCTGCGGGACGTGCTCAGCAGCCGGGTGCACCTGGCGTCGGACGAGACCGTCCTGGAGGCCGCGGGCCGGTCGGCCCTGGAACGGGGCGCCCGACCCTGACCGCTGGACCGGTCCTGCCCGGCCGGTCCAGCGGCGGTTCGGCAACGACGGTGCGGGAGGACGGCGCGGGGAGGACGGTTCAGCGCGTCCCGACGGCGGCCCGGACGGCCCGGCGGGCGAGCGCGGCGTCGTCGTAGAGCCGGCGGATCATGATCCGCTGCTCCTCGCCGGCGCCCGGCACGTCGTACAGCCGGATCTCCCGCATCAGCACCAGCACCAGGTTCACCAGGAACGCGTCCCGGGCCATCGTGCCGCCGCTCTGGGCGAGTTGGCTGATCTGCCGGCGTGCCGCGCTGTCCCCGGAGAGCACGCTCCACAGCACCGCCAGGTCGTAGCCGGGCAGGTACCAGCCGGCCTGCTCCCAGTCGACCAGCACCGGGCCGGACGGCGCCAGCAGCATGTTGCTGAGCAGGGCGTCGCCGTGGCAGAGCTGCAGCGGGGTGTGGCCGAGGCCGTGCAGCAGACCGCGCAGGTCGCCGGCGTCCCGGTCGGTGAGCTGGCCCACCGAGTGGTAGCGGGCGATCTCCAACTGGTAGTCCAGGCGCGGCTGGAACACGTCGGTCGGCGGCCGCCAGAGGTTCAGCGTCCGGACCGCGGTGAGCAGCGCCCGCACCTCGCCCGGGGTGGGCGCGTTGACCGGGTGGCGCTCCCGGGCGGCCGGCCGCCCGGGGACGCGCTCCATGACCAGCACGCAGCGGTCGTGGTCGGCCGCGACCAGCCGGGGCAGCCGCACCGGCGGGCGGTGCCGGACGAACGCCCGGTAGACCGCGACCTCGTGGTGGAAGTCGGCCACCAGCTGCTCGAAGTACTCACTCCGCACCGCTTGCGGCGCCAGGCACTTGGCGACCACCGGGGCCCGCCCGATGGTGCCCGCCACCAGGATGTGGCGGCTGCCCTCGCGCAGGACCTGGCGCGGGGTGAACGCGGGACATATCCGCGCGACGCTCGCCAGCGCGGCCCGGACCGACGGGGTCTGCAGCGCCGACGGATCGATCCGCTCCGGCCCGCCCGGCTGGCCGGGCCGGCGGGCGCGCAGCACCTGGCCGTCGGCCTGGCGGGCGAGCGGGATCCGGCCGCCGACCGGCGGGGCGGTCTCGGGGCCGCGCAGCCCCAGCGCGGTGCGGCCGGCCGGGACGACCCGGGTGTCGGTGGCCCGGCCCTCGACGCCGCGCGGGGCCACCGGACGGCTCGCCGGGGGCGCCTGCTTGGGGCCGGGCCGCCCGGCAGCTGCGGTGGGGGGGCGCAGCGCGGTGCGGGTCGCGGTCGGCGTGGGGGTCGTCGCTGAGGAGTACATGGGCTGAGGGTGGTCCCTTCCGGTCCGTCGGCGGGTGCGGCCCCGCGGGGGCGGGGAGGGCGGTGCCGTGTGCTTCCTGGCGTGACGGCGGCCCTGCGGGTGGTGCGGTGAGGCATCGGGTGGTGCGGTACGGCGTCGGGCGGAGCGGTGCTGCGGGCGGTTCGTACGCCGTCGCGGTGCGGCGGGTGGTGCACGGGCGCCGGGCACGGACGCGGGGTCAGGTGACCCCGGTTCGGCGCTGCTCGGGCCGTCCGCACCCTGGGGAATGCGGTCGGCCGGACATGCCGTGGCCGTGCCCGGCGCTCCCGCGCCACCCGGCCGCGCCACCCCCTCGGGTGAGTACCGGGGGCGTCCCGTGACACCGTCGGGGGAGTGCCCCGACGCCGGTGGGACGCCGTCCGACCCCGGGGGGCGAGGTGGCGCACCCCTACAACACACCCGTCGGGCACTGGCTTAGTAGTCTGGCGGGCCCTGGCGAACGGTGGCGAATGCTCGCCTGGCACTTGCCCGAGCCTCTAGCCTCGGAGGAGCCGAGGAACCTGGGGGCTTCATTGAGCAGGGAACCCAACACCCGACTCGCCGACCTGTTCGTCCTGACCGGATGGTCGAAGGGCGAACTCGCGCGGCTGGTCAACCGCCGGGGTGCCGCGATGGGACAGCTGCAACTGTCCACCGACACGTCGAGGGTACGGCGTTGGATCGAGCAGGGGGAGATCCCGCGCGATCCGGTGCCGAGGGTGCTGGCGGCCGTGTTCACGGAGCGGCTCGGCCGTGTCGTCACCACTGAGGACCTCGGTCTGGAACGACACCGGCCCACCAGGTCCGGAGCGGAGCCGTCCGCAGCAGTGCCATGGTCGCCGGATCGAACAGCCGCGGTCCTCACCGAGTTCACGGGAATGGACCTCATGCTGAACCGACGTGGATTGGTGGGCGCCGGAGCCGCGCTCACGGCCGGGGCGGTCATCGCCGACTCGCTGAAGGGCTGGCTGGGCGGGGACGCCGTCGCGTACGCGGCCGCCGTCCCGGGGCCCCGACAGGTGGTCACCGGGGGCGGGGCGCGCCCGGTGGTGGACGTGTACGACGCGGGCCCGGTCGGGCTCGACGAGGTGGAGTCGCTGGAGCGCTCGGTGCAGGTGTTCCGGGCCTGGGACGCGGCCCGCGGGGGCGGGCTGCAGCGCAAGGCGGTGGTCGGTCAACTCAACGAGGTCGGAGGCCTGTTGACGCACCGGCACCCGCCCGCCGTGGAACAGCGGCTGTGGCTGGTCGCGGCCAACCTCGCGGTGCTGGCGGGCTGGATGTCGCACGACGTCGGCCTGGAGCCCACCGCCCAGCGGTACTTCATGATCGCGGCCGAGTCGGCCAAGGAGGCGGGCGACCGGCCGAGGGCCGGCGAAGCGATCTCCCGGGCCGCCCGGCAGATGGTCCACCTGGGCCGGGCCGACGACGCGATCGACCTGATGTCGGCGGCCAAGGCGGCCGGCGGTGAACCGGCGCCCAGAACGCGCGCCATGCTGAACACCGTCGAGGCCTGGGCGCACGCCTCGATCGGGCACTCCCAGGACACCTACCGGCTGCTCGGCGAGGCCGAGGACCTGTTCGCCGAGGACTCGCCGGAGCCGCCGCCGTCCTGGATGCAGGTGTTCGACGAGGCCGAACTGCGCGGCATGCAGGCCCTGGTGCTGCGCACGCTGTCCGAGCACGATGCGGGGGCGGCCCCCGAGGCCCGTCGGCACGCGGAGCGGGTGATCACCCTGCGGGAGGGCACCGGACAGCTGCGCTCGGCGCTGTTCGACCGGATCACCCTGGCTTCGGTGCACCTGATCACGGGCGAGCCGGACGCGGCGGAACTGCAGGCCAAGATGGTGATGAACCTGATCGGCCAGAACTCCTCGCACCGGACCTGGGACCGGCTGCGCGAGATGTACCGGCTGACCGCGGCGTACCGGGGTCTGCCGGTGGTGGACGAGCTGCGGGCCGAGTTGGGGCGGGAGCTGCGGGCGGCGGACGCCAAGAAGCGGCCGCGGCTGACGTGAGGGGCGGGGTCGGCGCGCGGGCTCCCGGGTGCGCGGGGGAGTCGCGGCCCGGTCCGGTGGTGCGGTCGTCCGGTCCCGCGGTGCCCGGTGCCGCGGCCGCGCGGGGTGGTGGCGGGCTCAGTCCGGCGGTGCGGGGCGGAGCAGCATCCGCAGGGCGGTGACGGTGCCGTCCGTGCCGAGGACGGGTTCGCCCGCGCACTCGACGCTGTGGTGCCGTCCGCCGGGCCGGCGGATCCGCAGGGTGCCGGCGGCGACGCGGCCGTGCACCAGGGCATCGGTCATCATGCGGCGCAGCAGTGGCCGGTCGGCCTCGGGGACGCGGTCGGGCAGCCGGTCGAGGCTGAGCGGGCCGTGGTCCGGGTCGCACCCGAGGAGGAGGTAGGTCTCCGCGTTCCAGCGGATGCCGTCGGTCAGCAGGTCCCATTCGGCGGAGCCGAGGAGGCCCTCGTCGCTGCCGCCGCCGAGGTAGGGGCCGGACGGCTCCCGCGCCGTGCCGTCCACTCTGCCGTCCGTTCCGCTGTCGGCGTCGCCGCCGGTGCCGTCGTGGCCCGTCCCGTCGCCGCCGTCGCGGCCCGGTCGGCCGTCCGCGCCCGGGGCGCTCGTGCCGCAGCCGTCCGCGCCCGTCGGGGCGCCGTCCACCGTGGCGGTGCCCGGCGGGCGGGCGGCGCCTAAGGGCATGTTCATGGCGGGTCCATCGCTCGGATTCGGCCCGCTTTGGGCGGGTCGTACGGGTAGTGAGAAGACTGTCGCACAACGTCCTCATCCTCGTGGGTGATTTGGACAGAACGCAGGCAAAATTCCCCTGGCATATGCCACTGTGGCAGCCGACCTCGTCGCCCTGTGTGCGGCCGCGGGCCCGAGGCGGTAACCTTCGGTGATTCCGGCGCCCGGGCGCCCACCGCAGTACCGACCAGAGACCCCGGCGACGGAAATCCCGTTGCCACTACGACCGCCGCAACGGATGCTGACCTCATGTTCGAGCCAGTGATAGCACCCAGTGCCAGCCTCCTAGGCCTCCTGCAGCGAGGCCGTGGTGACGGGCAGCTCCATGCGCTGGCCGCCGACCGTGCCGAGGCCATCGCTGCGCTGGAGGAGTGCGTCACCAGGGATCCGCGAGCCGACTGGCAGGTCGAGAGCCGCTCCCTCTACTACGCCCGCCTCTACATGGAGCTGGAGGCCTCCCTCGACGGCATCGAGGACCACCTCCACTCCGCCGAGGACCTCGTCACCGACGACGAGAGCCGCACCGGCCTCGCCCTCTCGGTCCTGGGCCACCTCGCCGCCTACGGCCGGCGCGACGCGCTGCTGATGCTGCGCGAGTACGCCGCCACCGGTGCCAACTGGGCCTGGGCCCTCGACGAGCTCGCCCTGCGCGACGACGACCGGGGCCTGCTGCTGCTGGGCACCGCCGTGCTGGACCACTTCCCGCCGGGCCCCGAGGGCGACGCCGAGCTGCGCGAGTTCATCCGCAACGCGTACGAGCCCCGGCCCTGGCGGCTGTGGGCGGCCTACCACCCGCGGGTGGCGGCGGCCGGTGAGCAGTCCCCCTTCGACCTGTGGCAGCGCCAGGTCAACCGCGGCGGGGTCACCCCCGGCTGGTCCACCGCCGACGTGCTGGTCTGGGCCGACCAGGGCGACCTCGGCGGCCTCGGCGCCGACGCCTTCCTCGGCCGTCCCGACGCCCGACCGGAGTCCCCGCGCGACGCCGACCCCGCGGGCGGCCCCGCCGCGGTGGACCGCCGCGCGGCCGCGGCCGCCCGCTGCCTGACCGCCGTCGTCCGGCCCGAGGACCGGCCGGTGCTGCTGGAGGCCGCCCGCAGCGGCCTGCCCGGCGCCCGCCGCGCGGCCCTGCGCTACCTGGTCGACCAACGGGACCCGGCCGCGGTCGAGCTGATCGAGGCCGCCGCCGCCGACGTGGACGACCGGATCGTGCGCGCCGCCCTGGAACTGCTCGGCCGGATGCGCGGCCCCGAGGTGCTGGCACAGGCCCGCCGCTGGGCCGACCCGGCCACCGGCGGCGCCGACAGCGCGCTAGGCGAGGCCGCCGTTCAACTGCTCGCCGACGCCGGTGAGCCGCAGGACGCGCCGCTGGTGGTGGCCGGGCTGCGCCGCTGGGTCTCCGTCCGCGGGGTCGGCGGTACCGGGCTCGGGTCGTTGGTGGACGGTGCGGGGCGGCTGGCCGCCGCCGACGCCGTACCGGTCCTGCGCCACGTCTACGGGGAGGCCGCCTCCTCCGAGCTGCGCGGACGCGCGGCCCGGGCGCTCGCGGCCACCGACGTGCACTTCCCCGAGGGGCCGGCCGTCGAGTGCCTCTGGGACTGCGAGGAGTCCACGCGCGAGCTCGCCGCGCGCCACGTCGCCACCACGGGCGACGCCCGGGTGCTGGAGCGGCTGCGCAGACTCGCCGCCGATCCGGCCGAGGAGGCCGAGGTCCATGCCGCCGTGCGCGGCCGTCTGACCGCCGCCCGGGAGTTCGGGCGTTAGGTCCTCACAGCCGAGTGGGCCGGGGCACCGATCGTGGTGTCCCGGCCCACTGCTCTCTTCGGATCCACCCCCCTCGTCGGGAGCCGCTCCCGGGGCGTTCCGAGGCCGTTCTGAAACGTGGTTCTACTTCACCGCGCCCGCGTCCGGGGTCAGCACGCCGCCGGCCACCAGCCCGATGATCAGGACGCCGAGTAGCACCCGGTAGACCACGAACGGCAGGAAGCTGTGGGTCGAGATGTACTTGAGGAACCAGGCGATCGCCGCGTAGCCCACCGCGAAGGCGATCAGGGTGGCCAGGATGGTCGGACCCCAGGCGGGTGCCGGGCCCTCGCCGATCTTGAACAGCTCCAGCGCCCCCGAGGCGAGCACCGCCGGGATCGCCAGCAGGAACGAGTAGCGGGCCGCAGCCTCCCGGCTGTAGCCGAGCAGCAGGCCCGCGCTGATCGTGCCGCCGGAGCGGGAGACGCCCGGGATCAGCGCCAGCGCCTGGGCGAACCCGTAGACGCCCGCGTGCGGCAGCGTGAGGTCGGTGATCGGGCGGGCGTGGCGGACGGCGCGGGTGCGGTCGGCGAAGGCCAGGACCAGGCCGAAGACGATCAGCGTGGTGCCGATGATCCGCAGGTCGCGCAGGTGGGTCTCGATGGTGTCCTGGAACAGCTTTCCGAGGACGCCGATCGGCAGGGTGCCGATGATCACGAACCAGCCCATCCGGGCGTCCGGATCCGAGCGCAGCGCCGGGCGGACCAGTGACCGTGCCCAGGTCCTGACGATCGAGGCGATGTCCCGGCGGAAGTAGATCAGCACCGCCGTCTCGGTGCCGAGCTGGGTCACGGCCGTGAAGGCCGCGCCCGGGTCGTCCCAGCCCAGCAGCGCGGAGAAGACCCGCAGGTGGGCGCTGGAGGAGACCGGCAGGAACTCGGTGAGCCCCTGGATCAGGCCGAGGACGGCCCCGTGGAACCAGTTGATCACCGGGCACCCGCCGGGGGTATCCGTCGGGCAGTGGGCATGGGCGACAGGGGCGGCATGGGCGGGTCCTCGCGGGTCGGAAGGGGCGTGCGGACGACCGCGCCCGCCCGGCCCGCAGGCCGCGCGCGGGCCCGGCGCGCGGCCGATGGTACGGGGTGAAAGTGACAGTTCTTTGTTCACTCTTTGTTCGGTCTTTGCGCACGGGGTCCGTTCCGGGCGTGCGCGGCCCCTTCCGGCCGCGTGCGGTTACTCCGCGGGCCTCGCCCGGACCCAGGTGCGGTCCTCCGTCAGGTACCGCTCGACCGTCAGGCCGGCGTCGGCCAGGGCCTGCTCGAACTCCCCGGTGCCGAGCGGACGGGACAGGAAGGTCTGCGTCCAGGTGCCGTCCGGGAACTCGTACTCGCAGCGGACGGAGTTCACGCCGTCGCCCACGGGGGTGGCGGAGACGAGCCGGGACCACGCGCCGGGGCCGATCGCGGTCTCGCGCGGGACGTTCAGGTGCCAGTCCTCGCCCTCGCGCTGCACCAGGACGCAGCCGCCCTCGGCGACGTGGCGCCGGCACGTCGCCAACAGTCTCTGACGCACCGTCACATCACCGGCGTGCACCAGGAAGGAGGCGAGCATGACGACGTCGAAGCGCTCGCCGAGGTCCAGGTCCTCGATCGGGCTGCGCACCGTGCGGACGCCCTCGCGGACCCGTGCCAGCATCTCGGCGGACTCGTCCACGGCCGTCACGGTGAAGCCGCGCTCGGTCAGTGGGTGCGTCATCCGGCCGACACCGCAGCCCAGTTCGAGGATGTTCGCGCCGGGCGGCACAGCCGCCTCGATCACCTCCGGGGCGTTGCCCACGGGCAGGCGGCTCCACACCTCGACGGCGCAGCCGTCCGGAGTGATCGCGCCCTCGCCGGTCCCGTCGTAGCCCTTGCGTCGCTCGTCCGTCATGTTCCTCATCCGAACACGGGTGGGCGGATGTGAGAAGAGGGCGTCGCGAAGGGCTTGCTAGATACCCTAGGGGGGTATAACTTCGATCATCGACGGAGCGAGGAGAGCGGCGCCGAACGGGCGTCCGGGCACGCGGAGGACGACATGGCACACCCCGCACAGCACGAACACCACGGGCGGCAGGAGCACGAGAATCACGGGCACGAGCGGCACGAGGCTCACGAGGCCCATGAGGTGCACGAGAATCACGGGCATCATGGGACCCACGGGACCCACGGGCCCGAGCACCACGCGAGCCACGGACATGACCACCAGGGGCACGGCGGGCACGGCCACCACCACGCCGACGCCGCCGGCGCAACGAGCTGGCGGACGGCCGCGCAGGCAACGCTGCACTGCCTCACCGGCTGCGCCATCGGCGAGGTCCTCGGCATGGTGGTCGGCACCGCCTTCGGCCTGCACAACGGCGCGACCGTGGTGATCTCGATCGTCCTGGCGTTCGTCTTCGGCTACGCGCTGACCATGCGCGGCGTGCTGAAGGCCGGTCTGGACGTCGGCGCGGCGGTGAAGGTCGCGCTGGCCGCCGACACCGTGTCGATCCTGGTGATGGAGCTGATCGACAACACCGTGATGGTCACCGTCCCCGGGGCGATGGACGCCGGCCTCGGTGACCTGCTGTTCTGGGTGGCGCTGGTGGGCTCGCTGGCCCTCGCGTTCGCGCTGACCGTCCCGGTCAACAAGTGGATGATCGGCCGGGGGCGCGGCCACGCCGTGGTCCACGCCCACCACCGGCACTGACCGGTAACGGCGCCGATCGTGCTCCGAGGCTCCCGAGGCGCCGGAGGTCCCTGGGCGCCCAAGACGCCCAGGTCCCCGAGGCGTCCAGGATTCCTGGGGTTCCCGAGACTTCCGGCCGCGGCCCGCACCGACCCGTTCGACGGCCGGTGCGGGCCGCGGTGCGTTCCGGCCCGCCGGTCGTCACCCGCTGCCGCCTGTGGTCGACCGCTGCCGCCGGCTGCCGCCCGCTACCGCTCGGTGCCGTCCAGCTCGGCCAATGTCGCGTGCAGCCAGGTCAGTTCGGCCTCGGTGGTGGCGCGGGCGATCAGCAGCTGGCCGCGTCGGAACGGGTCGGGGAACTCCTCGGCGCCCATCGGGCGGTCGCCGTCGTAGTAGAAGCTCGCCGGTTCGGAGAGGAAGGCCAGCCGGCGGCGGAGCACCGCTGCCTGGGCGGCTGGGTCCTGGAGGTGGCGCAGGAA
Organism: Kitasatospora sp. NPDC059577; assembly: GCF_042735475.1. Lineage (NCBI taxonomy): Bacteria > Bacillati > Actinomycetota > Actinomycetes > Kitasatosporales > Streptomycetaceae > Kitasatospora > Kitasatospora sp. NPDC059577. The sequence goes on along the minus strand of NZ_JBHWBZ010000032.1, from coordinate 34,172 downwards.
GGCGAGCAGGGTGAACCAGCGGTTCTCGTCGCTGATGTCCAGCGGCTCGGGCTCGCGCAACCGGCCGAGGAGTGCGGCGTGGCCGGCCTCGGTGAGGTGCAGGGTGTGCCGGGGGGCGGCGGCGCTGCCGGGCTCGGTCTCGCGGGTCAGCAGTCCGGCGGCCTCCAGGCGCTTGATCGCGGGGTAGAGCGTGCCGTCGCTGATCGGCTGGACGTGCCCGGAGAGCGCCGAGAGGTGACGGCGCAGCTCGTAGCCGTGCAGGGGCCGGTCGTGGAGGAAGCCGAGGATCGCGAGCTTGAGCATGGGGGTCACCCTCTCATGCCGGTCCCTCGTTCCGTAGGTATATCGAAGGCGAGATACCTCGGAGTCGAGGTATGGTCTCGATGGTCCGGGACCTCCCGGCGTTCCCCTGGAAGAGGAGCCCTCGCGATGCGTCACGCCCCCGTCACCCCGCACGGCGACCTGATCCGCTGGATCGAACTGCCCGGTGCCGAGCCCGCCCGGCTCTACCTGCACGGCCTGGGTGCCACCTCGCCGGTCTACTTCGCGGCGGCCGCGGCCCATCCGCTGCTCGCCGGGCGCCGCTCGTTGCTGATGGACCTGCTCGGCTTCGGCATCAGCGACCGCCCGGCGGACTTCGGGTACACGCTGGAGGAGCACGCCGACGCGGTCGCCGCCGCGGTGCGGGCGGCCGGACCGGACCGGGTCGAGGTGATCGGCCACAGCATGGGCGGCGCGATCGCGATCGTCCTCGCCCACCGGCACCCCGCGCTGGTCTCGCGCCTCCTCATGGTGGACGCCAACCTGGACCCGATCGCGCCCGACCGTCAGCGGCTCGGCAGCAGCGGCATCGCGGGATACACCGAGGCGGAGTTCCTGGCCGGCGGCCGGGAGGAGGTAGCCGAGCGGGTGGGGCAGTTCTGGTGGTCGACCATGCGGCTGGCCGGCCCGGAGGCGCTCCACCGCAGCGCCCGCCACCTCGCCCGGGCGACGGCGCCGACCATGCGCGAGCTGCTGCTCGACCTCGACCTCCCCCGCACCTTCCTCCACCCGGCGGCGGACGGCGGGCCGGCGGATGCGGACGGGCTCCGCGCGGCGGGCGTCCGGGTGGTCGCCGTCCCGGACTGCGGGCACAACATCATGCTCGACAACCCGGACGGATTCGCCGGTGCGGCGGCGGAAGCGCTCGGCGTGGGCTGAGTGCCCGCACTCGCCCCGGGTCCGGAAGTGGGCCCTGGGTCCGAAGGGGGCGCCTGGGTGTGGAGGCGGGCCCTGAGTCCGGGGAGGCGCGCCCGGGGCCCGCAGAGTGGCCTTGGGTCGGCAGGGGCGCCGCGAGAATTCCGCCCGGCGCCCGTCGAGCTCCTGCCCGCGCTCGCCGCGTCCCCGGAGGAGTTCTTCGGTGCGGACGGTCGCGCCTGGGCGGATCGACTGCCCCTCCTGCTACCCGAGTTGACGAACCGACGGGAGCTGCGCCCCGGACGGGCCGGCCTCGCACGGCACCGTCGGGCCGGTGGTGCCCGTGCTGCGCACCGTCGGGACGCCCGACGTGCCCAAGCTGCAACCTGTGGACGACGAGACGGCGGGCGAATCGCTCGCCCTGCGGAACCGGGCCGGGCGCGGCGCCGTCCGGCGACTGAACCGCGAACGGGCCTCGGGCTCCATGCTGGTGGAACGCCTGGACCGGCCCGCTCGCCCCTCGACCTGCCCGCCGTCCTCGCCGCCTGGTGCGTGATCGCCTACCTGTTCCATAGATTGACGAAGCATCAAAAATCGCCAGGAGTAAGAACGTTGGCGGTCGTGGCGGCGGTCCTGCCGGAACGGGCCCCGGCTGCCCTCGCCGCCCTCGCCGCCCTCGCCGATCCGGACGAACGCGGACTGCTCGCCGACTGCGCCGCCGCCGTCCGTGAGGTGCGCGCCGAGCCCGGCGACCGGCTGCTCCACGGGGGCCTGCACGACGGCAACGTCCTCGCCCCGCTCCCGGAGAGCGGCCGCGCGCCCGGCCGGCCCTCGACCCCGAACCGCTCGCCGGGCACCCCGGGTTCGAGCTGCTCCCGGCACTGCGCAACCGCTGGGAGGACCTGGTCGCCGACGGGGGCCGCACCCGGGCGTTGCGGCGTCGCTTCGACCTGCCGACGGAGGAACCGGAGCCGGACCGCGAGGTCGCTGCGGCCTGCGCCCTCGCTCGGGTGCTGCGGAACGCGGCCTGGGCGGCCGAGGACGTCCGGACGGAACCGGAACCGGAACCGGAACCGGAACCGGACCAACGGGCCGTCGCCGAGCTGCTGTCCGATTGTTGGAGCCGGCCGTCAGCGCTCCCGCAACGGCACGAACCGCACCGGCGTCCCCGGCCGGGCCTGCGCGGCGGCCGCGAGGTCGGCGGCCGGGACGACGCCGATCACCGGGTAGCCGCCGGTGGTCGGGTGGTCGGCCAGGAAGACCACCGGCTGCCCGTCCGGCGGGATCTGCACCGCGCCCAGCACCATGCCCTCGCTGGGGAGTTCGCCGTCCCGGGCCCGGGTGACGGCCGGCCCCTCGGTGCGCAGCCCGACCCGGTTGCTCGTCGAGGACACCCGGTACCCGTCGCGGCCCAGCCGGGCCACCGCGTCGGCCGTGAACCAGTCCGCGCGCGGGCCGAGCCGCAGCCGCAGCACCAGTTCGGCCGGGGGAGCGGGCAGCGGCACCAGGTCGGGCCGGGCCGGGAACGGCGTCGGAGTGCCGACCGGCAGCCGGTCGGCGGCGGTCAGCGGGGCCGGCCCCAGGCCGGAGAGCAGGTCCGCCGAGCGGCTGCCGAGCACCGGGGCGACGGCGATCCCGCCCGCCACCGCCAGGTAGCCGCGCACCCCGTCGGTCGCCGCACCCACCTCGACCACCGCCCCGTCCGGCACCACGACCGGCGCGCCCCACGCCGCCGCCCGTCCGTCCACCCGGACGGGCGCGGGGGCGCCGGTGACCGCGACCACGACCGTCCCGACGGCCCGCAGGGCGACCCCGCCGAGCGTGGTCTCCAGCCCGGCGGCCCCCGGCTCGTTGCCCACCAGCCGGTTCGCCGCCCGCAGGGCCGGCTCGTCCAACGCCCCGGCCCGCGGCACCCCGAGGTGGGCGACGCCGTGCCGCCCGAGGTCCTGGACCGTGGTCAGCGGTCCGGGCCGCACCACCACCAGCTCGCTCATCGCCGCCTCCTCACACCCGGCCGACCACACGCACGCACGCCCGACGGAACGGCTCCGGTCGACGGCTTCGGCCGCAGGGTCCGGTCGCCGGCTCCACCCGCGTCGGCCGGGTCCACCCGGTCGCCCCCACGGCTGCCCTCGCGGTCGCCCCCGCGGTCCCACCGCGCACCGCCCCGAGGGACGGTACCGGCTCCGTCGCGCAGCTCACGCCCGTACCGCCGAGAACCGGACCCGGACACCCGGGGCCAGCAGGGCCGGGGGTTCCCGCCCGGTGTCCCAGAGCGGCAGTGCGGTACGGCCGATGAGCTGCCAGCCGCCGGGGGAGGGGTGCGGGTACACGCCGGTGTACGGGCCGGCCAGGGCGACCGAGCCGACCGGGACGGAGCTGCGCGGGGTGGCCCGGCGCGGCACCTCGTACCGTGCGGGGAGGCCGGTGAGGTAGCCGAAGCCGGGGGCGAAGCCGCAGAAGGCGACCACGTACTCGGGCCCGGTGTGGATCCGGACGGCCGCTTCCTCCGACACCCCCCACAGCGCGGCGACGTCGGCCAGGTCGGCGCCGTCGTACACGGTCGGGACCTCCAGCAGCGACCCGCGGTCCGCCTCGACGGCCGTGGGGCGGGCGGTGCGCAGCAGCCGCGCCACCGCCTCGACGTCCGCGACACCGTCCAGCAGCACCGTGCGGGCGGCCGGCACCAGTTCCGCGACCTCGCCGAGCGCGCCCGCCTCCCGCCGCTCCCGCAGCCATCTGTACAGCGCCGTGACCTCGGCCGTCCCGGGCAGCTCGACCAGCAGCGCCCGCTCGCCGACCCGCCGGACTGCGCCGACCGTCTGCTCCGTGCCGCCCCGTTGTTCCACGCCCGCAGGTCGTTCGGCTCCGCCGGGACGCCCGCCGTCGCCCGCAGCCCCGCCGTCGCCCGTCACGTGAACGCCTCCACCCGGACCCCGGCCGAGGCCAGGGCGCCGCGCACCCGCCAGGCGAGCTGGGCGGCGCCGGGGGTGTCCCCGTGGACACAGAGCGAGCGGGCCTCGACGGTGATCCGCTCCCCGCCGAGGGACTCCAGCGCGCGGTCCCGGGCGATGTCGACGGCGCGGGTGATCACGGCCTCGGGGTCGTGCACCACCGCGCCGGGTTCGCGGCGGGGGACGAGGGTGCCGGCGCGGGTGTACGCCCGGTCGGCGAAGGCCTCGGTGACCACGGGCAGCCCGACGCCCTCGGCGACCTCCAGCAGCCGGGAGCCGGGCAGTCCGAGGACGGGCAGCGGCCCGTCGCAGACCGCGCCCGCCCGCAGCACGCCGGCCACCACGGCCTCGGCCTGCTCCGAGTCGGCGACCACCCGGTTGTAGAGGGCGCCGTGCGGCTTGACGTAGGAGACCTTCGAGCCGGCGGCGCGGGCGAAGACCTGGAGGGCGCCGATCTGGTACGCGATCTCGTCCGAGAGTTCCTCCGGAGGGACGTCCATCGCACGGCGGCCGAAGCCGGCCAGGTCGCGGTAGGAGACCTGGGCGCCGATCCGGACGCCCCGCTCGGCGGCCAGCGCGCAGACCCGGCGCATCGTCGACGGGTCCCCGGCGTGGAAGCCGCAGGCGACGTTGGCGCTGGTCACCACGGACAGCAGTGCCTCGTCGTCGGTCAGCGTCCAGCGCCCGAACCCCTCGCCGAGGTCCGCATTGAGATCGATCACCGCATCGGCCACGCCCGTCCGCCTCCCAGCAGCTGTTGAGCCAGATGGTAGGGCCTGCGGATGAAGGCCGTTGTCCGTGACCCGGGCCCGGAGGCCTGCGGCGTGTGACCCGGCCTGCGCGCCCCGCGTGGCGCCGCCCCGGGGTGTGCGGCCCGGCTCGACTCAGCGCGCGGGCAGCGGTTCCCGGAAGGAACGTTCCAGCGGACGCAGGGCCCGCAGCACGATCAGCAGGGGGATGACGCCGAAGACCCCGAACGACATGTCGATGAATCGCCAGACCACCGGGACCCCTCGCAACGGTCCGCAGATCAGGGCCAGCGGGATGACCGCCCCGCAGGCGAGCGCGGCCCAGCGGATCACCCAGACGTTGCGGACCGGGTCCTTGAGCGGACCCCAGAACGCGGCCCCGATCACCAGGTGGGCGAAGGCCAGCCAGTCGGTGCCGTAGGCCAGGAAGGGGTAGCTCCGGTTGGTCTCGGCGATGCCGGTGTGGACCCGTTCGAACCAGGCCGTCACGGCCGGGAAGTGGTCGGTCAGCGGGGCGGCGGGGCCGGTGGTGAAGTCGACCAGCAGGCGGGTCTCGGTCTCCAGCGGGAAGGCGGTCAGGCCGCTGAGCACCAGACAGACCAGGAAGAACCACAGCAGGCGCCGGACCTTGCGAAGGATGACCGCGGGATCGCCGTCCATGGTGTGCACCTCGTCCACTCGAACACCTCCGTGCCGGGCACGCCGGGCGCACCCGGCGTGCCGAACCTGCAGGCGGAGCCTTGTCCCGTCTGCGCGGGACCGACTCTAGACCTCCCTTTTGAACATGTTCAACTAGCCCTGGACCGGGCGGCCCCGACGCCGCCCGCGAACACGACGCCGCCCGCGAACACGACGCCGCGCGGGAACACGACGCCGCGCAGGACACGACGCCGTGCAGGGCCGCGACGCCGCCCCGGGAACACGGCGCCGCCCCGGGCCCACCGCGCCGCCGGACGTCCGGAAACGCGTCGGTGCCCGGGCGCCGAAGCACCCGGGCACCGAGAGCGGTCGCTACGCCGTGTAGGTGTACGTCACCGGCGCGCTGGTCCCGCCCGCCGTGGTGACCGTGACGCCGACCGGCCCGGTCTGGGAGCCCGCCGGAGCGGTGGCCGTGCAGAAGGACGGGCCGCAGGAGACGTGCGTGGCCGGCACCCCGCCGAACGCGACCGTCCCGTACGCCAGGTTGCTGCCGATCACGTTGACCCGGGTGCCCCCGGCGACCGTGCCGGCGGCCGGGCTCAGGCTGCTGACCGCCGGGGCGGGCGGGGCCGGGGGAGCGGCGCCGGTGTAGTCGAAGGCGGTCGACGCGACGGCGGTGCCGCCGGGCGTCACCACGCTGACCGGCGCGCTGCCCGAGCCGCCCGGCGTGGTCACGGTGCACGCGGTGTCGGTGCAGCTGCCGGGCGCCGGGACGCCGCCGACCAGCACCATGCCGTGGGAGAGGTCGGTGCCGCTGACGGTCACCGCGGTGCCGCCGGTGCCCGGGCCGGTGGTGGTGTCGACGCCGGTGACGGCCGGGGCGGCCTGGACGGTCGCCGGCAGGTAGCCGTGGGTGCCCAGGTCGTACCTGGAGACGTGGCCGGTCGGGTCGGTGTCGTTCGGGTTGGCAGCCGTCACCGTGATCACGCCGGTGATCGGCACCCCGGGCGTGGTGCGCAGGTTGAGCTTCATGAACTCGCTCTTCCCGACCACGCGGGTGCCGGTGAGCACGGCCTCCAGGTGGCGGCCGTCGGGCGAGAGCGTCTCGGTGAAGGTGTAGTCGTACGGCGTGGAGTAGAACATCGCGCCGTCGGTGGTGACGCCCGGGGGCAGGTCGACGGTGAAGTGGGTCGGGCCGGTCAGGTCCGAGGTGCCGGCGGACACCCAACTCGCCGACATGTTGCCGGAGGTGAAGAAGCCACCGGGGTAGTTCCCGCTCTGCGACACGGTCACGTGCTGCGCGGAGGTCGATGCCGTGGCGGCCGGCGCGGCCGCGGCGGCGCCGGTGGTGAGGAGGGCACCGGTGGTGAGGGTGGTCACGGACAGCGCGGCGGCGAGGCCCGCTTTGGCCAGTCGGGTGATCATGCGTCGATCATCACCGAACCATTGCGCCGCCCTCACGGCTTTCTCGAATGTCGGTTCGAGAATGGCGGAATACCGGTGGAACACCGTTCCGAAAATCACCCCCGGACGGCCTCCCACCTGCCGTTCCGTCCGCCCGCAAGGTCCGTTTCGGTCGATGTCGGTGCGAACCTCTAATCTTGTCCTCCGTGACCGCCATCGCAGACCCGCCCACCGAGCCCGGCCTCCGCCCGTCCGCCGGCCCGGCCGTTGCGCGCCCCGCGCCCGGCCCCGCCGCCGACGAGGGCCTGGCCCGCCGGCTCAAGGCGCTGGCCTGCACCGCCCCGCTGCACGACCTGGACAACCGCAAGGTCAACCTGGCCGGCGAGTACGGCGGCTACGCGATGGCCGAGGTCGGCCTCGCCGCGATCGACCTGGTCACCCTGAACATGGACTTCGACACCGGGGCCGACCGCGACATAGTCCTCGCCCGCCTGCTGCCCCGGGTCGCCGCCCAGGCCGCCGGCCGCCCCGTCACCGAGCACGAGCGGGTCGCCCGCTGGGTGCTGGAGTCGCTGATCAACGTGGGCAGCGTGGACCGCGGCTTCCGCGCCGTCTACGGCACCTTCGGCGCGGACGGCGAGTACGTGCGCCGCGACTACGACTTCAAGCTGATCGAGGAGGTCCCCGGCCCCGACGGCGGCGTCTACCTGCGCACCACCGACGAGGCGGTCAACGTCCTGGTCGGCGCGCTCGACACCGACGTCACCTCGGCCCAGATCGCCGCCGAGGTCAAGCTGGAGGTGCTGATCCGCCGCGGCCGCCTGGCCGACGCCCAGCTCGCCGCCGAGCAGGCCCGCTACCGCACCGTCCAGTACGCCGAGACGCTGCGCCGCGCCCTCGACGCCACCCGACGCAACGTCCGCGCGGTCGACTGGATGCGCGCCGTCCCGGACCTCATCGAGGAGGCGCTGGACCACATCGCCGACCGCTACCGGCACGAGAACGCGATTCTCACCAACATCCGCAAGGCCCGCGACGAGGCCGAGCCCCACACTCCGGAAGGGGCGGAGCACAAGCGCCGCGCCGCCGAGCTGCTCGACATCGTCAAGGACTGCATCCGCCGCCACACGAAGCTGCAGACCCGCCTGCTGGAGGCCGGCCCGCTGTTCCGCGCCGAGCAGGACCGGCAGGCCTTCGCCACCCCCGGCGCCCGCAGCGGCATCGACCTGTACGGGCAGCTGCTCGCCCCCGTGCTGCGGCTGCCGGTGGAGCAGGCCGCCCGCCCGACCGACGCGTTCTTCGCCCGCGGCGCCGGCCTGCGCACCCCGGTCTCGGTCCGGGTCGCCGACCTGGTCGACCTGCTGCTCACCCCGCCGGTCGAGCGCGAGCACCTCGGCGCCGAACTGCCCGACCCGGATCTGGTCGCCACCCCGGACGACAGCCGGTTCTCCGAGGCCCAGCTGGAGGCGGCGCTGGTCCTGCTCGACCTGCCCCCGGACGCCCCCCGCCGGCTCTCCGGCCTGCTCGCCGACGCCCGTGCGCAGGACCCGGACCTGCCGTACCTGGTCGCCCTGCTGTCCGTGCACGCGGCCAGCCCGCCGGTCGGCACCGCCTACCGCCAGGGAGAGGAGCGGCTGCTGTTCGCCGTCGACGACGGGACCCCGCTGCGCGACGCGGAGTTCGGCGGCGCCGACCTGATCGTCGGCAGCGCCCTGCTCGACGCGGTCGGCATGGCCGCCGACCGCAAGGACGCCGGCTGAACGGCCTTGACGCACCACCGGAATCCCCGCGGCGGAACCCACCGCGACAGCGGCCGCGGCCGCGACGACGACAGCCCCGACACCACCAGTCCCGACAGCGCCAGCAGCGACAGCAACAGCCCCGAGGAGCACCGCCCGTGACGACCCACCACGACACGTCCTGGGCGACCGAGACCGAACCGGCCGCCCCCGCGCCGATCACCCCGGCCGACGTCGCCGACGCCGCCCGGCTGGTCTCCTTCGGCCTGCAGGCCAAGCTGCTGCCCGCCCGCGACGTCGAGTACGCCGAGCTCGTGCGCCGCCACCGCGAGGACCCGCCGTTCGCCCGGCTCGCCGACGCCGTCGCCACCGGCATGGGACTGGTCGTCCTGGAGGTCTCGCCGCGCGCCGGCATGGCCGTGGCCGCCGCCGAGGACTCGCTGTTCGCCGTCCGGATGGGCGACTACTCGCGCCGCGCCGCCTCCGAGTCCACCGACCGCTTCCTGCACGGTCTGGCCCACCTGGCCGTCGCCGCGATGGCCTTCCCCCGCCCCGAGGACCTCGCCGACGACGCCTACCTCGGCCGGATCACCGTCAACGGCGTCGACGCCTTCGTCCGCCAGGCCTGCCGCCGGCTGGAGGAGCAGGCCGACGTCGAGGGCGCCAACACCGACCCGCAGTCCGACGCCCCCGGTCTGGAGGCCGCCTGGCGGGTCTGGGCCCGGCGCACCGCCACCGGCGCCACCAAGGACGCCCGCCGGCTCTCCGGCTCCACCATCGGTATCGTCGCCAAGGCCGTGATGTTCCTGGTCGACTCCGGCTTCCTGCAGAAGGTCTCCGACGACTCCGGCGGCACCTACCGCACCACCGCCCGCTACCAGCTGCAGGTCCGCGACCTGGCCGGCAGCGCGGCCATGGCCGAACTGCTCGACCTGGGCGTCGTCCCGGTCTCCGACGGCACCGCCACCCTGCTGCCGCCGGACACCTCCGACGAGCTGGTCGCCGACGCCGGCCTGCCGTTCCACTCGCTCTGACAACCCCATAGACGCACGGAGAACCGCCGCACATGTACGAGCTCAACCGGGTCCGCCTCTACTCGATCGGACCGGCCGGCGCCCGCTACGCCGACACGGTGCTCGACCTGCGCGGCGTCGGCGAGCCCGTCGCCGACCCGGCCCCGCAGCAGATCGGCCTGTTCGGCGAGGAGCCCGACGGCCCGGTCCGCCGCCCCGCCCCGGCCGGCGTCCTCTTCCTGGAGAACGGCGGCGGCAAGTCCGTCCTGCTCAAGCTGATCTTCTCGGTCATGCTCCCCGGCCACCGCAACACCCTGGGCGGCGCCAGCTCCGGTGTGCTGCGCAAGTTCCTGCTCGCCGACGACTGCGGCCACGTCGCCCTGGAGTGGCAGCACACCGTCACCGGCGAACTGATCGTCGTCGGCAAGGTCAGCGAGTGGCGCGGCCGCCAGGTCTCCTCCGACCCGCGCAAGTTCGCCGAGACCTGGTACTCCTTCCGCCCCGGCCCCGGCCTCACCCTCGACTCCCTGCCCGTCTCCGAGCGGGTCAGCCTGGCCGGCGACCAGAAGGCCCGCGGCCGGCGCCGCACCATGAAGGGCTTCCGCGACGCCCTCACCGAGGCCGGCAAGGCCCACCCGTACCTCGACCTGGTCTTCGAGGACGGCCACGACCGCTGGACCGAACACCTCGGCGAACTCGGCCTCGACCCCGAACTCTTCCGCTACCAGCGCGAGATGAACGCCGACGAGGGCGAAGCGGCCGGCCTCTTCGCGGTCAAGCACGACAGCGACTTCACCGACCTCCTGCTGCGCGCCGTCACCGACACCCGGGACACCGACGGCCTCGCCGACCTCGTCCACGGCTTCGCCGCCAAGCTCGGCCGCCGCTCCGAACTCACCGCCGAACGCGACTTCACCGCCGGCTCGCTGGACCTCCTGGAGCGCATCGCCGAGGCCACCACCGCCCGCGAGACCGTCCGCGAGGCCCACCGCACCGCCGAACGCCGCACCCGCCGCCTCGCCCACGCCCTCACCTCCCGGGCCACCGCCGAACGCGACCGCGCCCAGGACCTCGCCATCGAGGTCGCCGCCGCCGCGAGCGCCGTCACCGCCGCCGAGTCCGACCGCACCCGGCACACCCTGATCGCCGACGAACTCACCTACCGGCACGCCACCCTGAGCCTCGCCGCGGCCACCACCGAAGCCGCCGCGCTGCGCCGCGAGCTGATCGACGCCCGCACCCTGCACTCCGCCTGGCAGGCCGCCGAGGCCGTGCTGCGCCAGCGCGCCGCCGCCGACCGGGTCACCCGGGTCGCCGCCGCCATCCGCGAGGCCGAGCTGGACGCCGCCCCCGCGCTCGCCGCCCGCGCCCGCGCCGCCACCGCCCTCGCCCGCGCCCTGGAGGCCGCCGCCGCGGCCGCCGAGACCCGCGCCGACACCGAGGAGCAGCGCGCGGGAGAGCTCCAGGAGGACGGCGCCAAGGCCCAGTCCGACGCCACCGAAGCGGCCACCGCCGCCCAGAAGGCCCGCAGCGAGGCCGACCACCTGCGCCAGCGCCTCGTCGAGGTCGAGCAGGAGACCGAAGCCGCCGTCGAAGCGGGCTTCATCGACGCCGACGGCGACGTGGACCCGGCCCGCGCCGCGCTGCACGCCGCCGACGTCGAGAAGGCCGCCACCGCCTCGCTCGCCCAGGCCCGCACCGCCGCCGAGTCCGCCGCCGCCCGGCTGCGCGAGGCCGCCGCCGCCACCTCGCGCACCGAACTCGCCGCCGAGCGCGCCGGCGACGCCCGCAAGGCCGCCGCCCGGGCCCTGGCCGGCGAGCAGCGCACCGCCGCCCTGCTCGCCACCGAACAACGCCTCGCCGACCTGCTCTCCCTGACGCCCTACCAGGACGACGCCGAGGAGGACGCCGGCTTCCTCACCCCCGCCGTCCTCGACCGCAACGCCGAGTACCTGCGCGAACTCCTCGACGAGGCCATCGCCACCGCCGAGCGCACCCTGTTCGACCTCAGGACGGCCGCTGCCGACGACTCCCGCATCCTCGCCGCCCTCGGTGACGGCGGCCTGCTGCCGCCCGGCCCGGACGTGCTCGCCACCGTCGAGTACCTCGCCGAGCACGGCATCCCGGCCCTGCCCGGCTGGCGCTACCTCGCCCAGTCCGTCGACCCGGCCGACCACGACGCGATCCTCGCCGCCCGCCCCGAACTCGTCGACGGCGTGGTCGTCACCGACCCGTCCTCGCTGGAGCGCGCCCGCGAGGCCCTGCAGACCGCCGCCCTGCTGCCGCGCTCCACCGTGGCCGTCGGCGCCGCCGCCTCGCTGATCGCCCCGATCACCGACGAGCCCGCCTTCTTCCTCGTGCCGCCGAACCCGGCCATGCACGACGAGTCCGCCGCCGACGGCGAGCGCCGCGACCTGCGCGCCCGCGCGAGCGCCCGCGAGGAGCACATCCGCGAACTCGCCGGCCGCCTCGGCGCCGACCGGGCCCTCGCCGCCCGCCTCGCCTCCTGGCACGCCAGCTGCCCGCCCGGCACGCTCGCCGAACTCGCCGCGGCCGCCGAGGCCGCCCGCGAGCACGCCGAGCACTCCGCCGCCGCCCTGGCCACCCTGCGCGCCGACCACGACGAGGCCGAGACCGACCACGCCGCCGCCGCCTCGGCCCACGAGGAGCACCGCGAGGCCGCCCAGCGTGCCCGCCGCCGCGCCGACGCCCTGTCCGGTCTCGCCTTCCGCCTGCGCGAGCGCGCCACCTGGGCCCGCCGCCAGCGCGAACTCGCCGAGGACGCCGCCGAGTGCGACCGCCGCCAGGCCCTGCGCGCCGAACGCGCCCGCACCTGCGACGAGGACCGCCGCGCCGCCCAGCGCGCCGCCGACGACGCCCGCCGCACGGCCCGCGCGCTGCGCGGCGAACGCGCCGAGATCCCCGCCGCCGAGCAGACCGACGAGCCCGCCGACACCGCACCCGCCGCACTCCCCGCCCTGCGCGAGGCCTACCGCGCCGCCTCCCAGCTGTACGAGAAGGTCGGCGTCGGCGCCGACCTGCGCGCCGAACAGGCCCGCGCCGAGGGCGACGAAGCGGCCGCCGCGACCGAACTCGACCGCCTCACCAACAAGGTGCGCACCCGCGCCGAGGAACTCCTCGGCAGCCCCGACGGCGCCGACGGCCCGGCCCGCCAGGCCGCCGCCGCCCGCGCCGAGGAACTGGTCGCCACCATCGAGGCCCGCTCCGCCACCGCCAGCGAGCAGCTCGGCCGCCTGCGCGGCGACGCCGAGCGTTCTGCCCCCACCGACGGCGAGGCCCACACCGAGCTGCCCGAGGACCTCGTCCCCACCGACCCCGAGCACGCCCAGGCCCTGCTGCGCACCGCCACCAGCCGGCTCGCCGAACGCCGCGAGGCCCTGGACGCCGCCCGCACCGCCCACGCCGACCTGCAGCGCACCTTCGACACCGCGCAGGCCTCCGCCGCCGACTTCGACGAACTGGCCGGTCAGCTGCGCGACGGCCTGCGCGACCACCAGGAGGACCCGGAGGACCCGGTCGAGCCGTACCTCGGCGGCCTCGCCGACGCCCGCACCGGCGCCACCGAGGCCCGCCGCAGCCTGCGCACCGCCGCGGGCGAGCTGTCCAGCGCCGAACTCGCCGTCCGCGACGCCTCCGACGCCCTCGTCCGGCACGCCAACGCCGCCCGCTACGAGGCCGTCCGCACCCCCGCCCGCCAGCAGATCCGCGAACTCCCCGCCTCGGCGCTGCCCGAGCACGCCGCCGCCTGGGCCGCCGCCTTCGCGCCCCGGCTGCGCGTGCTCACCGACGAACTCGCCCAGCTGGAGAAGAACCGCGGCTCGATCGTGGACCGCCTGCGCGGCCTGGTCGAGTCCTCGCTCACCACCCTGCGCGCCGCCCAGCGGCTGTCCCGGCTGCCCGAGGGCCTGGGGGAGTGGTCCGGCCAGGAGTTCCTCCGGATCCGCTTCGAGGACCCGGACCACGCCACCCTGGTCGAACGCCTCGGCGAGGTCATCGACGAGGCCACCCGGGCCGCCGTCCGGAAGAACAGCGACCTGCGCCGCGACGGCATGTCCCTGCTGCTGCGCGGCGTCGCCGCCGCGATCGGCCCCAAGGGCGTCAGCGTCGAGATCCTCAAGCCGGACGCGGTGTTGCGCGCCGAGCGGGTCGGCGTCGGCCAGATGTCCGACGTCTTCTCCGGCGGCCAGCTGCTCACCGCGGCCATCGCGCTGTACTGCACGATGGCCGCGCTGCGCGCCAACGACCGCGGCCAGTCCCAGCTGCGGCACGCCGGCACGCTGTTCCTGGACAACCCGATCGGCCGGGCCAACGCCACCTACCTGCTGGAGCTGCAGCGCGCCGTCGCCGACGCGCTCGGCGTCCAGCTGATCTACACCACCGGTCTGTTCGACACGACCGCGCTCGCCGAGTTCCCGCTGGTCATCCGCCTGCGCAACGACGCCGACCTGCGGGCCGGCCTCAAGTACATCTCGGTCGAGGAGCACCTGCGCCCCGGTCTGCCCGCCGCACCGGACCCGGACGGCCCGGCCATCCACGGCGAGATCACCGCCACCCGGATGTTCAAGCGCCCCGCGGAGGTTCCCGCCCAGCCGTGAACTGATTAGCGTGACCGGCATGCTGACGATCGCGCACCTCAGTGACATCCACCTCGGCCAGGTCCACCGCCGGGACGGCGGCAGGCGTGCCCGGCGGCGGGCCGAGCAGGTGGTGGCGTACCTCGACGCCCTGCCCGGCCCGCTGGACGCCGTGCTGGTCACCGGCGACCTCGCCGACCACGGCCTGGCCGAGGAGTACCGGCAGGTGGCCGAGGTGCTGGCCTCCCGGCACCCCGTGCTCACCTGCCCGGGCAACCACGACTCCCGGGCGCCGTACCGGGAGGTGCTGCTCGGCCGGGCCCCGGCGCAGGGCCCGGTCAACCGCCTGCACGAACTCCCGGGCGCCGACGTGCTGATGCTCGACTCGTCGATACCCGGGCAGCACGACGGCCTGCTGGACGAGGAGACGCTGGACTGGCTGGACGCCCGACTCGCCGCCGGGCGCGCCGGGGTGCCCGCCCTGGTCGCCTTCCACCACCCGCCGGTCGACCTGCACCTGCCGACGGTCGACGGGATCCGCCAGTTCGGCGAGGCCGGCCTGGCGCGGGTGCTGCGGCGTCACCCCCGGGTGGTCGCCCTGTTCTGCGGGCACTCGCACACCGCCGCCGCGACCACCTTCGCCGGTCTGCCGCTGCTGGTGGCGCCCGGCGTGGTCTCCACCGTCACCCTGCCCTGCGAGGGTGGGCAGGGCATCTCCTTCGACCACCCGCCGATGCTCGCCTTCCACGTCCTGGACGGGGAGGGCCGGATCACCACCCACTACCGGGTCGTCCCCGTCATGGACTGAGTGCTCGGGAGTCGGCCGACCGGCGCAGGATCCCCGGTGAGTTCGGCGGGCGGGACGATCGAGGAGGAGAGCTCCGCCTCGTCGATCCGGGTCGGGTCGGTGATCGTGCCCCGGTGTCACCAGCAGAGCCGGGGCGAGAGCGGACCCGGGTTCTCCGAGTGGACGCGGACGGCGGGCGTGACCAGGTCGTCGACCGCGCCGGCCGGCTGCGGTCCGGTCAGCGGGCGGAAGCGCGGTAGCCCCGGTTGGGCACGGTGAACAGGGCACCCTGCTCGGGGAGTTCGTGTCCGGTCTCAGGGGCGGGGGGTCGACACCCGCGACTGGTGCGGCGGTTGCGGCGGCTGCTGGTGGGGCTGCTGTTGCGGCTGCCGGTACACCGACTGCTGCGGCTGCCGGTGGACGGACTGGCCGGGGCGCGGGAACGGGCGGGCGGCCAGCGGTTCCGAGGACGTGCGACTGCCCGCCATCGGGTACGCGGAGCCCGGCGGCCGCATCCGCTGCGCGGCGACCTGGCGGGAGATCAGGATCTCCAGCAGGCACCACATGGTGCCGAACACCCCGAGCCCCATGGCCATCAGCGCGGGCGTCAGCATCCAACTGCCCGCGTACGAGGACAGGGTCGCGACGACCGCGCCCACCAGGGTGAAGGCGAGGGAGAGCACCGCCCGGACTGCGGCGGCGCGCACCTCGTCGGGAAGGCGGCGACGGCGGCGTGGCACGGACATCGAGCGACCCCCAGGCGCGGATTCGGCAGCGGGCACGGAACGGGCGCACACGAAATGCGCCCCCCGGCTCACTCTGCCCCACCGAACCAGGACTATGCGTCCGAATGCACCGAACTACCGCCAAACCGTGTCATCCGGCCGTGTCGCCCGGTCGTCGGGCCGTGTCGCCCGGTGTCGGGCCGTCCGGTCCGGCCGTGCCGGTCCGGGCGGTGCCCGGACGGAGGGTCAGCTCAACTGTTGGTTGAGCTCCTCCAGCGCGCCGGTGACGATCGTCCGCATCGCCTGCTCGGCCTCGTCGGAGCGGCCCGAGCAGATCGCGTCGGCGACCTCGCGGTGCAACCGGATCGCGTACGGCTCCGGCTGATGGGGCATCAGATGGTACTCGGTCCGGCCGGTGAGCACCGCCCCCACGGTGTCCCCGAGGTGGGCGAACATCTCGTTGCCGGAGGCGCGCAGCACCAGGGCGTGGAAGGCGATGTCGTGCCCGAGGAAGGTGGTCAGGTCGGCATCGCGCGCGGCGACCGTCAACTCCACGGCCAGTGAGCTGAGTTCGCGCCGGTCGTCGTCGGTGGCGTGGACTGCGGCGAGCGCCGCCGCGGCCGGCTCGACGGCCACCCGCAGCGAGCCGAGCGAGCGCAGCTGGGCGGGCCGGTCCGATCCGGCCAGGCGCCAGCGGATCACCATCGGGTCGAAGACGTCCCAGAGCGACTTCGGCAGCACGGTGATCCCGACCCGCCGCCGGGAGGCCACCATGCGCATCCCCTCCAGGATCCGCACGGCCTCCCGGACCACCGTCCGGGACACCCCGAAGCGCTCCTCCAGCTCCTCCCCGCGCAGTACCGCGCCCTCGGGAATCTCGCCGGACGCGAGCGCCGGTCCGAGCTCGTCAAGCAGCCGCCCGGGCAGCCCCTGGATCTCCATCCGCCCAGCCTAGACGTCCCCGGCCGGCAACCCCCACGTCACCCTCCGTCGCGGTGTGATCCGCCCCACCCGCGCCCCACCCGCCACCTCCGGCGCGCCCGCGCCCCCGGTCGCACGGGCCCGGCACCCCGGGAACCAAAAGTATGACGATTTGGTTTCCGCCACTTGAATACGTCATATCTTTGAGGCGATAGTGGCGGCCAGGCAACGAAGGAGCACCACCCATGGCTCTCAGCGTCGAGAACCACGACCACCCGGAAACCCCCCTCACCGTCGTGGTGATGGGCGTCTCCGGCGTCGGCAAGACCACCCTGGCCCGCATGCTGGCGGACCGCCTCGACCTCCCCTTCGCCGAGGCGGACGACTTCCACCCGGCGGCCAACATCGCCAAGATGTCGGCCGGCATCCCGCTGGACGACGAGGACCGCGCCCCCTGGCTGCGCGCCATCGGCGCCTGGCTCCGGGAGCGGACCGAGGACGGCACCGGCGGCGTGGTCACCTGCTCGGCCCTGAAGCACGGCTACCGCGACACCCTGCGCGCGGCCTGCCCGGGCGCCTTCTTCCTGCACCTCAGCGGTGGCCACGAGCTGGTCGAGGGCCGGATCAACCACCGCTCCGGCCACTTCATGCCGTCGTCGCTGCTCGGCTCGCAGTACGCCGCCCTGGAACCCCTGGAGGCGGACGAGCGCGGCGCGGTCCTGGACGTGGGCCCGTCCCCCGAAGAACTCGTCGAGATGGCCGCGGCGCTGCTGCGGCCCGTCAATGGAGACCTCGCGTGAGCATGAGCTCCCCCACCCTGCTGGCGGCCGCCCCACCGGCCCTGGCGCACACCGGCAGCAACACCCAGCTGCTGATCGCGGTGCTGGTCAGCATCGGTGCGATCGTCGTACTGATCACCAAGCTGAAGCTGCACCCGTTCCTCGCCCTCACGCTCGGCTCCGGCCTGCTGGCCGCCGTCGCGGGCGCCCCCTTCGACAAGCTGCTCGCCAGCTTCTCCACGGGCTTCGGCGCCACCGTGGCGAGCGTCGGCCTGCTGATCGGCCTCGGCGCGATGCTCGGCAAGCTGCTCGCCGACTCCGGCGGCGCGAACATCATCGCGGACACCGTGCTCTCCCGTACGGGCGCCAAGGCGCTGCCCTGGGCGATGGCGCTGATCGCGGCCGTGCTCGGCCTGCCGCTGTTCTTCGAGGTCGGCGTCGTCCTGCTGATCCCGATCGTGCTGCTGGTGGCCCGCCGCGGCAACGTGCCGCTGATGCGGGTCGGCATCCCGGCCCTGGCCGGCCTGTCGGTGCTGCACGGTCTGGTGCCCCCGCACCCTGGCCCGCTCGTCGCCGTCGACGCCCTGAAGGCCGACCTCGGCATCACCCTGGCACTCGGCCTGCTGGTCGCCGTCCCGACCCTGATCATCGCCGGCCCGCTGTTCGCACGGGTCGCCGAGCGCTGGGTCGGCCCGCTGGAGATCCCGGCCGCCACCGCCCCCGAGGAGACGGTCAAGCCCGACCGCACGCCGTCCTTCGGCGCGGTGCTGGCGACCATCCTGCTGCCGGTCGTACTGATGCTCGGCAAGGCGCTGGCCGACGTGGTGATCGACGACCCGAAGGCGCCCGCCCAGCGGGTGTTCGACTTCATCGGCTCCCCGCTGATCGCCCTGCTCGCCGCGACCCTGCTCGCCATGCTGACCCTCGGCAGGGCGGCCGGCTTCGACAAGGCCCGGATCTCCGACACCGTCGGCAAGTCGCTCGGTCCGATCGCGGGCATCGTCTTCATCGTCGGCGCGGGCGGCGGCTTCAAGCAGACCCTGATCGACGTGGGCGTCGGCAACGCGGTCAGCGAGTGGTCCGGCAAGTGGCACGTCTCCGCGCTGCTGCTGGGCTGGCTGATAGCCGTGCTGATCCGCCTGGCCACCGGCTCGGCGACGGTCGCCACGATCACCGCGGCGGGCATCGTCTCCCCGCTCGCCGCGACCATGTCCTCGACCCACTCGGCGCTGCTGGTCCTCGCGATCGGCGCCGGCTCGCTGTTCTTCTCGCACGTCAACGACGCCGGCTTCTGGCTGGTGAAGGAGTACTTCGGGATGAGCGTCGGGCAGACGCTGAAGTCCTGGTCGGTGATGGAGACGGTGATCTCGGTCGTCGCGATAGCCCTGATCCTGCCGCTGAGCCTGATCGTCTAGCGTCCCGACCGCCGCACCGCCGCACCGCCGCACCGCCGCACCGCAGCACCGCACCACCGCAGCACCGCAGCACCGCCGCCGTCGCCCCCAGCAGTTCCTCCGCGACGGCCCCGCCTGCCGCCGTCCTGGCCAGCAGTCCCTCCCGCGCGGCGAGGACCACCGCCGCGGCCTGCCCGGCGCTCGCGCCCGGGGGCACCAGCTCCGGCAGCGCCCGCTCCAGGACGTCGGCCAGCGCCCGGGCGACGGTCCGATCGTGTGCGGCGACCTGTTCGGCGAGCGCCTCCGTCCGGGCGGCGACCAGCCGGAACTCCAGGAACAGCAGGATCCACCCGGTCTCCGCGGGTTCGACCCGCAGCAGCGCCTCGACCAGCAGTCGGGCCCGCTCCTGGGGCGGCAGCGCCTCGCAGGCGGCGGCCAACTGCTCCAGTTCGGTCATCCGCAGCGCCGCCTGGTCGTCGAAGAGGGCCAGGAGTAGGTCCTCCTTGCTGCCGAAGTTGGAGTAGAAGGCGCCCCGGGTGTAGCCGGCGGCGGCGCAGACGTCCTCGATGCTCGTCCGGGCGAAGCCGACGGTGAGGAACAGCTCGCCCGCCGCGGCGAGCAGCCGGGCCCGGGTGTGGACGCGGCGGCGGGGAGGCCGGGCGGGGGCGGTGTCGGCGGGGGGTGGGTTCACAGGAGAACGATACATGGTGTATTCAGTACAGGTCGTATTCAATACGAGCCGTACTGAATGGCGGAGGCCGCGCCGACCGCCGTGCCCGAACCGCCGTGCCCGAACCCGCCGTGCCGGGCCGGCCGGGCCCGGAGACCCGGGCCCGGACCGCCGCAGCCCACCGCCGTACCGGACCCGAGGGGGACCACCGCCATGAGCCGACTGCTGATCACCAACGCCCACCTGCTCCACCCCGAGGACGGCACCCGCACCGACCTCGGCTGGCTGGAGGCCGCCGACGGCCGGATCGCCGCCACCGGCACCGGCCGTCCGCCCGCCGCGGGCGACGGCGTCCGGGTGGTCGACGCCGCCGGCGGCACCGTCCTGCCCGGCCTGATCGACGCCCACGTCCACCTGCTGGTCACCTCGCTCGACCTGCGCGACGTCGCCGACTGGACCCCCGGCTACGCGACCGCCCGCGCCCTCGCCGAAGCCGGGCGCATGCTGCGCCGCGGCTTCACCACCGTGCGCGACGTCGGCGGCGCCGACCACGGCATGGCCCGCGCCCTCGCCGAGGGCCTGGTGCCCGGCCCCCGGCTGCTGCACGGCGGCAAGGCGCTGTCCCAGACCGGCGGCCACGGTGACCTGCGCCCGCTCGGCGACGACGCCCTGCCCTGCTGCGAGTCGCGGCCGAACTTCGGCCGGATCGCCGACGGCGTGGACGCCGTACGGGCCGCCGCCCGGGACGAGTTCCGCAAGGGCGCGCGCCACCTCAAGGTGCTGCTCTCCGGCGGCGTCGCCTCCCCGCACGACGAGATCGCGGCCGTCCAGTACAGCGAGGAGGAGATCCGCGCGGCGGTCGAGGAAGCGGAGAACCACAACCGCTACGTCACCGTGCACGCCTACCACCCGCGCGCGATCGACCGCGCCCTGCGGGCCGGGGTGCGCTGCGTCGAGCACGGCAACCTGCTGGACGACGACACGGTCGCCCTGCTGCTGGAGAAGGACGCCTTCCTGGTCCCGACCCTGGTCGCCTACGAGCAGACCGCCAGGCTCGGTGCCGCCTCCGGCCTGCCGCCCGCCTCCGTCGGCAAGCTCGCCGAGGTCCGCGACCGGGGCCTCGACGCCCTGGAGCGCGCCCACCGCGCGGGCGTCAACCTGGTCTACGGCAGCGACCTGCTGGGCCCGCTGCACCCGGCCCAGCTGGAGGAGTTCACCCTCCGCGCCCGCGTCCAGCCGGTCGCGGACGTGCTCCGCTCGGCGACCACCACGGCGGCCCGGCTGCTCGGCATGGCGGGGGAGATCGGCACCCTCGCCCCGGGCGCCCACGCCGACCTGCTCGTCGTCGACGGCGACCCGCTGGCCGACCTCACCGTCCTCACCCGCCCGGAGCGGTACCTCCGGCACGTGGTCAAGGCCGGCACGCCGGTCTGACGCGGCGCTCACCCGACGCGGCGCCCACCTGACGCGGCGCCGCCCCGGCAGTGCGCCACCCGCGCAGCTCGACGGGCGGGCAAAGCGACGGGCGGGCGCCCGGGGAAACCCCGGACGCCCGCCCGTCGTACCGTCCTGCGGTGGTTACTTGCCGGCCTTCTTCGCCAGGAAGGCCTCGACGTCGGCCCGGATCTCCGGCGTGTCCAGTCCGCGCACCGTCATGGTGGTGCGGCGGCGCAGCACGTCGTCCGCCGTGTACGCCCACTCGTTGTCCGCCGCGTACGCGACCTGCGCCCAGACGTCCGGCCCGTCCTCGTGGATCGGCCGGCCGAGCTCCGGGTTCTCGTCGATCAGGCGGGCGATCTCGAAGGAGAGCGTGCCGTAGTGGCTGGCCAGGTGCTTGGCGACCAGCGGCTCCATGCGCGAGCCCGGCTCGCGGTCGATCAGCAGGCGGTGCGCGACCGCGTTCGGCGCGCCGACGCCCGGCAGCGGGACGGTCGGGGCGATCGGGGACATGTCCTCGCCGAGGCTGGTGCCGGGCACGTGGGCCAGCTTCTCCAGCACGGTGCGGCCGATGTGGCGGTAGGTGGTCCACTTGCCGCCGGAGACCGACAGCATGCCGCCCTTGCCCTCGGTGACGACCGTCTCGCGCTTGGCGGCGGCGGTGTCGCCCGGGCCGCCCGGCAGCACGCGCAGGCCGGCGAAGGAGTAAGTGACCAGGTCGCGGTCGAGGTGCTCGTCGCGGATCGCGTGCGCGGCCTCGCCCATGATCTGGTCGATGTCCGCGTCGGTGGCCCGGACGTCCTTCGGGTCGCCGGTGTACTCCTCGTCGGTGGTGCCGAGGAGGACGTGGTCCTCCCACGGGATGGCGAAGGAGACGCGGTACTTGTCGATCGGGATGGTCAGCGCGGCGCGCCACGGCGAGCGGCGCTTGACCACGACGTGGGCGCCCTTGGAGAGGCGGATCGACGGCGCGGCGCCGGCGTCCTCCATCTTGCGCAGGTGGTCGACCCACGGGCCGGTGGCGTTGAGTACCAGGCGGGCGTCGACGCCGAACTCGGTGCCGTCCAGGCGGTCGCGCAGCTCGGCGCCGGTGACCCGGCTGCCGGTGAAGCGCAGGCCGGTGACCTCGGCGTGGTTGAGCACCACGGCGCCGGCGTCGACGGCGGCGCGCACGGTCATCACCGCGACGCGCGAGTCGTTCATCTGGTGGTCGCCGTAGACGGCCACCGAGCGCAGGCCCTCGGTGCGCAGCGCGGGCACCTGCTGGGCGGCGTGCGCGGCGGTCGAGACCCGGCCCATGCCGTCGCGGAAGGCGGAGAGCGCCGAGTACAGGAACACGCCGGCGCCGAGCTTGGCCGCGCCGTGCGGGCCGCCCTTGTAGACCGGCACGAAGAAGGTGAGCGGGTTGACCAGGTGCGGGGCCACGTCGGTGGAGAGCGCGCGGCGCTCCTTGTGGTTCTCCGCGACCAGCTTGACCGCGCCGGTCTGCAGGTAGCGCAGACCGCCGTGGACGAGCTTGGAGGAGGCGCTGGAGGTGGCACCGGCGAAGTCGCCGGCGTCGACCATGGCGACCTTCAGGCCGGCCTGGGACGCGGTCCAGGCGACGGCCGTGCCGAGGATGCCGCCCCCGATCACCAGCAGGTCGTAGGTGGCCTTGCCGAGCAGCTCACGGGTCTCGGCGCGGGAGGCGGTGCGGCCGGCGGTGCGCTCGGCGCCCAGGGTCGGGATGGTTGCCATGGTGGTTGTGTACGGCGCGCTGGTCGGGCGGCGCCGTTACTCCTCTCGGGTGCGGTGCGGCCCCTGCGGGAGAGGCCGGTCGGCCCGGTGCGGCGGGCCGGTGAAACACGGTTGCGCCCGTTGCCGGAACAGCGGGCGGCCGGCCGGGGCACGGGGCCCCGACCGGCGGGTCGGTCAGTTGGTCTCTTCCTCCTCCACCCAGCCCATGGTGCGCTCCACGGCCTTGAGCCACTTCTTGTACTCGCGCTCCCGGGTGGCCTCGTCCATGCGCGGGGTCCACTCGGCGGCGCGGTGCCAGTTGGCCCGCAGGGTGTCGAGGTCGTTCCAGAAGCCGACGGCGAGACCGGCCGCGTAGGCGGCGCCGAGGGCGGTGGTCTCGGCCACGTACGGGCGCTCGACCGGGGCGTCCAGGACGTCGGCGATGTTCTGCATGAGCAGGTTGTTGCTGGTCATGCCGCCGTCGACCTTGAGGGCGGTGAGCTCGACCCCGGAGTCCTTCTGCATGGCGTCGACGACCTCGCGGGTCTGCCAGGCGGTGGCCTCCAGGACGGCCCGGGCCAGGTGGCCCTTGGTGACGTACCGGGTCAGACCGGCGATCACACCGCGGGCGTCGGAGCGCCAGTACGGGGCGAACAGGCCGGAGAAGGCCGGGACGAAGTAGGCGCCGCCGTTGTCCTCGACCGTGTTGGCGAGGGTCTCGATCTCGGCGGCGGTGGAGATGATGCCGAGCTGGTCGCGCAGCCACTGGACGAGCGAGCCGGTGACGGCGATGGAGCCTTCCAGGGCGTACACCGGGGCCTGGTCGCCGATCCGGTAGCCGACGGTGGTCAGCAGGCCGTGGTACGAGTTGACGATCTTCTCGCCGGTGTTGAGCAGCAGGAAGGTGCCGGTGCCGTAGGTGGACTTGGCCTCGCCCTCGTTGAAGCAGGTCTGGCCGAACAGCGCGGCCTGCTGGTCGCCGAGCGCGGAGGCGACCGGGACGCCGGCCAGGTCGCCGACGGCCTCGCCGTACACCTCGGCGGAGGAGCGGATCTCCGGCAGGACGGCCATCGGCACGCCCATCGACTCGGCGATGCTCTCGTCCCAGGCGAGCGTCTTGAGGTTCATCAGCATGGTGCGGCTGGCGTTGGTCACGTCGGTGACGTGCTTGCCGCCGTCGACACCGCCGGTGAGGTTCCAGATCACCCAGGTGTCCATGGTGCCGAACAGGATGTCGCCGGCCTCGGCGCGCTCGCGCAGGCCCTCGACGTTGTCCAGCAGCCAGCGGATCTTCGGGCCGGCGAAGTAGCTGGCCAGCGGGAGGCCGGTCTCGCGGCGGAAGCGGTCCTGGCCGACGTTGCGGCCGAGCTCGCGGCAGAGCCCCTCGGTGCGGGTGTCCTGCCACACCAGCGCGTTGTGCACCGGCTCACCGGTGTTCTTGTCCCACAGGACGGTGGTCTCGCGCTGGTTGGTGATGCCGACGGCGCGGATGTCGTCCTTGGTCAGGCCGGCCTTCTCCAGCGCGCCGCGGACGACCGACTGCACCCGGGTCCAGATCTCTGCGGCGTCGTGCTCGACGTAGCCGGGCTGGGGGAAGATCTGCCGGTGCTCCTGCTGGTCGACGGCGACGATCCGGCCGTCGGCGCCGAAGATGATGCAGCGGCTGGAGGTGGTGCCCTGGTCGATCGCGGCGATGTAGTTACCGGTGGAGGTCATGGGAGGGTCCTCGGCTCGGGTTCGGGGGTTACGGGGTGGGTGGGCCTGACGCGCTTCTCGGTCAGTCCCCGTGTTCGGCGGGGTCGACACCGCTGTTCGGTCGACACCGCTGTTCGGGGGAGGGCCTTTAGAAGAGGGCGTTGTACACGCCGCCGGCCGCGAGGCCGCCGATGATCGGGCCGACGACCGGGACCCAGGCGTACGACCAGTCGGAGCCGCCCTTCTTGGGGATCGGCAGCAGGGCGTGTGCGATGCGCGGGCCGAGGTCACGGGCCGGGTTGATCGCGTAGCCGGTCGGGCCGCCCAGCGAGAGGCCGATGCCGACGACGGTGAAGGCGACCATCAGGGTGCCGGTACCGGACTGGGAGAGGCCGGTGTTGGTGCCGATGGTGAGGATCGCGAAGCAGAGCACGAAGGTGCCGATGACCTCGGTGAGCACGTTCTGGAACGGGTTCCGGATCTCGGGCCCGGTCGAGAAGATGCCGAGGGTGGGTTCCTCGTTGGCGTTGAACTGGCCGAGGTAGGTGGCCCAGACCAGAACGGCGCCGATGATCGCGCCGAGCATCTGCGAGCCGATGTAGAGCGGCACCTGGCTCCAGTCGCCGCTCTTGACCGCGAGCGCGATGGTGACGGCGGGATTGAGGTGCGCGCCGGACTTCGGAGCCGACATGTATGCGGCGATGAGGACCGCGAATCCCCAGCCGAAGGTGATCGCCAGCCAGCCGGCGTTGATGGCCTTCGACTTCTTGAGGGTCACGGCGGCGCAGACGCCGCCGCCGAGGAGTATCAGGGCGGCGGTGCCGAGGGTTTCACCGACGAAGACGTCGCCGTTGGAGAACGCGGACACAAAGACTCCCTTGTCCATATGGCCCGGAGGTGCGGGTGGGGGCAGGCGGCCGGTCGATCGCTATGCGGAGTGAGCGCACTGTGGGAGTGATCTTCCCGGCCATCGTTCGACAATGTCGACCGTCATGCGGAAGCTTCCTCCCCAGGTCGGCCCCACGTCAAGGCAGGGTTACGCAGCTGTGACCCTCGCCTCGACCCGCCCTCCGAAGTTACCGAGCGGAGCGCCCCGAAACAGGACAAAACGCCAAGGCGCGGACAGGCCGACAGCCCGTCCGCGCCTCAGCGTGACGATGTGAACGATGTATCTCAGAACCGGCCGGCGCCCAGGTCGCGGGAGATCGCCCGCGCCGCGCTGCGCACCGAGGCCACCAGCGAGGGCTTCACGAAGCCGTCCTCGCAGACCCGTTCCACCGCACCGCTGATGCACACCGCGCCCACCGGGTTGCGCCGCCGGTCCTGGATCAGCGCGCCGATCGAGGCCACGCCCTCCCAGGTCTCCTCCACCGAGTCGGCCCAGCCGCGTTCGCGGATCAGCGCGCACTCGGCGTCCACGTCGGCCGCCTCGGTCAGCGTGCGCATGGTGTAGGACTCGTACGGCCCGTCACCCAACTCCCCGCGCGCGACGGGGTCGTAGGCCACCAGCACCTTGCCCAGCGCGGTGCTGTGCAGCGGCTGCATCGAACCGACCTCCAGCACTTGCCGGGTGTCGTCCGGCCGGAACACGTGGTGCACGATCAGCACGCCCTGCTGGTGCAGCACCCCCAGGTAGACCGTCTCCCCGGACGCCCGGGCCAGGTCGTCCGCCCACACCAGGGCCCGCGCCCGCAGCTCGTGGACGTCCAGGTAGCTCTGTCCCAGCCGCAGCAGTTCCGCGCCCAGCTGGTACTTGCCGCTCTCCGGGTCCTGCTCGACGAACCCCTCCTGCTGCAGCGTGCGCAGGATGCCGTGCGCGGTGCCCTTGGCGAGGTCAAGCGCCGTCGCGACCTCGGACAGGCCGAGGCGGCGCTCACCGCCGGCCAGCAGGCGCATGATCGCGGCGGCCCGGGAAAGCGACTGGATCGGGCCGGGCATGGGTACCTCCGCGCGGACAGGCGGTCGACATTGTCGACCGCAGTGGTGACGGGACGAGTCTGCCAGGCTGGACGGACTCCGTGCACCTTCCCCCTCGGTAGTCCGCCTCCGGTCGGGTGCTAACCTCCCGCGCCGGCGGGCCGGCTCCGGCGCACCGCGACCTCCGCCGCGAGGGCCGCGATCCCGTCCGGGCCGACCCGGCAGCAACCGCCGACCAGCCGCGCGCCCTCCGCGAGCCAGCCGCCCACCCGGAACGAGCGGAAGGTCGGCTCCCCGCGCCAGCCCCGGTTCTCGGCGTCCCACCGCTCCCCGCTGTTGGGGTAGACCACCACCGGCTTCCCGGTCACCTCGGCGGCCACCGCCACCGCCCGGTCCGCGTCCTGCGGCGTGCAGCAGTTGACGCCCACCGCCAGCACCTCGTCCACGTCCGCCGCCAGCGCGAACGCCTCCGCCAGCGGCTGCCCGGCCCGGGTCCGGTCCCCGTCGACGCTGAACGACAGCCAGGCCGGCACCCCCAGCCCGCGCACCAGCTCCAGCAGCGCCCGCGCCTCGTCCGCGTCCGGCACCGTCTCCAGCGCCAGCACGTCCGGCCCGGCCGCCGCCAGCACCTCCAGCCGCGGCCGGTGGAAGGCCACCAGCTCCGCGACGCCCAGCCCGTACCGGCCCCGGTACTCCGAGCCGTCCGCCAGCACCGCCCCGTACGGGCCCACCGACGCCGCCACCCAGCGCCGCCGCCCGCCCGGTTCGGCCCGCGCCGCCTCCCGGGCCAGCTCCACGCTGCTCGCCAGCAGCCGCGCCGCACCGGCCCGGCCCACGCCGCGCCGGGCGAAGCCCGCGAAGCTCGCCTGGTAGCTCGCCGTGATGGCGACGTCCGCGCCGGCCTCGAAGTACGCCCGGTGCGCCGCGACCACCGCCCCCGGGTCGTCCGCCAGCAGGCGCGCCGACCACAGCTCGTCCGACAGGTCGTGCCCCGCCGCCGCCAACTGGTTCGACATCCCGCCGTCCAGCACCAGCGGACCGGCGGCCAGCGCCGCGGCGAAGTCCGGCGGGGGAGCAGTGGGCATGTCGGCCTCCTCTGGCACGGTCGCTGCTGGTCACAGCCTAGAAGGCGGAGCGTCCCGCCGACCGGGAAAAGCATTTGCCGCCGGGGAACGTGAATGACTACGTTGTGCTCAGGCCGAGAACGACAGCACCTGACCACACCGAAGACAAGAACGAACACGAGAGCCACGAGAGCGCGGAGAGGACCGGCGATGGCGGCGGACGACCGGCCCGGCACCGGGCCCGCGGCCGAGCAGGAATGGCTCGCCGCGTACGACCCGCGCGCCTACGCCCCGATCGCCGTCACGGTCGACGTGGTCGCCCTGACCTTGCGCCACGGCGGCCTGCACGTCCTGCTCGTCGAACGCGGCGCCCCGCCCTACCAGGGCTGCTGGGCACTGCCCGGTGGCTTCCTGAGGGCCGGCGAGGAGAGCCTGGACGAGGCCGCCGCCCGCGAACTCGCCGAGGAGACCGGCCTGCAGAGCGCCTCCGACGCCGAGGCCACGCTCTGCCGGCTCCACCTGGAACAGCTCGGCACCTACGGAGCCCCCGACCGGGACCCGCGGATGCACGTCGTTTCCGTCGCCTACCTCGCCTTCGCACCGGACCTCCCCGACCCCCGGGCCGGGACGGACGCCGCGGCCGCCGCCTGGCACCCCGTCCGCGACCTGGACCTCCGGCCCCGCGGCCGGACCGGAGCCGCCGGGGGGGGGGGGGGGGGCCCCCCCCGGGGGGGGGGGGGGGGGGGCGGCGGCGCCCCCCCCCCGCGGCGGGGGGGGGGGGCGCCCCCGGGCGGGCCCGCGCCGGCGCGCCGGCGGGGGGGCGCGGGCCCCCCCGCCCCCCCGGGGGGGGGCGCGCCCCGCCCCCCCCCCGGCCCCGCACCGCTCGCGCTGGCCTTCGACCACGCCCGGATCCTCGCCGACGGGCTCGACCGGGTGCGCGCCAAGCTCGAGTACAGCCCGCTGGCCACCGCCTTCCTGCCCCACGACTTCACCATCCCCGACCTGCGCGCCGTCTACGAGGCGGTCTGGGACGAGAAGCTCCACCCCGGCAACTTCCACCGCAAGGTCCTCTCCGTCCCCGGATTCGTCGAGAGCACCGGCACCACCACCGCGCGCGGCGGCGCCCGCGGCGGCCCCCGGGCCCGCACCTACCACGCGGGCGACGCCGCCCTGCTGCACCCCGCCCTGCTCCGCCCCACCGCCGCCCGCGAGGGCCTCCCGGGCGAGGGCCCGCACCACTGATCACCGCGGACCCCGATCACCGGAGCGCGGATCACCCGAGCACTGATCACCGGAGACCGGGGGACCACGCCGACCGACGGGACTACCATCCGGCCATGACCACTGACGAAGCCGCCCGGGCCGTCCACCGGCCGTTCTCCCACTGCCACTTCTGCGGCACGCCGTACCCGCCCGACACCCGGGCCTGGCCCCGCACCTGCCCCGGCTGCGCCGAGATCAGCTACCGCAACCCGCTTCCCGTCGCGGTCGCCGTCCTGCCCGTCACCCGGCCCGACGACGACCCCGCCCTGGTCGTCATCCGCCGCACCATCGAACCCGGCTACGGCGAACTCGCCTTCCCCGGCGGCTACATGGACTACGGCGAGAGCTGGCAGCAGGCCTGCGTCCGCGAACTCCACGAGGAGACCGGCATCACGGCCGACCCCGCCGAGGTCACCCTGATCCACACCTGCTCCGACCCCGACGGCCGCTTCGTCATGCTCTGCGGCCTGCTGCCCGCCCGCCCGCTCGCCGAGCTCCCGCCCTCGCGCCCCACCGACGAGACCGACGGCTGGTACCTCGCCACCGCCGACACCCCGCTCGCCTGGGACTTCCACAACAGCGTCCTGCACCGCTGGTTCAGCGGCGAGTTCGCCCCCCGCTGACCGACCCCGCCGCGCCCCGGCCGACCCTGGCGCGACGGCCGCTCACGTGGCATGGTCTGCACCGACAGCCCAACCGGACGGGTCTGCCACGAGCCCTCCCGTCCCCACCACCGGCCGGGAGACCACCACCGTGAGCACCCCATCCCAGGACCAGCCGCTCTGGCGCCCCAACCCCGCTCGCGCCGCCGCCACCAGCCTGGTGGCCTTCCAGGCCTGGGCCGCCGAACACCACGGCGCCCCGGCCGCCCCGCTGGCCCCGGCCGCCGACGACCAGCAGGCCGCCGAGCGCTACGCCGACCTGCACGCCTGGTCCACCGAGGACCTCGACCGGTTCTGGACCGCGGTCACCCGCTGGTTCGACGTCCGCTTCACCGAGGCCCCCGAGGCCGTCCTCGCCGACCCGGCCATGCCGGGCGCCCGCTGGTTCCCCGGCGCCCGCCTCAACTACGCCGAGCACGCCCTGCGCGCCGCCGAGGACCCCTCCAACGCCGACCGTCCGGCCGTCCTCCACGTCGACGAGACCACCGAGCAGCCCGTCGTCCTCACCTGGTCCGAGCTGCGCCGCCAGGTCGGCTCCCTCGCCGCCGCCCTGCGCGCCCGGGGCATCGGCCCCGGCGACCGCGTCAGCGCCTACCTGCCCAACATCCCGCAGGCCGCCGTCGCCTTCCTCGCCACCGCCGCCGTCGGCGCGGTCTGGACCGGCTGCGCCCCCGACTTCGGTGCCCGCAGCGTCCTCGACCGCCTGCAGCAGATCGAACCCGCCGTCCTCTTCGCCGTCGACGGCTACCACTACGGCGGCAAGGACCACGACCGCACCGAGGTCGTCGCCGAGCTGCGCCGCGAGCTCCCCAGCCTGCGCACCGTCGTGCACGTCCCGCTGCTCGGCTCCCCTGCCCCCGAGGGCGCCCTGACCTGGGACGACCTGGTCGCCGACGACGTGGAACCGGTCTTCGAGCCGGTCCCGTTCGACCACCCGCTCTGGGTCCTCTACTCCTCCGGCACCACCGGCCTGCCCAAGGCCATCGTCCAGAGCCAGGGCGGCATCCTGCTCGAACACCTCAAGCAGGCCGGCCTCCACCTCGACCTCGGCCCCCGGGACCGCTTCCTCTGGTACACGTCCACCGGCTGGATGATGTGGAACTTCCTGCTGGCCGGCCTCCTCGTCGGCGCCACGATCGTCACCTACGACGGCAGCCCCGGGCACCCCGACACCGGCGCCCTGTGGTCCGTCGCCGCCCGCACCGGCGCCACCGTCCTCGGCACCTCCGCCGCCTACGTGATCGCCAGCCGCAAGGCCGAGCTGCACCCCGGCCGCGACCTCGACCTCTCCGCCGTGCGCTGCATCGGCACCACCGGCTCCCCGCTGCCGCCCGACGGCTTCCGCTGGATCTACGACGAGGTCAAGGAGGACGTCTGGCTCGCCTCCGTCAGCGGCGGCACCGACGTCTGCTCATGCTTCGTCGGCGGCGTGCCCACCCTCCCCGTGCACCTCGGCGAGATCCAGGCGCCCTGCCTCGGCGCCGCCGTCGAGTCCTGGGACGTCCAGGGCAAGCCGCTCACGGACGCCGTCGGCGAACTCGTCGTCACCAAGCCCATCCCGTCCATGCCCACCGGCTTCTGGAACGACCCCGAGGGCACCCGGTACCACGACAGCTACTTCGACACCTACCCCGGCGTCTGGCGCCACGGCGACTGGATCACCGTCACCTCCCGCGGCACCGTCGTCATCCACGGCCGCTCCGACTCCACCCTCAACCGCCAGGGCGTCCGGATGGGCTCCTCGGACATCTACGAGGTGGTCGAGCGCCTCCCCGAGATCGCCGAATCCCTGGTCATCGGCCTGGAGGAGCCCGACGGCGGCTACTGGATGCCGCTGTTCGTCGTCCTCGCGCCCGGCGCCGAGCTGAACGACGACCTCATCAAGCGCATCCGCACCTCCCTGCGCACCGAGCTCTCCCCGCGCCACGTCCCCGACGAGGTCATCGCCGTCCGCGGCCTGCCGCACACCCTCACCGGCAAGCGGATCGAGGTCCCGGTCAAGCGCATCCTCTCCGGCACGCCGCTGGAGCAGGCCGTCAACCCCGGCTCCGTCGACAAGATCGAGCACCTGCGCTTCTTCGAGCAGCTCCGCGTCGACCGCCGGGCCTGAGCGGCCCCGGCGCGCACGAAAGGGGCGCCCCACCGCGGTGGTGGGGCGCCCCTTCCGGTCCGTCCACTGTCCCTACTCGCCGGACAGCACCTGCTGCGCCGCCGCCCGTGCCTCCTCGGCACCGTCCGCGGCCCGGGCCGCCTCGGCCGCCCGGCGACACTGCGCCAGCGTGTACTTGGCCAGCGTGGTCCGCACGTACGGGATCGACGCGGAGCCCATCGAGAGGCTGGTGACGCCAAGACCGGTCAGCACCACGGCCAGCAGCGGGTCGGACGCCGCCTCGCCGCAGACACCGCAGCTCTTGCCGGACACCCGCGCTGCGTCGGCCGCCGCGGCGACCAGGTCCAGCAGCGCCGGCTGCCACGGGTCCTGCAGTCGCGCCAGCGCACCGACCTGGCGGTCGGCCGCAAAGGTGTACTGCGCGAGGTCGTTGGTCCCCAGCGACAGGAACTCGACCTCCTGCAGGATCGACCTGGCCCGCAGCGCGGCTGACGGGATCTCCACCATCGCACCGAACTTGGCGGCGAGCCCGGCCTCGCGGCACGCGGTCGCGAAGTCCTTGGCGTCCTTGCGGTCGGCCACCATCGGGGCCATCACCTCAAGGTGCACCGGCAGGCCCTCGGCCGCGGTGGCCAGCGCTCGCAGCTGGGTGCGCAGCACCTCGGGGTGCTCCAGCAGGGTGCGCAGGCCGCGCACGCCCAGCGCCGGATTCGGCTCGTCGGCCGGGGTCAGGAAGTCCAGCGGCTTGTCCGCACCCGCGTCGAGCACCCGGACGACGACCCGCCCCTCGGGGAAGGCCTCCAGCACCTTGCGGTACGCCTCGACCTGCTTCTCCTCGGTGGGGGCCTTCGCCGAGTCGTCCAGGAACAGGAACTCGGTACGGAACAGGCCGACACCCTCGGCGCCGTTCTCCAGCGCCGCCGGCACGTCCCCCGGGCCACCCACGTTGGCCAGCAGCGGGACGCGGTGCCCGTCCGAGGTCTGGCCGGGGCCGGAGGAGGCAGCCAGCGCTGCCCTGCGCTCGGCGGCCGCCGCCCGCAGCTCCTCCTGCTTCTCCTGCGAAGGCTCCAGCAGCACGTCGCCGGAGCTGCCGTCCACGGCGACGACGGTGCCCTCGGCGACATCGGTCGCACCGGGCAGCGCGACGACGGCCGGCACGCCCATCGCCCGCGCCAGGATGGCGCTGTGGCTGGTCGGCCCGCCCTCCTCGGTCACGAAGCCGAGCACCAGCGCCGGGTCCAGCAGCGCCGTGTCGGCCGGCGCGAGGTCACGGGCGAACAGCACGTAGGGCTCGTCGCTGTCCGGCACACCCGGCATCGGCACCCCGAGCAGCCGGGCCACGATCCGGTTCCGCACGTCGTCCAGGTCGGCGACCCGCCCGGCCAGGTACTCCCCGGCGGAGGCGAGCAGCGCACGGTAGGCGGCGAAGGCGTCGTACACACCGCGCTCGGCACTGCTGCCGACGGCGATCCGGCGGGACACGTCGGCCATCAGCTCCGGGTCCTGCGCCATCAGCGCCTGGGCCTCCAGCACGGCCTGCGCCTCGCCGCCCGCCAGGTTGCCGCGCGCGATCAGGTCGGCGGCGACGGCCTCGACGGCGGCCTGGGCGCGGGCCTGCTCCCGCGGGGCGTCCTCGGTGGGGATCTGGGTGGCCGGGGGCTCCAGCACCGCCGTCCCCATGTGCCGCACCTGGCCGATCGCGACCCCGTGGCTGACACCCACGCCGCGCAGTGTCTTCTCCATGTACCTGTCTCCGCTGAGTCTGTGTGTGGGGGATAGAGAGGAGTCAGCTCCAGCTGAACAGGGCCTCGCCGGAGACGGCCTCGCCGTCCTCCCGCAGGCCGCCGAGCGAGTCCGGGGCGGCCTCCAGCGCGACGATCGGGGAGATCGGCGACTTGCCGGCGGCCTCGACGGCGGCCGGGTCCCACTTGATGACGGCCTGACCGCGGGTCACCGTGTCGCCCTTGTTGACGAGCAGCTCGAAGCCCTCGCCGTTGAGCTGGACGGTGTCGATCCCGAGGTGGGTCAGCACACCGTGGCCCTCGGCGTCCACGACGACGAAGGCGTGCGGGTGCATGGAGACGACGACGCCGTCCACCGGGGCGACCGCCTCGGTGGGCCGACGGACCGGGTCGATCGCGGTGCCCGGGCCGACCATCGCACCCGAGAACACCGGGTCGGGCACGCCGGCGAGCCCGACGACCTTGCCGGTCAGCGGCGACGTCACAGTGGTCATGGTTGTGCCTCCCAAGAGCGCAGTACAGCGAGCGGCCGCGAGGAGCGGCACGACGATCAACTGAAGCCTAAATCATGTCAACTAGGGACATCTGTCGACATTCCCGGGCGAAACCCCGCCCCGTGCCCACCTGTTGGCCGGCGTCCCATCGGCCCGCGAGTGGTCTAGTCCTCTCGGTCGATGCGCCGCACTCTACAGGCATCTTGGCGAATCGGGACCATTGCTGTATATGCTCGCGAGAGCAACAAATCATGCCGCCACCCGGGTGACACCGGGCGAGCCTCGATTCGCGCCGCGGCGGACGACCCGCTATGGTTGGTCGAGTCGCCGCAACTCGGCGGTTAACACCAGATTTCAGATGCGAAAAGCCCCGGTAAACGGAGCGGAAAACATCTGCTAAGCTGGAATCACGAACGAAAGCCCGGAGGGCCTGCTGGAAGGCGGTCCGAAGGAAGCGTCCGTTCCTTGAGAACTCAACAGCGTGCCAAAAGTCAACGCCAGATATGTTGACATCCCCGGCCTCAGGA
>NZ_JBHWBZ010000031.1:62641-91093 GCF_042735475.1 Kitasatospora sp. NPDC059577 | reverse complement strand
GGGGCGGGACGCCGGCCCGGCCGACGTCCCGCCCCCGTTCGCGGTTTCCGGGGCGGTTTCCGGGGCGGGACCGGGGCGGACGGACGGGTGGGAGCGGCCCGGTCAGTCGTCGTCGTCCTGGCCCTGGTCGTCGCCGTCGCCGTCGCCGTCGCCGGGGTGGCCGGTGGGACGGGCGAAGACCTGGTAGCCCTCGCTCGCCGGGCCGTTGGTGCCGGCGACCAGGTTGCCGCTGGTCGAGCCGAACACCACGGCCTCGCCCCGGGCGTCCACGAAGGGGTCGACCGAGGAGCCGTTGCCGGACGAGCCGTCCGGCGCGGTGGCGACCCGCTCGGTCCGGCCGGTGCGCAGGTCCTGGCGGTAGACGTCCCAACCCGTGTGCTGCGGGCCGGCCACCAGGTTGTCGGCGGCGGAGGAGAAGTAGATCCAGCGGTTGTCGGCGGTGACGCTGCCGTGGTCGGAGGTGCCGACCGAGGTGGTGCCGGGCAGGCCGCCGCTGACCTTCGTCACCGTGCCCTTCCTGAGGTCCCGGACGTACAGCACCAGGTGGTACCGGTGGCCGTTGGTGGACCCGCCGGGCTCCGGCAGGGCGTAGACGGCGCGCCGCCCGTCCGGGCTGATCGTCGCGTCGAAGCTCGCGAACCCGAGCTTGCCGTCGAGGTCCAGGCTCGCGGCGGAGATGCGGCCGGAGTCGACGTCGTAGGTGTAGTAGGCGCCGGTGGTCGGCCGGGCGAGGTTCGGCTGTGCCACCCGGGCGCCGCGGGGCAGGGCCGTGGCGGTGCCCGGGGCCAGCTCGACGTCGGCGGTGGCGGCGGCCGTATCGGGGGCGGGACGGGTGGCCGCGGGACCTGCGACGGGCCCGGCGACGGGACCGGCGGCGGCCGCGGCCTCGGCGGCCGGGGCGGCGAGGGCGGGGGTCTGCCCGGCCGGCACCAGGTTGGACGCGAACGAGGTGAACCCGACGGTGCGGCCGTCCGCGCTGATGGTCGGATTGAGGGACATGCTGTCGCCCGGCTTGCCGTCCACGCCGAGGGTGACCAGACGGGTCTTCCCCGTCCAGCGGTCGGTGACGTAGACGTTGTAGTCCCAGGTGTAGGGCCTGGCGAGCGAGGGGTCACCGCCCTGGAGGCCCGGAACGAGGTCGGTCCGGGAGGACACGAAGGCCACGTAGCGGCCGTTCGCGCTGATCGAGGGCGCGTACGAGGCGTGGAACTTGTCGGCGTCGGTGCTGGTGGGAGCGCCGCTGACCAGCTCGGTGCGGCCGGTCCTGCGGTCGCGGACGTACACCTCGGTGCGTCCCGGGACCGGCATGCCGGGCAGCACGTTCTCGGCGTCGCTCTCGAAGGCGACGTAGCGGCCGTCGGCGTTGATCGCGACGTAGTCGGTGAAGCCGTTCAGGACGCTGCCGTCGTCGGCCAGGTTGATCCGCTCGGTACGGCCGGTCCGCAGGTCGCGGACGTAGGCGTCGCGGCCGCTCTTCGCGGGCTGCGACACCAGGTTCGTGGCCCACGAGGTGAACAGGGCGTAGTGCCCGTCCGCGCTGATCCCCTTGCTCCACGACTGGTTGTCCGGCACCGCGCCGTTCAGTCCGACGCTGACCTGGACGGTGCCGCGCGGCGCCGGAGCGGCCTGGGCGGGGACGACGGTGGTGGCGAGCACGGCGGCGGCCACGAGGACGCCGCCGCTGCCGGCCAGCCACCGGTTGCGGGTGGTGCGGGAAGTGCGGGTGGTACCGGAAGTGCGGGTGCTACGGGTGCTACGGGTCATGGGCGTTGTCCTCCCCGGTGATCGCCCCCTGCGCCGGGCTCCCTCCCGGCGACGGGCTCGTGCAGAGCCAATCGTCGGGAGGGCGCGGTGGTCAACGGCCCCGGGTGATCCCGGCGGAAAAGTACGTCAACGGACGTATCCCGCAGGGGAGTCAGGCCATTTCGGGCAGCGGATCAGGCCACCCGGGTGGTCGGTCGTCCGGTCGTCCAGCCGTCCGGTCGTCCAGCCGCGCGTCGGTTCAGAGGCGGCGGCGGAAGACGTCCGCGCTCTGGTTGTCGTCGCCCGGGACGAGGTTGCCGTCGTCGGCGGTGAACAGCAGCGTCGTGCCGAAGGCGTCGACCCTCGGGAAGTACGACGAGGCGGTGCTCTGCGCGTCGTCCCGGGTGAGGGAGACACGGTCGGTGCGCCCGGTCCACGGGCTGTAGCGGAAGATGTCGGTCTGCTCGTTGGTGTCGCCGGGGACCAGGTCGTCGGCGTCGGAGGCGAAGAAGACCTCGTCGGTCAGGGACATCGCGGCGTTGAAGGAGTCCCGGATGTCGGTGGCGCCGGGCAGCGGGTTGCTGACCTTGGTGACCTTGCCGGTGGCCAGCTCGTGCAGGAAGACGTCCGAGTGCCGGCCGTGCGAGCCCGGGCGGCCGCCCGGCTGGAAGAGGTCGTAGACGACGTACCGGCCGGACGGGCTGATCTGCCCGTCGGAGCCGCCGCCCTGCAGCTCCCCGGTCTCGTCGAGGCTCGCGCCGGTGATCTTGCCGGTGCGGGAGTCCCACACGTAGTCCGGGTAGGCGCGCAGCCCGGCCAGCCGGGGGCTCGTCCCGGCGGCGGTGGTGCGGGGTGCCCCGGGCTCGTCGGCGGTGTCGGCCGCCGCGGCCTTGGCGGCGGGCGGGGTCTCGGCCGCCGGGAGCAGGTTGCCGGCCCGGGAGTTGAACTCGATGCGGCTGCCGTCCGCGCTGATCGTCGGGCTGTAGGAGCTGTTGTCGGCCGGGCTGCCGTCGGCCCCGGTGGAGACCACCCGGGTGGTGTGGGTCCAGCGGTCGGTGACGAAGATGTTGAACTTGCCCGCGCGGACGCCGGGCGCGAGGTCGGAGCGGTCGGAGGAGTAGGTCACGTAGCGCCCGTCCCAGCTGATCGCCGGGTTGTAGGCGGTGCGCCGGCTCTGGTCGTCGCCCACGCCGGAGCTGCCGTCGGCGGCGGTGACCAGCTCGGTGCGGCCGGTCCACAGGTCCCGGACGTAGATGTCGTTGGCGTGCTTCGGCAGGGCGGGCAGCAGGTTGGTCGCGGCGGTGCCGAACACCACGTACCGGCCGTCCCCGCTGATCGCCGCATCGCCGGTGCCCGCGTTCAGCGAAGCGCCGTCGTCGGCGACACTGACCCGCTGGAGGTGCCCGTTGCGCAGGTCGCGGAGGTAGACGTCGCCCCCGGCGCCGGCACCGCCGGGCAACAGGTTCGTCGCCGAGGACGAGAACAGGGCCAGCCGGCCGTCGCCGCTCAGGCCGAGCGCGAAGGACTCGCGGTCGAGCCCCTCGCCCTTGGGCCCCTCGCTGACCCGGGCGGTGTCGCCCTTGGGCGGCCGGGCCTCGGCGGCGGGCATCACGGCGCCGACCGCAGTGACGGCGGCCAGGACGCAGGCCGTACGGGCCAGTCGGCGGCGGGTGCGTGCGGTGGTCATCGATCATCCTCCCCAGATGACGGTGTCCGGGCCCGCTCGACCCCCGCGGCCCGGTCGGTCACGAGCCAAGCGCCGTCCGGCCCGACGGTCAACGAAGGGGAGCGATCCCGACCGGAAATACGTCACGGGTGGTAGCTCCGTCCGAAGGTGCGGCCGCGCCGGCTCGGCCGCGTCCCGGCCCGCTCCGTGCCGCCTGCTGGGCCCGTGCCGCCTGCCGGCCCGCGTCCACGCGGTCCCGCTCCGTGCCGCCTGCCGGGCCCGCGTCCACGCGGTCCCGCCCGCTCTGTCCGGTTCGCTCCGCCGCGCTGGCAGAATTGGCCTGTGATCGACGCACGACGGCTGCGGACCCTGCGGGCCGTGGCGGACCACCGCACCGTGACCGCCGCGGCGGCCGCCCTCTACCTGACCCCCTCCGCGGTCTCCCAGCAGCTCGCCGCCCTGGAACAGGAGACCGGGCACCACCTGCTCGCCCGCGAGGGCCGGGGCGTGCGGCTGACCGCCGCCGGGGAGATCCTGCTCGGCCACGCCGACGTCGTGCTCGCCCAACTGGAACGTGCCGAGGCCGACCTCGCCGCCTACAGCGCGGGCGTCTCCGGCGAGGTCACCGTCGCCTCCTTCGCCACCGGCATCGGGCTGGTGCTCGCCCCCGCCATCGGCCTGCTCGGCGAGCGCGCGCCGGGAGTGCGGCTCAAGGTGCTGGACGCCGAGGGCGACGCCAGCCTGCCGATGGTCCTGGACGGCCGGGCCGACCTCGCGGTGGCCGTCGAGTACCGCGGCGCCCCGCGCGCCGACGACGCCCGGCTGACCAGGGTGCCGCTGTACGCCGAGCCCTTCGAGGCCGTCCTGCCGCTCGGCCACCCCCTCGCCGGAGAGGCCGGCCCGCTCGACGTCGCCGCCCTGGCCGACGAGCCCTGGATCGGCCCCTACCCGGGCAACCCCTGCCACGACGTGGTGCTGCTGGCCTGTGAACACGCCGGGTTCCAGCCCCGGCTGCTGCACTCCTCCGACGACTTCCGCGCCGTCGTGGCGCTCGCCTCGGCGGGCGCCGGGGTCGCCCTGGTGCCGCGCTCGGCGCTGCGCGGCGTCGACCTCGGGCAGGTGGCCGTCCGCCCGGTGGACAGCGAGCTCGCCACCCGTCGGGTGTTCGCGGCCGTGCGGGCCGGTGCCGACGGGCACCCGCTGATCCGGCCGGTCCTCGACGCCCTCGCCGAGGCGGCGGCCGCGAGCGCGTAGCGCGCGGCGGGGTTCTGCCACGGGCGTTCGGAAACGGGCGTCAGGAAACGGTTGTGCGGCTGCCCGGCGTCCCGGGTCGGGCGGCCGCGCCGTGTGCAGGTGGCGTGGCGTCCCGGCCAGGGCGGCCGTGCAGCCGCAGGTCCATGGGGGCGGTCGGGCGTCCGACCGCCGGGGTCACCCGGTCGTGAGGGTGATCAGGCGGACGGCGGGGGCGGAGACCACCTGCACCGTCGCGGTGCCGGGCAGTCGCAGCTTGGCGAAGCCGCCCTGGAAGGCCACCAGCGCCCGGGGCACCGAGGAGACCGCCTCGCCGCCCGCCGTCACCACCGTGTAGCCGGCGACCAGTTCGACGGCGGCCTCGGCCCAGTCCTCGTTCATGCGTCCCCCCGCTGTACGACTGTCCCCTGAAACGGTACCGATCGGTTCCGTTCCGACGCGAAAACGGTACCGATCGGTGCCGTTTGGCGTCAAGGGCGGTTAGGATCGGTCCCATGGCAGTCAACGCACGGGCGCGCCTGCTGAGCACGGCCGAGTCCCTCTTCTACGCGAACGGCATCCACGCGGTCGGCGTCGAGCGCATCCTCTCCGAATCCGGCGTGGGCCGGGCCTCCTTCTACCGGCACTTCACCGGCAAGGAAGCCCTGGTCACCGCCGTCCTCGAAGGCCGGGACGCACGCTGGCGCGCCTGGCTCTCCGAACGCGTCGCCGCCCACGGCGGCCACCCCCTGCACGTCTTCGACGCCCTGGCCGAACGATTCGCCGCACAGGACTACCGCGGCTGCGTCGCCATCAACACGATGACCGAAATCGCCGACCGCACCAGCCCGGCCCGCGAGATGGCGGCCCTGCACAAACGGCGCGTCATCGAACTCGTCGAACAGCTCATGCGCGCCGCCGACATCCCCGAACCCTCTTGCCGCGCACGGCAGTTCGCCCTGCTGATGGACGGAGCCATCGTCACCGCCCTACGCGAGGGCACCCCGGACGCCGCCTGGCGCGCCCGCAGCATCGCCGAATCCCTCCTGGCCACCTGAGCCGGCAGGGCGCCGGCCGCACGGGGCGGGAACCGACGACCGTCCGTACCCTCAGCACCGGACCGACCCGGATCGGCGAGGCCCACCGGATCACCCCCGAGGACCGGTTCACCGACTCGGCACGCCGACCGCGAGCCGCAACCGGGCCAACCACCGTGCACGCCGCCACCGCCCCAGACCGTCGGTGTCGACTGGTGCCGGCCACTCGACGGAGGGACCGTGCGGTGGCCGGCCGCGCCGGCGATGGTGCGTGCCGGCGACGGGTTGGTGGGGCGTGGGAGCCAGTGAATAGGGTGGGGGCGACACTGCCGACACGCGTGTGTGGAGAATCCGATGAGTTCGTCCTCTGTTTCCGACAGCCTCCTCCCGGTCGGGGTCATCGGCCTCGGTGACATCGCGCAGAAGGCGTATCTGCCGGTGCTCACCGCGCTGCCCGGGCTCGACCTGCGGTTGATGACCCGGGACGCGGCCAAGCTGGACCGCATCGGTGATGCTCACCGGATCGCGCCGGAGCACCGGTTCACCGATCTCGGTGCGCTGGTCGGGAGTGGGATCCGGGCGGCGTTCGTGCATGCCGCGACGAGTCAGCACGTGCCGATCGTGGAGCAGTTGCTGACGGCGGGCATCGATGTGTACGTGGACAAGCCGTTGGACTACACCGTGGACGGTGCCCGTCGGCTGGTCGATCTGGCCGACCGGACGGGCCGTTCGCTGATGGTGGGCTTCAACCGGCGTTTCGCGCCCGGCTACGTGCAGGCGAAGGAGCGTCCGCGTGACCTGATCGTGCTGCAGAAGAACCGTGAGGGTCTGCCGGAGGCTGCGCGGTCGATGGTCTTCGACGACTTCATCCACGTGGTGGATGTGCTCCGGTTCCTGGTGCCGGGGGAGGTCGAGCACGTCGATGTCCGCTCGCGGGTGCGCGACGGCCTGGTCGAGCACGTCGTGCTGACCCTCGCCGGCGAGGGGTTCACGGCGCTGGGCATCATGAACCGGCTGTCCGGTTCGACGGAGGAGGTGCTGGAGGTGTCCGGCGGCGATTCCAAGCGTGAGGTCCACAACCTCTCCGAGGTGGTCGACCACCGGGGTCAGCCGACCGTCCGGCGCCGGGGCGACTGGGTGCCGGTGGCCCGTCAGCGCGGCATCGAGCAGGCCGTCGTCACGTTCCTGGACGCCGTGCGCGCCGGCAAGACGCTCGACGCGCACGACGCCTTGCGCGGCCGCGAGCCGTGCGGGCCGGTGGCGGAGGGGCCGGGGGTTTCTGGGAGCCCGCTGGGAGCGGGCTGTGAGCAGCCTGGCCTGACCGTGAGTCAAGTCACCTGAGGGGAACCGACAGTTCACCGACGGGGTCTTGTCGGGGCTTTTTCTACGCGCGTATCTTGAGGGGCGCCGCGGGGGGCGGGTGTCCGTCCCCTGCTTCCTCTACGCGAGTAGCGCGCGCTCGAAGCGCGCCTCCGCCCGGACCGCCGTGCCACGACCGTGCCGCACGACGGAGCTAGGAGTCCTGCCCCGGTGACCACCGCCCCCGCCTCCCGCCCGCACAGAACCCTGCTGCGCGCCGCCCTGATCCCGGCCTCGCTGGCCGCCTCGCTGGTGCTCGTCCCGCTCCCGGTGGCCAACGCCGCCGGCGCGGCCACCCCCGCCCCGACCGAGGCCGGCCCGCTGCGGATCCACGACGTCCAGGGCGCCACCCGGATATCCCCGCAGGCCGGCAAGCCCGTCACCGGCGTGCCCGGCATCGTCACCGGCGTGCGTGCGTACGGCAGTTCCAAGGGCTTCTGGATCCAGGACCCGAACCCGGACGCGGACCCGGCCACCAGCGAGGGCATCTTCGTCTTCACCGGCGGCAACCCGACCGTCAAGGTCGGCGACTCCGTGCTGGTCAGCGGCAAGGTCACCGAGTACTACCCGAGCTACTCCGGCGGCTCGCAGTCCGTCACCGAGATCTCCGCCCCGGCCGTCACGGTCGTCTCCTCCGGCAACCCGCTGCCCGCCCCGGTCGTCGTCGACACCCGCAACATCCCCGGCACCTACAGCCCGGCGGCCGGCGCGGACGGCTCCATCGACGGCGTGACCCTGAACCCGGAGAAGTACGCCCTGGACTTCTACGAGTCCCTGGAGGGCATGCTCGTCCAGGTCAAGGACGTCCGGGTGATCCAGGCGACCGACAAGTACAACGAGCTGTGGGTCGCCGCGGACCGCCAGGACCAGCGCAGCAAGCGCGGCGGCGTCCTGTACGAGTCCTACCGCGAGCCCAACGTCGGCCGTCTGATGATCCAGCAGCAGGCCGCGGTCTCCCAGCAGCCCTTCCCGGTGGCCAACGTCGGCGACGAGCTGACCGGCACCACCACCGGCCCGCTGGACTACAACAACTTCGGCGGCTACACGCTCGTCGCCGGCACCGTGGGCACCCTGAAGGACAACCACCTCCAGCGCGAGGTCACCGCCCAGGCGACCGACCGCGAACTCACCCTCGCCACCTACAACGTGGAGAACCTGGCGCCGAACAACCCGGACGCCAAGTTCGCCGAGCTCGCCCAGGGCGTCGTCACCAACCTGCGCTCGCCCGACGTCGTCGCCCTGGAGGAGATCCAGGACAACAACGGTTCCAAGAGCGACGGCACCGTGGACGCGAGCCAGACCGTGGCCAAGTTCGTCGCCGCGATCAAGGCGGCCGGCGGCCCGGCCTACGACTGGCGCTCGATCGACCCGCAGGACGGCAAGGACGGCGGCGAGCCCGGCGGCAACATCCGCCAGGTCTTCCTGTTCAACCCGCAGCGGGTCTCCTTCACCGACATCGCGGGCGGCGACTCCACCACCGCCGTCGGCGTCACCGGCACCGGCGCCGCCACCGCGCTGACCGCCTCGCCCGGCCGGATCGCGCCGAACGACGATGCCTGGACCAACAGCCGCAAGCCGCTGGTCGGCCAGTTCGTCTTCCGCGGCCAGAAGGTCTTCGTGATCGCCAACCACTTCAACAGCAAGGGCGGCGACCAGGGCATCGACAGCCGCTTCCAGCAGCCGACCCGCAGCTCCGAGGTGCAGCGGGTCAAGCAGGCCACCGTCGAGCAGGCCTTCGTCGCGCAGCTGCTGGCCGCCGACAAGGAGGCCAGGGTCGTCTCCCTCGGCGACTTCAACGACTACCAGTTCTCGCCCGCGCTGGCCGCGCTCACCAAGGGCGGCGTGCTGCGCGACCTGGTGAACGAGCTGCCCGAGACCGAGCAGTACTCGTACGTCTACCAGGGCAACTCGCAGGTGCTGGACCACATCCTGGTCAGCCCCGAGGTCGGCTACGCCAAGTACGACGTGGTGCACATCAACTCCGAGTTCGCCCAGCAGGCGAGCGACCACGACCCGCAGGTGGTCCGCATCAAGCCGTGACGCCGGTCCGCCCCGGGGGCTGACCGCGGGCCCTGACCCGGGGCCTTGACCCGGGGCCTTGACCTGGTGCCCTGACCGCGGGCCTCGGCCCGGGCCCGCGGTCAAGGCCCGGGCTCCGGCTATCCTGCCTTCGCCACCGGTGATCACCGGTGGCGGAGGCAGCGTCCTGTGACGCGCGGTGTGACGGGGGAGAGCGTGACGTACCGGATCGAGCGGATCGGCCGTGACGACTGGCAGCGGCTGCGGACGGTGCGCCTCGCCCAACTCCTCGACACGCCCATGGCGTTCGGCGAGATCCACGCCGAGGCCGGCCGCCTCGGCGAGGGCACGTGGCGGGCCCGGACGGACTGGGTCAACGAGCCCGGCAGGGTCGGCCTGGTCGCGGTGGACGCCGACGGGGAGTGGGTCGCCACCATGCTGTCCGTCCCGAGCAAGGACCACGCCGACGCCGTCGAGCTGATCGGCGTCTGGGTGGACCCGGAGCACCGCGGCCGCGAACGCGGCGTCGCGGACGCCATGCTGGACGCGGTCCTCGCCTGGGCCCGCGGTCAGGGCGCCGCGCGGATGCTGCTCGGGGTCCACGAGGCGAACCCCCGCGCAGCCGCCTTCTACCTGCGGCGCGGGTTCGCGTACACCGGGGGCGAGACGCCGTACGTGCTGGACACCTCGGCGCGGATCCTGGAGATGGCCCTCCCCCTGGGGTGACGCCCCCTGTGGGAGGGCTCCCGAGGGGGAGGGCCCGGGGCGCCCGGTGCTCGGTGACCCGCGCCCGGCGATCGGTGACCCGC
The DNA here is from genome assembly GCF_042735475.1 of Kitasatospora sp. NPDC059577. NCBI lineage: Bacteria > Bacillati > Actinomycetota > Actinomycetes > Kitasatosporales > Streptomycetaceae > Kitasatospora > Kitasatospora sp. NPDC059577. The sequence goes on along the minus strand of NZ_JBHWBZ010000031.1, from coordinate 81,230 downwards.
GCCCGGCGATCGGTGACCCGCGCCCGGCGCCCGGCGACCGGTGACCGGCCGGAGCGGCGGGGCTCAGCCGCCGACGTACTCCGCCAGGGCCTCGCCCGTCGGCGTGGAGCGGGCCGCGATCAGCTCGGCCGGGGTGCCCTCGAAGACCACCCGCCCGCCGTCGTGACCGGCGCCCGGGCCCAGGTCGATGATCCAGTCGGCGTGCGCCATGACCGCCGGGTGGTGCTCGATCACGATGACGGACTTGCCGGACTCGACCAGCCGGTCCAGCAGCCCGAGCAGTTGCTCGACGTCGGCCAGGTGCAGGCCGGTGGTCGGCTCGTCGAGGACGTAGACGCCGCCCTTGTCCGCCATGTGGGTGGCCAGCTTGAGCCGCTGCCGCTCGCCGCCGGAGAGCGTGGTGAGCGGCTGACCGAGGCTGATGTAGCCGAGGCCGACGTCCGCCAGCCGCTCCAGGATCCGGTGGGCGGCGGGCAGCCGGGCCTCGCCCTCGCCGAAGAACTCCTGGGCCTCGGTCACCGGCATCGCCAGCACCTCGGCGATGTCCCGGCCGCCGAGGCGGTACTCCAGCACGGCGGGCTGGTAGCGCTTGCCCTCGCAGTCCTCGCAGGTGGTGGCCACCCCGGCCATCATCGCCAGGTCGGTGTAGACCACCCCGGCGCCGTTGCAGGTCGGGCAGGCGCCCTCGGAGTTGGCGCTGAACAGGGCCGGCTTGACGCCGTTGGCCTTGGCGAAGGCCTTGCGGACCGGTTCCAGCAGTCCGGTGTAGGTGGCCGGGTTGCTGCGGCGCGAGCCGCGGATCGCGCCCTGGTCGACCGAGACCACGCCCTCGTGGACGGGGATCGAGCCGTGGATCAGCGAGCTCTTTCCGGAGCCGGCGACCCCGGTCACCACGGTGAGCACCCCGAGCGGGACGTCCACGTCCACGTCCCGCAGGTTGTGGGTGTCCGCGCCCCGGATCTCCAGCTGCCCGGTGGGCTTGCGCACGCTCTCCCGCAGCGGCGCCCGGTCCGCCAGGTGCCGGCCGGTGACCGTGCCGCTGCCCCGCAGCCCGTCCACGCCGCCCTCGTAGCAGACCGAGCCGCCCGCCGCACCGGCGCCGGGACCGAGGTCGACCACGTGGTCCGCGATCGCGATGGTCTGCGGCTTGTGCTCGACCACCAGCACGGTGTTGCCCTTGTCGCGCAGGCGCAGCAGCAGCTTGTTCATCCGGTCGATGTCGTGCGGGTGCAGGCCGGTGGTGGGTTCGTCGAAGACGTACGTGGTGTCGGTGAGTGAGGAGCCGAGGTGACGGATCATCTTGACCCGTTGTGCCTCGCCGCCGGAGAGCGTGCCGGACGGGCGGTCCAGCGAGAGGTAGCCGAGGCCGATCTCCACGAAGGAGTCGAGGGTCTCCCGCAGGGTGGTGAGCAGCGGCGTCACCGAGGGCTCGTCGAGTCCGCGGACCCACGCGGCGAGGTCGCTGATCTGCATCGCGCAGGCGTCGGCGATGCTGGTCCCGGCGATCCTGGAGGAGCGGGCGGCCTCGCTGAGCCGGGTGCCGCCGCAGTCGGGGCAGGCGGTGAAGGTGACGGCACGCTCGACGAAGGCGCGGATGTGCGGCTGCAGCGCGTCCTTGTCCTTGGAGAGCATCGACTTCTGGATCTTGGGGATCAGGCCCTCGTAGGTGAGGTTGACGCCGTTGACCTTGACCTTGGTCGGCTCCCGGTACAGGAAGTCCTGCAGTTCCTTCCTGGTGTACTCGCGGATCGGCTTGTCCGGGTCGAGGAAGCCCGAGTTGGCGTAGATGCCGACCGTCCACCAGCTGTCGGTCTTCCAGCCGGGGATGGTGATCGCGCCCTCGGCGATCGACTTGCCGTCGTCGTACAGCTGGGTGAGGTCGATGTCGGAGACACTGCCCCGGCCCTCGCAGCGCGGGCACATGCCGCCGGTGATGCTGAAGCTGCGCCGCTCCTTGACGGTCTTGCCGGCGCGCTCGACGGTCACCGCGCCCGCCCCGCTGATCGAGGGCACGTTGAAGGAGAAGGCCTTCGGCGAACCGATGTGCGGCGTGCCGAGGCGGCTGAACAGGATGCGCAGCATCGCGTTGGCGTCGGTGGCGGTGCCGACGGTGGAGCGCGGGTCGGCGCCCATCCGCTGCTGGTCGACGATGATCGCGGTGGTCAGGCCCTCCAGGACGTCCACCTCGGGGCGGGCCAGCGTGGGCATGAAACCCTGGACGAAGGCGCTGTAGGTCTCGTTGATCAGCCGCTGGGACTCGGCGGCGATGGTGTCGAAGACCAGTGAACTCTTGCCCGAACCGGACACGCCGGTGAACACCGTCAGCCGGCGCTTGGGGATGTCGACACTGACGTCCTTGAGGTTGTTCTCGCGCGCGCCGTGGACGCGGATCAGGTCGTGGGTGTCGGCGGCGTGCGGCGCGGGGTGCGCGTCCGTCCTCTTGGGCATGGTCGTCGTCTCTCCCTGTCGATCGGGCGGGCCCGACCCCGCGGTCACGGTCGGCGGTGAACCCCCTCGATCCAACCAGAATCGAGGGGGTCCGGTCCGGCCGGTGCCGTGGGGTCGGGCCCGTCGGGTGCGGGTGCCGGGGGGTTTCCGTGTTCGGCCACCGGGGCGGCCTACGGCTGCCCGGCCGGCCTGGCGGCTGGTTCAGCGCACCTCGTTGAAGCGGATCAGGTTGCCCGCCGGGTCGCGGAACGCGCAGTCACGCGCACCCCACTGCTGCTCGGCCGGCTCCTGCACCAGCTCGGCGCCGCCGGACTTCAGCCGGTCGAAGACGCCGTCCAGGTCCGCGGTCCCGAGGACGAGCCGGGCGTAGGTGCCCTTCGCCATCATCTCGGTGATGGTCCGCCGCTCCTCCTCGGTGATGCCCGGGTCGATCGCCGGCGGCTCCAGCACCAGCGAGACGCCCGGCTGGTCGGCGGGACCGACGGTGATCCAGCGCATCGCGCCGCCGCCGACGTCCTTGCGGACCTCGAAGCCGAGCAGGTCGCGGTAGAAGGCGAGGGAGGCCTCGGGGTCGGTGTGCGGGAGGAAGGTCCAGTGAATGGTGATGTCGCTCATGACCGCAACGCTAGGCGGGGGCCCGGGCCGGGGGCTTCTCGAAAACTGATCGGTCCGCCCCGCCCGGTACCCGTCCGTCCGGTCCCTGTCCGTCCGGTCCCCGCCCTGCCCGGTCCGTCCCGCCCGGTCCCCGACGCATCGGGCTCCGGGAACCTCCTCCTAGCAGTCGGGGATGGTGGTGCCGTCGTTGTCCTTGGCGGTGTCGTTGCCCCAGTGGGAGAGGTTGTAGGCGGAGACCCATTGGCCGGCGGGGCCGCTGTCGGGGTCGGTCTTCAGCCACCAGTGGTTGTATGCGGTGCCGTTCGACACCTCGCGGCCCCAGGCCTTGCAGTAGACGTAGTTGGTGCCCTGCTTCAGGGTTCCGGTGGCGGTGGTGGAGTTCGGCGAGGCGTAGACGGCGGCGGTGGCGAAGGTGTCCACCCAGTGCGTACCGGTGGCGGGCGGGGTCCCACCACCCGGGCAGTCGGGGATGGTGGTGCCGTCGTTGTCCTTGGCGGTGTCGTTGCCCCAGTGGGAGAGGTTGTAGGCGGAGACCCATTGGCCGGCCGGGCCGATGTCGGGGTCGGTCTTCAGCCACCAGTGGTTGTACGCGGTGCCGTTCGACACCTCGCGGCCCCAGGCCTTGCAGTAGACGTAGTTGGTGCCCTGCTTCAGGGTTCCGGTGGCGGTGGTCGAGTTCGGCGAGGCGTAGACGCTCGCGGCGGCGAAGGTGTCCACCCAGTACGTGCCGCCGCCCGACGGCGGCTGGGGTGGCGTCGGGGTGGAGTTGCCGGGGCCGTACAGCCGGATCGCGCCGTAGTAGTCGCCGTGCGAGGCGAGCGCGGCCACTTGGACGTAGCCGCCGGAGTAGGGCGCCTCGACGATCCAGCCCTGCCCGAGGTACATCGCCACGTGGTGGATGGTCGGGGCGGTGGCGCCGAAGAACACCAGGTCGCCGGGGAGCAGCGGCGCGGTCCCGTCCGCCCGGTAGGAGCGGGCGACGGCCCGGGAGGACGGCCACTGGGTCCGCGTGGTGCCGTTGACGACGTCCTCGCCGACCGCCAGGTCGTAGGCGTAACGGACCATGCCCGAGCAGTCCAGGCCCCGGACGTGGCAGTCGTCCGGGGCGCCGTTGGAGGCGTCGCAGAGCCCGTACGTCGGACCGGGCTGCGCCCCGTGCCCGCCGCCCCACGAGTACGGCGTGCCGATCAGCCCGCAGGCGGACCGGACGGCCGCGGTCGCCTGTGGCGCCGCCCCGGTGGACAGCACCCCGCAGGCGGGCGCGGCCCGGGCCTCCCCGGCCCCGGCGAAGAACACGCCGACCGACACCAACAGCGACAGCAAGGCCGCCCACCGCAGCGGAGCGACCGGCCACCGGCACACAGGACCCATGCGCGTCGTCATGACCGCGGATCCTTCCGTCGCAGCTGACCACCGGTCAATGGCCGTGCCTCACCTGCCGTCCGTGCCCGACCGGTTGCCGGTCTTCTCCCGCTCCGGCGCGGCAACCGGTAACCCGGGACAGTCCGTTGACGGTCGCCGTAGGGGCGGGTGCGGCGGTGGGTGCGGCGGTGGGTGCGGCGATGGGTGCGGCGTACGGGACGGCCCCGGTGTCCGCATCAGGTCGGACCTGGGGAACACCGGGGCCGCGCACGCCTGCTGTTGTCGCCGGGTCAGCAGTACATGTCCGAACCGTTGGTCTGGGCCCCGCTCCCCGAGAAGTTCCACTTCGGGGTGAACCCGATCGAGCAGCCGTTGAACTGGACCTGGCCCATGTAGTTGCGGTCGCCGCTGGGGTAGGAGTAGATCGAGAGCATGCCCGAGTCCCACCAGGCGGTCCCGTCGAAGACGACCGTCGGACTGGACGGGCCGGAGGCGTGGGAGCCGCCGCCGCTGAGGTAGCTGTAGTTGTAGACGTCGATCTGACCCTGCTTGCGGGTCCAGTTCGTGTTGGTGATGTGGGCCTCGGTGTAGGCCTGGGCGGTGCACGAGTTCCACGCGAGGTAGAAGCCGCCCACCGTGTGGCCCCCGCTCCAGATGGAGTGGCCCGGGCCGAGCTGGGACAGTCCGCACGCGTGCGCGGCGGTCGCGGGGCCCGCCACGGCGAAGGTCAGGCCGCCCGTGGCGACGGCGAGCGCGGTGGCGCCGGCGCGGATCCGGGTGCGGAGCTTCATGGATGTCCCCCCGTGGGTGTCGAAGGATTCTCGCCGGAACAGTGCCACAGGGGTGGGGCCCGGTCCAGATATCACGTTCTCCGGTATGTCAAAATTCCGGCAAACCCCGCGGGCATTCGGCCGTCGAGGCGGGTTTGTCGTCCGAATTCCCCATTCCGTCGGATCGGGTCGGCGTTGCCGGATTACTGCGGATTTCGCGGACGCAGGCCGTTGAATCCGCAACGGGCGAATGCTGCGGAATCAATCTGTCCGGAATTGACATCCGGAGCCGCAACAGCCTGCTCCGGTCGGCTCCGCAGGTCCGGGGAGGGCGCCACGACAGGCCGCAGTGATCCTTCGTCCGCCCAAGTGGTCGTACGGAATCCGGATAATGCTCGGCGGACCTTTGGGGTCGGGTGAAAGAGGCGTCGAACGTCCGGTGGGGCCGATGTCCGCGCGACCGGTCCGCGCCGTTCGGGATCATCGGCGATCGGCCGTCGTGAGAATCGATCGATCGGCCGGGTCGGATGCGGGTATTCCGGCACCGGTGATCGGGTCGAATCCTCGTGGTTGTCGTCGCGTCGGGTGCGCGACCGGGATCGGCTTTTCGGGCGTTGTGGCCAGGAGGGGCGTCATGACCTGCCGGGGCGTCGTGACCCGTCGGCGACCGGGCGGGCCGAGACCTCGCGCCGGCCGTCGCCGGCTCGGGCTGCGCCTCGGAGTGCCCGGTGCGGGTGGTGGAGGCGTACGTGGCGTGCCCGGTGGGGGTCGTGACGGAAAACAAGCAGGCATGATTGCTTTTTTCTACCGGCGGTGCCACGCTGCTGCCCGACGGCACTCGTGTGGGAGCGTCGCCAACTCACCGGCAGGGGAGGCGCTTTGGTGCGCGAGCGCGCGGTACTGCGGATCGGGAACGCCTCGGGGTTCTACGGGGACCGGTTCGCCGCGGTGCGGGAGATGCTGACCGGCGGGCCGCTGGACGTGCTCACCGGGGACTACCTGGCCGAACTGACCATGCTCATCCTGGCGCGGGACCGGATCAAGGACCCGTCGCGCGGGTACGCCCGGACCTTCCTGCGGCAGATGGAGGAGTGCCTCGGCCTGGCGCGTGAGCGCGGGGTGGCGATCGTGGTGAACGCGGGCGGTCTCAACCCGGCGCGGCTGGCGGAGGAACTGCGCGGGCTGGCACGGCGGTTGGGTGTCGAGGCGGCGGTGGCGCACGTCGAGGGGGACGATCTGCTGCCCCGTCGGGCGGAACTCGGCTTGCCGGAAGGGCTGTTGGCGGCCAACGCCTATCTCGGCGGGTTCGGCATCGCGGCCTGTCTGCGGGCGGGCGCCGACGTGGTGGTCACCGGGCGGGTGACGGACGCGGCGTTGGTCGTCGGGCCGGGGATCGCGCACTTCGGCTGGGATCCGACGGAGTCGGACGCGCTGGCCGGGGCGGTGGTCGCCGGGCACGTGCTGGAGTGCGGGGCGCAGGCGACCGGCGGCAACTACGCGTTCTTCCGCGAGCACGACGTGACCCGTCCCGGCTTCCCGATCGCCGAACTCCACGCCGACGGTTCCAGCGTGATCACCAAGCATCCGGGCACCGGCGGCGCCGTCACCATCGGCACCGTCACCGCCCAACTCCTGTACGAGACCGGCGGATCGCATTACCTGGGCCCCGACGTGACGGCCCGGCTGGACACCGTCCGGCTCACCGAGGAAGGGCCGGACCGGGTCCGGATCGACGGGGTCCGGGGAGAGGCGCCGCCGGCCACGCTGAAGGTCGGACTCAATGCGCTCGGCGGCCACCACAACGAGGTGGTGTTCGTCCTCACCGGCCTGGACATCGAGGCCAAGGCCGCGCTGGTGCAACGGCAGTTCGCCGAGGCCCTGCCGCCCGAGGCGTGCCCGGCCGAGCTGCGCTGGACGCTCGCCCGGACGGACCATCAGGATGCCCCGACCGAGGAGGCCGCCTCCGCCCTCCTGCGGCTGACCGCCCGCGACCCGGACCCGGCCAAGGTCGGGCGTGAACTGGGCAAGGCCGCCGTCGAGTTGGGCTTGGCCGGGTATCCAGGCTTCCATCTGACGGCCCCACCCGGGCCGGGTGCGCCGTACGGGGTCTTCACCGCCTCGTACGTCGACGCCAAGGTGGTGGAGCACACCGCCGTGCTGCCGGACGGCCGCCGGATCGCCGTCCCGCCCGCGCCGCTCACCGGCCGGTCCGCCGATGTCGAGCAGCAGGCGCCGGAGCCGCTGCCGCCCGGCCCCACCCGGCGGGTGCCGCTGGGTCTGGTGGCCGGTGCCCGCAGCGGTGACAAGGGCGGCGACGCCAACCTGGGCGTCTGGGCGCGCACCGAGGACGGCTGGCGTTGGCTGGCGCACACCCTCACCGTGGACCGGATCAGGGAACTCCTGCCGGAGACAGCCGAGTTGGCCGTCACCCGGCACCTCTTCCCGAACCTGCGCGCGGTCAACTTCGTGCTCACCGGCCTGCTCGGGGAGGGCGTCGCCGCCCGGCACCGCTTCGACCCGCAGGCCAAGGCCCTCGGCGAGTGGCTGCGTTCGCGCCGGCTGGACGTCCCGACGGCGTTGCTCGACCGTCCGGAGGCCGCGCCGCTCGACCGTCCGGAGGCCGCGCCGCTCGACCGTCCGGAGCCTGCGCCGCTCGACCGTCCGGGGGCTGCGCCGCCGGACGCCCCGAACCCGCTCCCCGACAGCCCGGAGAGGCCGCTGTGACCGTCCTTCCCACCCGCGTCGACCCGGCCGGGCCCGAGTACGCCGAGCACCGCGCGGCGATGCTCGCCAAGCTGGCCGACCTGGACGCCGAGCACGCCAAGGCGCTGGCCGGCGGCGGCCCCAGGTACCTGGAACGCCACCGGGGCCGCGGCAAGCTGCCGGCCCGCGAGCGGATCGAGCTGCTGATCGACCAGGACTCGCCGTTCCTGGAGCTGTCGCCGCTGGCCGCCTGGGGCAGCGACTACCCGGTCGGCGCCGCGCTGGTCACCGGCATCGGGGTGATCGAGGGCGTGGAGTGCGTGATCACCGCCAACGACCCGACGGTGCGCGGCGGTGCCAGCAATCCGTGGACGCTGCGCAAGGCGCTGCGGGCCAACGAGATCGCGCTGCACAACCGTCTGCCGCTGGTGAACCTGGTCGAGTCCGGCGGCGCGGACCTGCCCAGCCAGAAGGAGATCTTCATCCCCGGCGGCGCCCTGTTCCGCGACCTCACCCGGCTGTCCGCCGCCGGGATCCCGACCGTGGCCGTGGTGTTCGGCAACTCGACGGCCGGTGGCGCCTACGTCCCCGGCATGTCGGACCACACCGTGTTGGTGAAGGAGCGCGCCAAGGTGTTCCTCGGCGGTCCGCCGCTGGTGAAGATGGCGACCGGGGAGGAGGCCGACGACGAGTCGCTGGGCGGCGCCGAGATGCACGCCCGCACCTCCGGCCTGGCCGACCACGTCGCGGTGGACGAGGCGGACGCGCTGCGGCTGGCCCGCCGGATCGTCGCCCGGCTCGACCACCGCAAGCCGGGGCCGGGCCCCGATCCGCTCGCCGAGCCGCCGCGGTTCGACGAGGAGGAGCTGCTGGGCATCGTCCCCGGTGACCTCAAGGTGCCCTTCGACCCGCGCGAGGTGATCGCCCGGCTGGTCGACGGCTCCGACTTCGACGAGTTCAAGCCGCTCTACGGCGCGAGCCTGGCCACCGGCTGGGCCCGTCTGCACGGCTACCCGGTCGGCATCCTGGCCAACGCCCAGGGCGTGCTGTTCAGCGCCGAGTCCCAGAAGGCCGCCCAGTTCATCCAGTTGGCGAACCAGCGGAACACCCCGCTGCTGTTCCTGCACAACACGACCGGCTACATGGTCGGCAAGGACTACGAGCAGGGCGGCATCATCAAGCACGGCGCGATGATGATCAACGCCGTCGCCAACTCCACCGTCCCGCACCTGTCCGTCCTGATGGGCGCCTCCTACGGCGCCGGCCACTACGGCATGTGCGGCCGGGCGTACGAGCCGCGCTTCCTGTTCTCGTGGCCGAGCGCCAAGTCCGCGGTGATGGGCCCGCAGCAGCTCGCCGGGGTGCTCTCGATCGTCGCCCGGCAGTCGGCGGCGGCGAAGGGCACGCCGTACGACGAGGACGCGGACGCGGCGATCCGGGCGATGGTCGAGCAGCAGATCGAGGCCGAGTCGCTGCCGGTCTTCCTGTCCGGCCGCCTCTACGACGACGGTGTGATCGATCCGCGCGACACCCGCACGGTGCTCGGCCTGTGCCTGTCCGCGATCCACAACGCGCCGGTCGAGGGCACGCGCGGCTACGGCGTCTTCCGAATGTGAGCGAGCCCCTGTGACGGAGCCACGAATGACTTCCACGACATCGATCGGCACCCTGCTGGTCGCCAACCGGGGCGAGATCGCCCGCCGGGTCTTCCGCACCTGCCGGGAGCTCGGCATCGCGACCACCGCCGTCCACTCCGACCCGGACGCCGACGCCCCGCACGTGCGCGAGGCCGACGCGGCCGTCCGGCTGCCCGGCGCCACGCCCGCCGACACCTACCTGCGGGCCGATCTGATCGTCCGCGCCGCGCTGGCGGCCGGAGCCGACGCCGTCCACCCGGGCTACGGATTCCTCTCCGAGGACGCCGGGTTCGCGCAGGCCGTCCTGGACGCGGGCCTGGTCTGGGTCGGGCCGCCGCCGGCCGCGATCGCCGCGATGGGCTCCAAGACGGCCGCCAAGCGGCTGATGGCCGCCGCCGGGGTGCCCGTCCTCGACGCGCTCGCCGAACCGACCGAGGCCGACCTGCCGGTCCTGGTGAAGGCCGCGGCGGGCGGTGGCGGCCGCGGTATGCGGGTGGTGCGCAGCCTCGCGGACCTGCCCGGCGAGCTGGCGGCCGCCCGCGCGGAGGCCGCCAAGGCCTTCGGCTCGGACGAGGTGTTCTGCGAGCGCTACCTGCCGACCGGGCGGCACGTCGAGGTCCAGTTGCTGGCCGACGCGCACGGCACGGTCCACGCGGTCGGCGACCGTGACTGCTCGCTGCAGCGGCGGCACCAGAAGGTGATCGAGGAGGCGCCCGCCCCCGGCCTGCCGGAGGAGGTCCGGGCCGCGTTGCACGCGGCCGCGGTGAACGCCGCCCGGGCGATCGGCTACGTCGGCGCCGGCACCGCGGAGTTCCTGCTCGCCGAGGACGGCCGGTTCTGGTTCCTGGAGATGAACACCCGGCTGCAGGTCGAGCACCCGATCACCGAGGCGGTCACCGGGCTGGACCTGGTGGCCCTTCAGATCGCCGTCGCAGAAGGGGAGGAGCTGCCCCGGGAGGCCCCCGTCAGCCGCGGCCACGCGATCGAGGCGCGGCTGTACGCCGAGGACCCGGCCAAGGACTGGCAGCCCGCCACCGGCACCCTGCACCGGCTCGAACTCACCGTGCCGTACCAGGAGTTCACCGGAACCGGCGGGCGGACCGAGTCCGGGGTCCGGCTGGACTCCGGGGTCGAGTCCGGCAGCGAGGTCACCCCGCACTACGACGCGATGCTCGCCAAGGTGATCGCCTGGGCGCCGACCCGTGCGGCGGCCGCCCGCCGGCTGGCCGACGCGCTGGCCCGGGCCCGGATCCACGGGCCCGCCACCAACCGGGAGTCGCTGGTCCGCGCGCTGCGCCACCCGGCGTTCCTGGGCGGGCGGCTGCACACCGGGTTCCTGGCCGAGCACGTCGCCGACCTGACCGCCCCGGACGGCAAGGGCGCCGGGCGCGCCGCGCTGGCGGCGGCCCTCGCCGACGCCGCGGCCCGGCGCACCGCGTTCCCCTCCGGCTGGCGCAACCTGCCCGCGCAGCCGCAGCTCAAGCGCTACCGGGCGGACGACGGAGCCGAGTTCGAGGTCCGCTACCGCTTCACCCGGGCCGGTCTGCAGGCCGAGGACCACCCGGACGTCGAGCTGGTCGAGGCCACCGCGGACCGGGTCGTGCTGCGCGAGGGCGAGCTGCGGCGCACCTACCTGGTCGCCCGCCACGGTGACCGGGTGCACGTCGACACCCCGGCCGGCGGCGCCGCGCTCACCGCCCTGCCGCGCTTCCCGGACCCCACCGTCCGCACCGACCCCGGCGCCCTGCTCGCCCCGATGCCCGGCACCGTCGTGCGCACCACCGCCGCCGTCGGGGACACCGTCACGGCCGGGCAGCCGCTGCTGGTGCTGGAGGCGATGAAGATGGAGCACCGGGTGACCGCCCCCGCCGACGGCGTCCTCGTGGAACTGCGCGCCACCCCGGGTCGACAGGTCGAGCTCGGTGCCCTGCTGGCCGTCGTCCAGGCCGTCGCCGCGTCCCCCGAAACGTCCCCCGGAACGTCCCCCGGAACGTCCCCCCGCACGTCCCCCCGAGAGGCCTGAGGAAGGACCCACCGCATGTCCGCCATCGGCAGTCAACTCCTGGAAACCCCCGAACGCCGGGCCCTGCGCCAGGCCGTCGGCGACCTCGGCCGCCGCTACGGCTCCGCCTACTACCTCGCCAAGGCCCGGGCCGGCGAACCCGCCGACGAGCTGTGGGCGGAGGCCGGCAAGGCCGGCTACCTCGGTGTCAACCTGCCCGCCGAGTACGGCGGCGGAGGCGGCGGCATCACCGACCTCGCCATCGTCCTGGAGGAACTCGGCACCGCCGGCTGCCCGTTGCTGCTGCTGATCGTCTCCCCGGCGATCTGCGGCACCGTGATAGCCCGCTACGGCACCGAGGAGCAGAAGCGGCAGTGGCTGCCGGGCCTGGCCGACGGCAGCCGCAGGATGGCCTTCGGCATCACCGAGCCGGACGCCGGTTCCAACTCGCACCGGATCTCCACCGTCGCCCGCCGGGACGGTGAGGACTGGCTGCTCACCGGCCGCAAGGTGTTCGTCTCCGGCATCGACCACTGCGACGCCGTCCTGTTCGTGGCCCGCACGGAGGACGCACGCACCGGCAAGCTCAAGCCCTGTCTGTTCGTCGTCCCGCGTGACACCCCCGGCTTCGAGTACCGGGCGATCCCGATGGAACTCGTCGCGCCCGAGAAGCAGTTCCAGGTCTTCCTGGACGACGTCCGGCTGCCCGCCGACGCCCTGGTCGGCGACGAGAACGCGGGCCTGCTGCAGCTCTTCGCCGGGCTCAACCCCGAGCGGATCCTCACCGCCGCGTTCTCGCTCGGCCTGGCCCGCCAGGCCCTCGGAAAGGCCGTCGAGTACGCGAAGACCCGCACCGTCTGGTCCACCCCGATCGGCGCGCACCAGGGCCTGGCCCACCCGCTGGCCCAGTGCGCGGTGGAGATCGAGCTGGCCCGGCTGATGACCCAGAAGGCGGGGCTGCTCTACGACGCGGGCGAGGACCTCGCCGCCGGGGAGGCCGCCAACATGGCCAAGTACGCCGCCGGTGAGGCCGCCGCGCGGACCGTCGACCAGGCGGTGCAGACCCTGGGCGGCAACGGCCTCACCCAGGAGTACGGGCTGGGTGCGCTGCTGGCGGCCACCCGGGTCGGCCGGGTCGCCCCGGTCAGCCGCGAGATGGTGCTCAACTACGTCGCCCAGCACACGCTCGGCCTGCCGAAGTCGTACTGAGCCGCGCCGAGCCGCGCCGAGCCGCAGGGGCTGCCGCGGTGACAGCGGTCACCGTGGTCAGCGCGACGAGGAGAGGTGGGCGAACACCACGGTGTCGGACTCGTACCCGGTCCTGCGGTCGAACGTCCCGCCGCAGGTGATCAGTCGCAGCTCCGCGCGGTCGGCACCTGGGCGGTGCCGGCCGGCGGCTGCCGCGTGATCGTCCGGTCGACCCGCCGGACGGTGTCGGCGCCGAACGCGTCCGGGGGGAGGGGGAGCACGCGGCCCCCGGGTTCGTTGCGGGTATCGGCCACTGGAGTGGTGTCACCGTGGATCTCGACGGTGCCGTTGTCGCCCGGTCGGCCCGGTCGGCCCGGTCGGCCCGGTCGGCCCGGTGCGCGCGGTGCGGCGGGGGCCTGCCGTGGGTGAGCGCCAGGGCCGCGCCCGTGGCGGCGAGCAGCCGGAGGGCCGGTGGCCGGGGGGTGGAGAGCGGTTTCACGGTCGGGCGTTCCGGGGTCGGGGCCGCGACCCGGGGGCGGGCGGCCGTGGTGCAGCACCGGCCGGTCGGGCGCCCCCGGTGACAACCGTGCCACGCGAGCGCCGCCCCCGGTTCCCCACAATGGCCGAGCCCGCCCCCTGACTGTCCGTATGCTCCTGAAGGCGCCCTCGCGGGGTTTTGTTGCCGCGTCAACTTCCTTACTGGAGGCTTACCTTGGTGTTCCGCAGTGAGTTCCCGGACGTCCCCGTGGTCGACCTGCCGATCCATGACGCGGTCCTCGGCGCCGCGGCCCGGTACGGCGACCGGCCGGCCCTGATCGACGGCCTCACCGGGGAACGCGTCAGCTACGCGCAGCTCGCCGCCGCCGTCGAACGGGTCGCCGCCGCCCTGGTCGCGTCAGGCGTGCGCCGGGGCGACGTCATCGCCCTGTTCAGCCCCAACTCGACCGCCTACCCGATGGCCTTCTACGGCGCCACCCGGGCCGGCGCCACCGTGACCACCGTGTCCTCGCTGGCCACACCCGCCGAACTGGCCGGCCAGCTGCGCGACAGCCGCGCCCGCCTGCTGGTCACCGTCTCCCCGTTCCTGCCCACCGCCCGGACGGCCGCCGCCCTGCTGGCCGAGCAGGGCCACCCGCTGACCGAGATCGTCGTCCTGGACGGCGCCGACGGCCACCGCTCGCTCGCCGACCTGCTGGCCGCGCCCGGCCCCGCCCCCGAGACCGTCATCGACCCGGGCGAGGACGTCGCCGTCCTGCCGTACTCCAGCGGCACCACCGGCCTGCCCAAGGGCGTCATGCTCACCCACCGCTCGATCGCCACCAACCTCGCCCAGTGCGATGCCCTCTACCGCCCCGCCGAGGGCGAGCGGGTCCTCGCCGTCCTGCCGTTCTTCCACATCTACGGCCTCGCGGCACTGCTCAACCAGCCGCTGCGCTGCGGCGCCACCGTGGTCGTGCTGCCCCGCTTCGACCTGGAGCAGTTCTGCCGCGCCGTCGAGGAGCACCGGGTGCAGGCCCTGGTGGTGGCGCCGCCGATCGCCCTCGCCCTCGCCAAGCACCCGGCGGTGGACCGGTTCGACCTCTCCTCCGTCGAGTACCTGCTGTGCGCCGCCGCCCCGCTGGACCACGAGCTCGCCGACGCCTGCGCCCGGCGCCTGGGCCTGCCGCACCTCCTCCAGGGCTACGGCATGACCGAACTCTCCCCGGTCACCCACGTCGTCTCCCCCCGGGAGGGCGAGCCCTCGCGCGGCTCGGTCGGCCGGATGGTCCCCTCCACCGAACTGCGGGTCGCCGCCCTGGACGGCTCCGACGGGGACCTCGGCGCGGGGCAGCGCGGTGAGCTGCTGATCCGCGGCCCCCAGGTGATGAAGGGCTACCTCGGCCGCCCCTCCGAGACCGCCGCGGTGATCGACGCCGAGGGCTGGCTGCACACCGGTGACGTCGGCCACGTGGACGAGCGCGGCTACCTGCACATCGTCGACCGGGTCAAGGAACTCATCAAGTACAAGGGCTACCAGGTCGCCCCCGCCGAGCTGGAGGCCGTACTGCTCGGCCACCCGCAGATCGCCGACGCCGCCGTGATCGGCGTCCGGGACGCCGAGGGCACCGAGTGCCCCAAGGCCTTCGTGGTCCGCGTCCCCGGCAGCGGACTGACCGCCGAGGAGGTCACCGGGTACGTGGCCGGGCAGGTCGCCCCGTACAAGAAGGTCAGGGCGGTGGAGTTCGTGGACGCCGTCCCCAAGTCCGCGGCCGGCAAGATCCTCCGCCGCGAACTGCGGGCCCGCGAGGCCGGGCGCGCCGCCGTCGACTGAGCGGGTGGCCGCCGGGCGGGCGCACCGCCGCCGACCGGACCCCGCGCGCCGCCGACCGGACCCCGCGCGCCGCCGGCCGGACCCCGAACGGCGCCGACCGGACCCTGAACGGCGCCGACCGGCGCCCGTCTGTGAGGATCGACCCGCCGCGCCACCACCGGAACAGGAGCCGCCCACCGCCATGACCAGCCACGCCGCCGCCCGCACCCCCCGGCAGGACCGCAGCCGCGCGACCAGGGCCCGGCTGCTCGCGGCGGCCGTGGACTGCCTGGCCGAACTCGGCTGGAACGGCTCCACCGTCACCGTCGTCGCCGAGCGCGCCGGCGTCTCCCGGGGCGCCGCCCAGCACCACTTCCCGACCCGCGAGGACCTGTTCACCGCAGCCGTCGAGCACGTCACCGCCGAGCGGCTGGCGGCCGTGCGCGCCCACGCGGACGAACTGCCCGTCGGCGGCCCCGACCGCACCCGCGCCGTGGTCGACATGATCGTGCGCCTCTACACCGGCCCGCTGTTCCGCGCCGCCCTGCACCTGTGGACCGCCGCCGCGACCGAGGACGCGCTGCGCGAACGGATCATCGCCCTGGAGGGGCACGTCGGCCGGGAGGCCCACCGGGCCGCCGTGGAGTTCCTGGACGCCGACGAGGGCAACCCCGGTGTGCGCGAATCGGTGCAGGCCACGCTGGACCTCGCCCGCGGGCTGGGTCTGGCCAACCTGCTCACCGACGACAGCCTCCGACGATCCGGAGTGATCCGGCAGTGGGCGGGCGTTCTTGAGAGTACGCTGCGCCCGGTACGCCCATGACGCCCGTACATCCGGAGCGGCCGGACAACCCCTGACCAAGGGGTCGCCGGGCGGCCGATGTCCGTGCAGTCTGGAGAAGAACCCCGGCCGGCACGGACCGCGAGGCCCACCCGGCCGGGCACGAGCCGAACCGGGGTGCTGCCTGATCATGCACGGACACGAGTGGGACGCGACCGACGCCGCCGACCCGGCACCGGGCGGCACATCGGTGCGTCCGGAGGGGGTACGTCCCGAAGGCCACCGGCTCGTCCCGCTCGCGACGGCCCTCCTCCAGGACGACGGCCTGATCCTGCACTGGAGCGAGGACGCCGAGGCCCTGCTCGGCTACACCAGCGAGGAGGCCGTCGGCAGCTACGCCGCGCAGCTGCTCACCGACAGCGGCGACCGCGCCGAGGTGCTGGCCCTGTTCGAGCGGATCATGGGCGGCACCGGCTGGTCCGGCGTCTTCCCCGTCCGGCACCGCGACGGCCACAAGGTCGACCTGGAGTTCCGCACCTACCCCATCGCCGGACCGACCGGCACCCTGCTGCTCCTCGCCACCGCCTCCGACACCCGCGCCCTGCACGCCGTCGAGGCCGACCTGGCGGTGCTGGACGGCATCTTCGGCCGCTCCCCGATCGGCATGGCCGTCTACGACACCGACCTGCGCTACATCCGGCTCAACGAGGCGCTCGCCCGGATGAACGGCGTACCGGTCGCCGCCCACCTCGGCCGCCGGATATCCGCCGTCCTGCCGGGCATCAACAGCGCCGAGATCGAGCAGACCATGCGGCTGGTGCTGCGCACCGGCAAGCCCGTCGTGGACGCCCGCTCGCACGGCCGGGTCCCCGGCGACCCCAGGCGGGACCGCGCCTGGTCCGCCTCCTACTTCCGGCTGGAGGACTCCACCGGCCGGGTCTTCGGCGTCTGCTCCTCGATCATCGACGTCACCGAGCGCTTCCAGGCCGAGGCCCGCGCCGCCCGGGCCCAGGAACGGCTCGCCACCATCGCCGAGGCCACCGCGCGGATCGGCACCACCCTCGACCTCCAGCGCACCGCCGAGGAACTGATCGAGGCCGTCGTCCCCCGGTTCGCCGACTTCGCCACCGTCGACCTCCTGGAACCGGTGCTGCGCGGTGCCGAGCCCACCCCGATCCCCTCCGACCGCACCGTCACCCTGCGCGCCGTCGCCGTCGGGGAGTCCTACGAGACCGGCCTCGCGAGCGCCGTCGACGTCGTCGGCGAGACCTCCGAGTACGCCCCCGACCGCAGCTACACCCAGTGCCTGCGCAGCGGCAAGCCGCTGCTGCGGGCCAGCGTGGACGAGGAGGTGCTGCGCGGACTGGTCTCCAGCGACGACCGGGTCGCCCCCGGGATGGCGGCGGGCATCCACTCGTACCTGATGGTGCCGATCACCGCCCGGGGCATGGTGCTCGGCGGCTCCGAGTTCATCCGGATGCGCAACCCCGAGCCCTTCACCGCCGCCGACGTCGCCCTCGCCGAGGAACTGGTCGCCCGGACCGCGTTGGCACTCGACAACGCCCGGCTCTACCGGCGCGAGCGGGAGACCGCCCTCACCCTGCAGCGCAGCCTGCTGCCGCAGGAGGTGCACCGCACGCTCGGCCTGGAGATCGCCTACCGCTACCTGCCCAGCAGCGTGGTCAGCGAGGTCGGCGGCGACTGGTTCGACGTGGTGCCGCTGTCCTGCGGGCGGGTCGCCCTGGTGGTCGGCGACGTGATGGGCCACGGCATCCGGGCCGCCGCCACGATGGGCCAGCTGCGCACCGTCGCCCGGACCCTGGCCACCCTCGACATGCCGCCCGAACAGGTCCTCACCCGGCTGGACGAGACGGCCTCCGGCATCGGCGAGGGCCAGTTCGCTACCTGCATCTGCGCGGTCTACGACCCGCTGGAGCGCACCGTCCAGGTCGCCTCGGCCGGGCACCTGCCGCCGGTGCGGGTCTCCCCCGACGGCACCGCCGAGATGGTCGAGGTGCCGCCCGGCGTGCCGCTGGGCGTCGGCGGGGTGGCCTTCGAGTCGATCGAGTTCACCATCCCCGAGGGCGGCACGGTCGCGCTCTACACCGACGGCCTGGTCGAGCGGCGCGGTCAGGACCTGGACGCCGGGATCGACCTGCTGGCCGGCACGCTCTCCGGGCCCGGCCGGACGCTGGAGGAGAGCTGCGACGCCGTCCTCGGGGCGCTGGTCACCGACGGCACCGAGGACGACATAGCGATGATCATGGCGCGGGTGCTGCCGCTGCCCGCCGACCGGATCGCCACCCTCCCGCTCAGCGGCGGCGGCCGGCTGCCCGGCAAGGCCCGCCGCTTCACCCGCGCCACCCTGGAGTCCTGGGGGCTGTCCGCGCTCACCGACTACGCCGAACTGCTCGTCAGCGAGCTGGTCACCAACGCCCTGCTGCACGCCGACGCCCCGCGGCGGCTGCGGCTGTTCCGCGACCGGGTGCTCACCCTGGAGGTCTCCGACGCCGGCGGCCAGACCCCGCAGCTGCGCCCGTTCGCCGAGCAGGACGAGGGCGGGCGGGGGATGTTCCTGGTCAGCGAGCTGGCCCAACGCTGGGGCAGCCGGCTCACCCGGGACGGCAAGGTCGTCTGGGCCGAGCTGGAGCTGCCGTTCGGGGCGGGGTAGCCGCCGCCGCGCGACACACGGAAACGGGGGGGGGGGGGGCGGGGGCCGCGGGGCGGGGGTGGGGGGGGGGGGGCGGCGCGGCGCCGGCCGGGCGACACGCTCGTCCGCCGGGGCGGCCACCG
>NZ_JBHWBZ010000031.1:0-62631 GCF_042735475.1 Kitasatospora sp. NPDC059577 | reverse complement strand
GGCGGGCTGGGGGGGGTGGCTCGGGGGTGTGGGGGTGGCGTGGGCGCGGCGGGCGACCCCCCCCGCCCCCACCCCCCCCCCCCCCCCCCGACCCCCCCCCCCCCCCCCCGTTCGTGTCGCGTCGTGTCCGGGCCGGTCCCGGGCGTGTCCTACCGTGTGGCCGGCCGGGTCACACCCTGACCTGCTCCGAGGAGCCGGCCGGCGCCTCCTCCGGAGCGAGCTCCGGCGCCTGCGCGCCGTCCGCCGCCGGCGTCGGCCCGGCGAGCCCGCGCAGCAGGCGCCAGGCCATCACGGACGCGCCGACCAGCAGCGCGGCGGCCAGCAGTCCGGCGGTGTTCATGCCGCCGACGAAGACCTGCTTCGCACTCGCCAGCAGCGGCTGCGCCAGCTCCGGCGACAGCCCATGCGCCGTCTCGACCGCCGCGCCCAGCGACTCACCGGCCCGGGCCGCGTCCGCCGGGTCCGTCCCGGCCGGGACGGCCAGCCCGTTGGCGTAGATCGAGCCGACCACCGAGCCGACCAGGGCGATGCCGAGCGCGGTGCCCAGCTCGTACGCCGTCTCGGAGACCGCGGAGGCGGCCCCGGCCTTGTCGGCGGGCGCGGCACCCAGCACCAGGTCGGCGCCGAGCGTGTAGACCACGCCCTCGGCCGTCCCGACCAGCAGGAAGGAGGCGGCCAGCAGCAGGTAGGTGGTGTCCTGCTCCAGCCCGCCCAGTACGCCGACGCCCAGACCCATCACCAGCAGACAGGCCGTCAGCGCCTTCCGGGCGCCGAAGCGCCGGGCCACCCGGACGGTCAGCAGACCGCCGACCACCGAGCCCGCGAAGGCCGGCAGTTCGGCCAGGCCGGCCTGGAGCGGCTGGTAGCCGCGGACCAGCTGCAGGTACTGCGAGACCACGAAGATCACGCCGGACAGGCCGACCAGGGAGATCAGCGAGGCCGACACCGCCGCGGTGAACCTCCGGTCGCGGAACAGCCGGACGTCGAGCAGCGGGGTCTCCAGCCGCAGCTGACGGCGGACGAAGGCGGTGAGCGCAGCGGCGCCGAGCACGAAGGTGACCGGCACGTCCCAGCGGACCACGCCGTGCGCGGCGGCCTCCTTGACGGCGTACACCACGCCGATCACCCCGGCCATCGACAGGACGACGCTCAGCACGTCCCAGCGGCCCGGCTTCGGGTCCTTGGACTCCGGCAGCAGCCAGGTACCGAAGCCCAGCAGCAGGAGCAGCACCGGGATGTTCAGCAGGAAGACCGAACCCCACCAGAAGTGCTCCAGCAGCACCCCGCCGACCACCGGCCCGAGCGCGGCGCCGGCGGTGGCGGCCGCGCCCCAGATACCGATCGCGGTGGCCCGCTCCCGGTCGTCCGGGAAGAGGCTGCGGATCAGTGACAGGGTGGACGGCATGATCGTCGCCCCGGCGACGCCGAGCAGCGCGCGGGCCAGGATCAGCCAGCCCGCGCTCGGCGCGTAGGCGGCCAGCAGCGAGGCCGCGCCGAAGGCCGTGGCACCGGCCAGCAGGAGCTTCTTGCGGCCGATCCGGTCGCTCAGCGCGCCCATGCTGACCAGCAGGCCGGCCAGGACGAAGGAGTAGGCGTCGCCGATCCAGAGCAGCTGGGTGCCGCTGGGGCGCAGGGTCTCGCTGATCGACGGGATGGCGAGGGAGAGGACGGTCGCGTCCAGGGCGACCACGGTGACGGCCAGGACGAGGACGGCGAGGCCGGTCCAGCGCTGGCGGGCGGTCGGGGAACTCATGGCGTATCGGTGTCCGGTCTGCAGTCGGAGGTGCTGCGGTCCGAGGTGCTGTGGGTGGTGGGGGCGGGGGAGGGGGCGCCCGGTCTGCGCAGCGCGCCGCCGAGGAAGAGCTCGGCGAGCGAGAAGGCCGCGTCGCGCGGGGCGAGCCGGCCGTCCTGGATGGCCCAGCCGACGCCGGCCACCAGGTCGAAGAAGGCCTCGCTCAGCCAGGCGGCGCTCAGCTCGATGCGGAACACGCCCTGCTGCTGACCGCGCAGGAACAGCGCGTGCAGCCGGGCGATCTGGAGCTCCCAGAGGTCGTTGATGTCGTCGACGTCGTAGAGCTGGTTCTCTCCGGCCAGGAAGGCGCAGAGCATGGCGTCCGGGACCGAGGCGTCCACCAGGCGGCGCAGTGCCGCCTCGGCGTCGCCCTCCTCGACGTCGGCGGTGTCCAGTGCGGTGGCGAACCGGCGCAGGCCGAGCAGGCCGACCTCGCGGATCAGCGCCTCGCGCCCGGGGAAGAGCCGGTGCAGGGTGGCGCGGCTGATGCCGGCGGCCCGCGCGATCTCGTCCAGGTGGGCGGTCGGGCGGCGGGAGAGCACGCCGACGGCGGCTTCGAGGACGGTGTCGCGGTCGGTGGCCATGAATCGAGTCTAGTTCATCTGAGACATGGATGTCTCATTATTAAGTTCCGAGTCTCAAATGATCCACAGGTGACGGGTGTCCGGACAGCAAAAAACCGGGGACGGTGGGTACCGTCCCCGGTCGGGGCAACCGCTGCGGCGCTGCTCGGCTCCGGTGCTGCTCGGCTCCGGCGCGCGGCTCAGCTCTGGTTGTAGAAGCCGGTCTCGTCGAGCGGGCGGTCGATCACCATGACCTCGACCTCGGCCGGGGTGAGCAGGAAGACCCGGCGGGCGATCCGCTCGATGCCGCCCCTGGTGCCGAAGACCAACCCGGAGGCGAAGTCGACCATGCGCTTGGCCTCGGCCTCCGCCATCTCGGTGAGGTCCATGACCACCGGGGTGCTCGCCCGGATGTGCTCGCCGACCGTGCGCGCCGCCTCGAAGCCCGTCGGCCGCAGGGAGACGATCTTCGTGGGCGCGGGGACGGACGGCACCGTCTCCTGATCCACCCACTCGTCGTCGTACACCGCGGCCGGGTAGTTCCCCGAGGGCATCAGCCAGCCGTTGTGGTGCTCGTCGCGAAGTGCTCCCATGCCGCGCCTCCCTGCCTCGTCCCGTCCTGGTCCCCCGGGGTCGCGTGCCCTTTTTGACACGTCATCCACTCGTCGGAACTGTCCGAGTATCGCACTGTTCACCGGTCCCGTGCCCGCTCGCGACCCCCGTACGAGTCGTGCCGTGCCGGAAACCCGGGCGGACCCGGGCAAAGAGAGCAGACGCGGCGCGGCACCGTACGGTTGCGCGCGTAGACCATATCGGTAGCGGTCGCCGCGTAATTGACCTTCTGTCAACAATGCGGAAAAGATTTCACCCGGCGCATCACTCCCCGGTCGCGCCGTCCACCGACTCGCGCAGAAGATCGGCGTGCCCGTTGTGTCGCGCGTACTCCTCGACCATGTGGGCGAGGATCCAGCGGAGCGTCACTTCCTGCCCGTGGCGCAGCCGCTTGCCGACGGTGTCGAGCGGCAGACCGGCGGCCGCGCCGCGGGCGGCGTCGATCTCGGCGCGCCAGGTCGCGAAGTCGGCCGCGACGTCGGCGGTGTCGACGTTGTCGAAGTCGCCGTCCGGCTCGGCCTCGGTCCAGAAGTGGCCCGCGACCTCCTCGCCGAGCAGGACGCTCCGGAACCAGTACCGCTCCACCTCCGCCATGTGCCGGACCAGGCCGAGCAGCGAGAGCCCGGACGGCGGGACGGAGCGCAGGCGCAGCTGGTCGTCGGTCAGCCCCTCGCACTTGAGCGCCAGGGTGGCGCGGTGGTAGTCGAGGAAGGCGGTGAGGGTGGCGGCCTCGTCGGCGGCCATCGGTGGGTCCACCTGCGGGTTCTGTTCGGTCATGCGGGCCATCCTGGTGCCCGGCGCCGCTCGGGCGCGAACGAATTGTTCGCCGGGGCGGGCCGCTCGGAAGGACGGCGGGAGGAGGGGCGGCGGTGCGGCGGTACGGGCCGGGACGGCGGTACGGGCCGGGACGGCCGGCGGGGTGCTCAGACCGCCGGCGCCCGGCGACGGGCCCGGGCCGCCCGCCAGAGCCCGGCCACGCTGCCCAGGCCCAGCAGCGCGATCAGGCCCGCCGACAGCAGGAACGCCGCCGACCCGGGCTTGCCCGAGCTGGCCGCCGCCGTCACGTACACCGCCGTGGTCGGCACCGCGCCGACCGCGGTGGCGAGGACGAAGGGCAGCGCGCGGGTTCCGGAGAAGGCGGCGCCGTAGTTGACCGCCTGGAACGGCATGCCGGGCAGCAGCCGCATCACCAGCACGCTGCGGAACCCCTGCTCGGTGAAACGCCGGTCCAGGGCGCCGAGCACCTTCCCGCGCAGGTACGGGCGCAGCGCGTCCCGGCCGAGGCCGCGGCCGAGCCCGAAGGCCAGGGCGGCGCCCAGCGTGGTGCCGAGCACCGCCAGCGCGACGCCCTGCTGGATGCCGAGCAGCAGCCCGGCCGCCGCGTTCAAGGCCGGCCGGGGCACGAAGGCGAGCGTCGCCACCGCGTAGACCAGGGCGAACAGTGGCCCGAACCAGTACCCGGGCATCCGGTCCGCGAGCCCGCCGGAGAGCAGCTCCGTCGGGCTCCACAGCAGCAGCGACCCGGCCGCCGCGCCGAGCAGCACGATCAGCAGCGACAGTCGCCACCAGGGCGAACGCGGCGCGGCGGGGGGTGCGGGGGCGGCATCGGGCTCGGACACCTGCCCGAGCCTAACCGGGAGCGGGTGCTACCGGGCCGCCGGGGCGACGTCGGTGTACCAGGCCTGGTTGCCGCTCCCGTTGAGCGGCCACTGGATCACCGGCGTCCCGTCCTCCGGGCTCCCGCCGTACAGGTCGAGCCGGAGGCCGCTGTTCACGTTCGCGTAGACGTGGGGGTGGCCGGGGCCCTGGGTGGAGTCGAACCAGCCCTGGTTGGAGCCGCCGTTGCAGGTCCACTGGTCGATCCGGGTGCCGCCGGCGGTGCTGAACCCGGGGACCTCCAGGCACTTGCCGCTGTGGACGTTGACGATCGTCGAGCCCGGCCCGCTGGTCCACTGCTGGTTGGCGCCGCCGGTGCAGGTCCACTGGCGGACGGGGGCGCCGTCGTCGGTGCGCCAGTCGGCGACCTCCAGGCACTTGCCGGTGACGACGTTGCTGATCCGGTACTGCCCGGCCTGGCTCGCCGAGGCCGCCGGGGCGGCGGGCACCGTCGCGGCGGCGGTGGCGAGCCCGAGGGCGGCGGTGACGAGCAGGCGGCGCGCCGTGGTGAGCGGGGCGGGCCGGCCCTGCCGGAGGTGTGAGGTGGTCATGGATTCCCCCCTGGGAACGTGGTCATGGGATGACGTGCGTCGGAAGCACCGTGCGGCCGGGGCCGCAGCCGGGCGGGGTGCCCGGGGCCGCAGCCGGGCGGGGTGCCCGGGGCCCGGCCGGCGGGGTCAGCGCCGCCACGACGGGTCGTTGCGCCAGTACTGGTTGCTCGCCCCCATGGTCGGCTGCCACTGGATGACCGGGGTGCCGTCGGCCGTGCCGGCTCCGGAGACGTCGAGGAAGAGCCGGCTGGCCTCGTTCTGCAGGTGGAAGACGGCCGTTTGCGGCAGGATGATCATCCGCCACTGCTGGTTCGGCCCGCCGTGGCAGGTCCACTGGTCGGCCTGGGTGCCCCAGGTGGTGCTGGACCCGGGGATTTCGAGGCACTTGCCGCTGTGGACGTTGACGTAGGTGCTGCCGGAACGCCGGACCCACTGCTGGTTGGCGCCGCCGGTGCAGGACCACAGGCGGACGGGTGCGCCGTCGTCGGTGCGCCAGTCGGCGACCTCCAGGCACTTCTTGACATCATCCGAGGCCACGATCGCCCGCGGGATGTCCTCGGAGCCGGGCGTGGTGACGTCGGCGCCGGCCGGGGCGGTCGGCGCGAGCGCCAGGCCGGCTGCGGCGAGGGCGCCGGCGATGGTTCGGAGGCGGGTTCGGTCGGGTACGGCGGTCATGCGTTCCCCCCTGGGAATGGTGAGCGGGTGCCCGTCGGCGGACGGACGTCCGGTGGCGGGCCCGGTGGCGGACGGGCGGTTCAGCGCGGCCCGGCGAGGAACGTCAGCAGGCGTTGCCAGGAGTCCCGGGCCGCGACGGAGTGTTCGACTGCGGACAGTTCGAAAAAGTTGTGCGGCGCGCCCGGATAGGTGACGAACTCGTGCGGACAGCCGGCCTCGGTGAGCGCCGCGTCGAAGGCGTCGACGGCGGCGGGCGGGATGTGTTCGTCGGCGCCGCCCCAGAAGGCGAGCACCGGGGCGGTGAGGCCGGCCGCGAGCTGGGTCGGCCCCGGGGCTCCGTTGACGGCGTCGGGGTAGCCGTAGTAGCCGACCGCGCCGGACAGGCCGAAGCGGGGTGCGGCGGCGCGGAAGGCCTGGCGGCCGCCGAAGCAGAAGCCGAGCGCGACCACGTCGGACGGCCCGGCGGCGCGCAGCCGTTCCAGGGCGGCGGTGAGGTCGGCGTCCAGCCCGTCCGGGGTGAGCGCGAGCAGGTGGGGGAGCAGGTTCGGCAGCTCGCCGAATTCCGGCGGGCGGTTCTCCGGGTCGGCTCCGGCGGTCCGGCCGTAATAGTCCGGGACGAGGGCGGGATGCCCCTGTTCGGCGAGCCGGACGGCCGTCCGCCGGTAGAAGGGGGAGAGCCCCTTGTTGTCCGGCAGGACGAGGACGCCGACGCCGGTCGCGACCTCCGGCCGGGCCAGGAACGCGCCGAATCCGGTGCCGTCGGCCGAGGTCAGGGTGAGCGGTACGGCCTCCGCCAGGGGCTGCCGGGTGGGGGAGAAGGCGGGTGGGGCGGCATCCGGGTCGTAGCACACGGGAATCCCTCTCGCGGATCGCGAAAAACCGCCGGGCGCGGCTGCGCCCGACGGTCGGAGACATTAGCGGGGAATTCCCTGAAGAATCCCCGATCATATCGTGGAGAGATCTTTTCCGGAAGGCTCTTTCGATTCCGGTGCGGTCACGGTTGCGCCGGCGGAATTCCGTTCGGCCAGGCGCAGCGCCCCGGCGCTCAGCACCAGCGCGAAGGCGAGCGCGGTGACCAGGCCGAACGAGACGGTCAGCGAGGTGGCCTGGGCGAGGGCGCCGATGACCGCGGGGGCGATCAGGCCGGAGGTGTAGGTGACGGTGGCGACGCCCGCGATGGCCTGGCTGGCGTTGCTGCCGATCCGGCCGGCGGCCGCGAAGGCGAGCGGGACGATGACCGCGATGCCGATGCCGATCAGGGCGAAGCCGGGGATGGCCAGCGCCGGGCTGTCCGCGGCGACCACCAGCAGGCCGCCGAGGGTGGCGACGGCGCCGCCGATCCGGGTGGTGCGGACGGCGCCGAGGCGGCGGATCGCGGCGTCCCCGGCGAGGCGGCTGACCGCCATGGTGAGCGAGAAGGCGGTGTAGGAGGCGGCGGCGAAGGTGGCCGAGGCGCCGGTGACGTCCCGCAGGTAGATGCCGCTCCAGTCCATCGAGGCGCCCTCGGCGAAGACCGCACAGAAGCCGACCAGTCCGATCACCAGGGAGCTGCGCGGCGGCAGCGCGAACCGCGGAGGCTCCTCCGCGCCCTCGTGGGCCCGCAGGTCGGGCAGGCCGCGGCAGACCGGCTGGGCGAGGGCCAGCAGGACCAGCGCGGTGACGGCCAGCTGCAGCCGGGCGTCGAGGTCGAGGTGGGCGGCGAGGATGCCGAAGCCGGAGGCCAGCAGGCCGCCGGCGCTCCACATCCCGTGCAGGCCGGACATGATCGAGCGGCCGAGCCGTTCCTCGATCTCCACGCCCTGCGCGTTCATCGCGACGTCCGCCATCCCGGCCGTCGCCCCGTAGGCCAGGAGCGCCACGCACAGCACCGGCAGGGAGGGGGCGAGCGCGGGCAGGGCGAGGGCCAGGCACCAGAGCGAGATCAGGCCGCGGACCGCCGCCCGTCCGCCGTGGCGGTGGACGAAGCGGCCGGCCAGCGGCATGGCGAGCGAGGAGCCGATGGCGGGCATGACCAGGGCCAGCCCGAGCTGTCCGGTGGAGAGGTCGAGGCGCTCCTGGATCCACGGGATGCGGGTGACGAAGCTGCCGCTGACGGCGCCGTGCACGCCGAAGACCAGGGCGATGCTCGCCCGGGCCCGGCGTGGGGCGGTCAGCGGTTCCGGGGGTGGTGCGGTGGTGCGGTTCATCGGCGTTTCCCTCCCGGTCGCGCGAGGCGGGCGCGACAGTGCCCTGTGGGTGCCCCTGTCGGCAGTCAAGCGCAGGTGTGTCCGGTCCGTGCGGTGCCTGCGGCGGGTGGTGCGTGTGGTCCGTTCGCCCGGTCCGGGTCTCGTGGTCCGGGTCTCGTGGTCCGGGCGAGCGGTTCGGCCGGACGGTTCAATAAACTATCAGGAAGGGACCCTGATAGAAACACTCTGGAAGGATGAGCTGCCATGACCACCGCGCGTACGGCCACGCCGAGCACCGCCCGGGCGATCAACGACCGGCTGGCGCTCAACCTCCTGCTCGAACAGGGCCCCCTGACCGCGACCGAGCTGCGCGACCTCACCGGCCTCTCCCGGCCGACCGTCGCCGACCTGCTCGAACGCCTCCAACGCACCGGACTGGTGGCCGTCATCGGCGAACGCGGCGAACAGCGGCGCGGCCCCAACGCCCGGGTCTACGGACTGGTCGCCTCCCGCGCGCACATCGCCGCCTTCGACGTCCGCTCCGGCGGCGTCAGCCTGGTCGTCGCCGACCTCGCCGGGCACACCCTCGCCACCGCCGAGGTCCCGGTCGAGGGCGACGGCGGACCCGGCACCGCCGCGGCCATCACCGCCACGCTGCTGGAGACCGCCCGCGGCGCCGGCGTCGAACGGCTGCACACCGTCGCCGTCGGCGCCCCCGGACTGGTCGACCCCGCCACCGGACGGCTGCAGAGCACCGGCAAGCTCCCCGGCTGGCACGCCGAACTCCTCGCCGCCCTGGAGGAGTTGCCCGGCACCGAGGTGATCCTGGAGAACGAGGTCAACCTGGCCGGGCGGGCCGAGTACCGGGTCGGCGCCGCACGCGACCGCGACACCTTCGTGCTGCTGTGGCTCGGCCACAGCGTCGGCGCCGCCGTCATCCTGGACGGGCGGCTGCGCCGCGGCTTCTCCGGCGGCACCGGCGAGATCTGCTTCCTGCCCGTCCCCGGCACCGTCGGACTGCCCAGCGCCGACAGCTGCGAGGGCGGCTTCCACGGTCTGGTCGGCAGCGCGGCGGTCTGCGCGCTGGCCCGCGAGCACGGCCTGCCCGCCGACCCCGCCGGGGACGCCCCCGCCGCCGAGGCCGCCGTCCGGGCGGCCGTCGACGCGGGCGAGGCGGGCGGACGCTTCCTGGACGAGCTGGCCGAACGGATCGCCGTCGGCGCGGCGAGCGTCTGCGTCGTGCTCGACCCCGGCTGCGTGGTGCTCGGCGGCGAGGTCGGCCGGGCCGGCGGCGCCGGGCTGGCCGGGCGGGTGGAGCGCCGGCTCGCCCGGCTCTCCCCGCTGAGCACCGAGGTGCGGGCCGGCACCGCGGGCGGCGGCGCGGTGCTCGCCGGGGCGGTGCTGACCGCCGGGGACGCGGTCCGGCGGGACCTCTTCGGCGAACCCTAGGGTCCGTCCTCGAACCCGCGGCAGCCCTCGCTTTCCCCTCGCCGCGCCCGGTACGGCAGGATGGCCGTCGGGGGTGCGCACTGCCGAGACCCTTGTCCCTCGAACCACCGTCAGGAGTCGCTCATGGGCCAGCCCGAGGTGCCGGCGAACCCGTACCGCATCGGCGAGGCCGCGGCGCTGCTCGGCGTCAGCGCCGACACCATGCGGCGCTGGGTGGACGCCGGGCGGCTCGCCGCCGCGCGGGACGAGCACGGGCACCGGATCATCCCCGGAACCGAGCTCGCCGCCTTCGCCCGCGAGCTGGCGCGGCCGGAGAACGCCGAGGCCGAGGGCCGCCCGTCCTCGGCCCGCAACCGCTTCCCGGGGATCGTCACCGACGTGCTGCTCGGCGACGTCGCCGCGCAGGTGGAGATCCAGGCCGGGCCGTTCCGGGTGGTGTCGCTGATCAGCCGGGAGTCGGCGGAGGAGCTGAACCTGGTCCCCGGCGCACCCGCCACGGCGGTCATCAAGTCCACCAACGTGATGATCGAGCGGCGCTGACGCCCCACCGACCAGAGGAACCCATGAGCACCGACCGCAGCCCCCGGGTGCTGGCCGTCGCCCACCGCGGCGACCCGTACCGCCACCGCGAGAACACCCTGCCCTCCGTCGAGTCCGCGCTCGCCGCCGGCGCCGACGCCGTCGAGGTGGACGTCCAGCTCACCCGCGACAAGGTGCCGGTCCTGCTGCACGACCGCACCCTGGAACGGCTCTGGGGAGACCCGCGCCCGATCGACCGGGTCACCGCCGAGCAGCTGGACGAGCTGCGGCAGGGCCCGCTCGCCGTCCCCACGCTCGCCGAGGCGATCAAGGCGGTCACCGCCGTCGAGGGCCGCCGGCTGCTGATCGACCTGGACGAGCCCGGGCCGGCAGCCGCCACCTGGTCCGTGGTCACCGGACTCGGCGCCGAACGGCAGGTCGCCTTCTGCGGGCCCGTCACCGCGATGCTCGCCGTGCGCGCGCTGACCCCGGACGCCGAGATCGCGCTCACCTGGAAGCAGCCCAGGATGCCCGTCCGCAGCCTGTTGGACGACCTGCGCCCGCGCTACCTCAACCCGCCGTTCGGCCTGGTCACCCCCGAGTTCACCGCCGCCGCCGCGGACGCCGGACTCGCCGTCTCCACCTGGACCGCCGACCGGCGCCGCACCATGCGCCGCCTGCGCGACGCCGGCGTCGCCTCCATCACCACCAACCGGATCGCCCTGCTGCGCGCGGTGCTGGACGGCCGCCGGTGACGGCTCCGGAGCCGGTGCTGGGGCGGCGGGCGCTGGGCCGGGCCCTGCTGGCCCGTCAGCACCTGCTCGCCCGCACCGACCGGACGGCCACCGCGACGATCCACCACCTCGGCGGCCTCCAGGCCCAGGCCGCACCGCAGCCGCCCTACCTCGGGCTGCTCGCCCGGCTCGACGGCTTCACGCCCGAGCGGTTGAGCACCCTGATCGAGCAGCGGGCGGCGGTCCGGATCGCCCTCCAGCGCGGCACCATCCACCTGGTCACCGCCGAGGACTGCCTGACGCTGCGCCCCCTGCTCCAGCCCGTCCTGGACCAGGGGCTGCGCACCACCTACGGCAAACGGCTGACCGGGCTGGACCTGGACGCGCTCGCCGCCGAGGCCCGGGAGCTGGTCGAGGAGCAGCCGCGCACCTTCCAGCAGCTGGGCGCGCTGCTCGCCGCGACCCGCCCGGACCGAGACCCGGCCGCACTCGCCCAGGCGGCCCGCTGCCTGCTGCCGCTGGTGCAGGTGCCGCCGCGCGGCCTGTGGGGGCGCGGCGGGCCGGCCGCGCACACCACCGCCGAGTCCTGGCTCGGCCGCACGCTCGACCCGGCGCCCGCCGTCGAGGACCTGGTGCTGCGCTACCTCGCCGCCTTCGGGCCGGCCACCGCGGCCGACCTCAAGAAGTGGTCCGGCCTCGGTGGGCTCGCCCCGGTGGTGCGGCGGCTCGCGCCGCGGCTGCTGACCTTCCGCGACGAGCAGGGCCGAGTGCTGTACGACCTGCCGCAGGCGCCCCGGCCGGAGGAGGACACCCCGGCACCGGTGCGGCTGGTCGCGCCGTTCGACAACCTGCTGCTCTCGCACGCGGACCGGACCAGGGTGCTGCCGGAGGAGTACCGCGCGCGGGTGATGACGCAGAACGGGATCGTGCTCGGCACCCTGCTGGTGGACGGGCTGGTCGCCGGTTCCTGGCAGCTGACGGCGGAGCAGGAGGTCGTCCTGCGGCCCTTCACGGCGCTGCGGCGGGCCGACCGGCAGGCGGCGGAGGCCGAGGCGGAGCGGGTGCTGGCCTTCGCGGCCGAGCGCGGCGACCGCGGCGGCGACGGGGGCCACGGCGACCGCGACGGGGGCCGGGGCCGGAACGGCGGCGGGACGGTCCGCTTCGAGGCGGTCGAGTAGGGGCACGACGGGCGGACCGTCACATTCTCTGCTGAGCTGGATCGGTTCGGACTCATCGACGATCCCGGCGGAGGTGGCCTTGTCCGTGGAGCGCCCGCCCGGCGGACCGCAGCGGCCCGACGACCGCCGGCCGTACCTGATGCTGCCGCCCGTCCTGCGGCGGGCGGCGGCCTGGTCGGCGGCGGTGATCCTGCTGATCGCCGTCGCCTCGCTGGTGGTGTTCGCGCTGGTCGAGCTGCGGGCCGCGACGGTGCCCTTCATCCTGGCGCTGCTCGGGGCCTCGCTGCTCTACCCGGTGGTTCCGTGGCTGGTGCGGCACGGCGTCGGGCGGGGCCTGGCCGCCGGGCTGACCTGCGCGGTCCTGGTCGTCGCGGGCGGCGGGGTGATCGCCCTGCTGGTCAACTCCCTGGTGCACAGCGCCCCGCAGATCGCCGAGGCGCTGCCCGCGGCCGGGCGGCGGCTGGAGCAGTGGCTGGGGCCGCTCGGGCAGAAGATCCAGCACGCCCTGAACAACGCCAAGGGCGAGACCAACTCGCTGGTCTCGACCCTGACGACCAGCGTGCTGTCCGGACTCGGGCTGCTCACCCAGCTGATCACCGGCGGGGTGCTGGCGCTCGCACTGGTCTTCTTCTTCCTCCGCGACGGGCACCGCACCGGCGACGCCATCCGCTCCTACCTGCCCGGGCGCGGCGCCGAGACCGTCATCGCCTGTGCGGAGCGGGCCTTCGCGGCGATGGCCGGCTTCATGCGCGGCACCACGCTGATCGCCCTGATCGACGCGGGCTTCATCACCATCGGCCTGCTCGCCCTCGGGGTGCCCGGCGCGCCCGGCCTCGGCGCGCTGGTCTTCATGGGCGCCTACATCCCCTTCGTCGGGGCGTTCCTGTCCGGCACGGTGGCGGTCCTGGTCGCCCTCGCCGACGGCGGTCTCGGCACGGCGCTCTGGGCCCTCGGGGTGGTGCTCACCGTCCAGATGATCGAGGGCAACGTCCTGCAGCCGGTCATCCAGAGCCGCACGGTCGAGCTGCACCCGGCGACCATCATGGTCGCCGTGGTGGCCGGCTCCGGCATCGCCGGGATCATCGGCGCCCTGCTCGCGGTGCCGGTCTGCGCGGCGGCCACGGGGGTCATCTCGGTCCTGCGCGGTCTCCCGGGGCGGGACGCGTAATCCGCTTGTGGTGGGGGTGCGGGCATGGCAGCATCTCTAACGCGACAGGAGTCGCGATAGCAAAGGGAGGGGTGTCCGTGGAACTGATCGAGGTGTCCGACCGGGGGGCAGGGCCGTACGGGGTGGCCGTGGGGCCGGACAGCGGCGTGTGGTTCACGCTGGTGCACAGCGGGGAGATCGGGCGGCTGGCAGCGGACGGGACGGTGCGGCACCACGGGCTCGGGGCGCCGGACTGCGGACCGGCGGTGATCGCGGCCGGTCCGGACGGGGCACTGTGGTTCAGCCGGATGCGGGACCACCGGATCGGGCGGATCACGGTGGACGGGCGGGTCGACTCGTTCGCGGTGCCCACGGCGGACGCCGGGCCGTACGGCATCGCCGCCGGGCCGGACGGGGCGCTGTGGTTCACCGAGACGAACGCGGACCGGATCGGGCGGATCACCGTGGACGGCGAGGTGACCGAATACCCGCTGCCGGTCACCGGGGCCTTCCCGGCGCTGATCACGGCCGGTCCGGACGGCGCCCTGTGGTGCACGCTCAACCGGGCGGACGCGGTGGCGCGGATCGGCACGGACGGGGAGGTGACCGTCCACCGGCTGCCGACCCCGGGCACCGCGCCGGTCGGGATCACCGCCGGGGCGGACGGCGCCCTCTGGTACGTCGGCATCGGCGGCGGGCTGGTCGGGCGGATCACCGTCGACGGCGAGGTGAGCGAGCACCCGCTGGCCGACCGGGCCGCCAAGCCGCACGCGATCGCGGCGGCGCCGGACGGCCGACTCTGGTTCACCGAGTGGGGCGCCGGCCGGATCGGGGTGCTCGGCCCGGACGGGCGGCCGGACGGGTACCCGGTCCCGGGCGCCGGCGCCGAGCCGCACGGCATCGCCGTCGCCCCCGACGGCGCGGTGTACGCGGCGCTGGAGCGCGGGCAGCTCCTCCGCCTGGCGCCGGGTCAGGGCCGACGGGCAGCTCCGGGTCAGGGCTGACGGCCGACGGCCCGGCGCCGGGTCACGGCTGGCGGCCGACGGCCCGGCGCCGGTCACCGCTGGCGGCCGACGGCCCGGCGCCGGTCACCGTTGGCGGGCAGCGCCGGGTCACGGCTGACGGCGCAGCAGCTCCTCCAGGTCGGCGAGGAGGCCGAGGGCGGCGGCGCGGTCGGGGGCCGGCTCCGGGGCGGGGGCCCGGTCGGCGAGGACCCGCAGGGCGGCGGCGGCCTGACGGGCGAACATGGCCAGCAGGTCCAGCTCGGGCAGGCTCGCGCGGGCCTGCGGGGCCGGGTCCAGCACCTCCAGGACGCCGAGGACCCGGCTGCCGTGGGTGAGCGGCGCGGCCATCAGGGCGTTCGGGACGTAGGCGGTGGACTCGGCGAAGTCCCGGTCGAAGGTGCGGTTCGCACCCAGGTCGTCGACCACCATCGGCTCGCCCGAGGCGGCGACCCAGCCGGCGATGCCCCGGCCGGCCGGGAAGCGGCGGCCGACCAGGGACTCCTCGCCGCGCCCGGAGACGGCCTGGAAGACCAGCTCCCCGGCCGACTCGTCGAGCAGGCAGACCGAGCCGGCCTGCGCGTCGAAGATCGCCCGGGCGACGTCCACCACGGACTGCAGCAGCTCGCGGGCCAGCGGATCGACGGCGGGGTCAGTGCTGAGCGTCATCGGGCGCCTCCGGGGTGGGGGTGGTCGGGACCTGGACGTTGGCCGCGGTGAGGTAGAGCGCGCTCTTGAGCTGGAAGGTGGTCAGCCGCGGCCGCCGGGACAGGATGCGGGCGCAGAGCCCGGCCACGTAGGGGGTGGCGAAGCTGTTGCCGGTGGTGCGGATGGTGGCGCCGCCGAGCCAGGGCACCCGGACGTTCTGGCCGGGGGCGAAGAACTCCACCGGCGGCGCCGGGTTGTACAGGTGCAGGGCCGGGTCGTCCTCCTGGTGGCTGCCGACCGAGATGACCGAGGAGAAGCGCCACGGGAAGCTCTCCACCGGGGTGTTGTGGGCGGAGGCGACGATCGCGGTGCGGGCGAAGTAGGCGTCGTCGGCGATCGCGTGCAGCTCCTCCAGGAAGCGGGTCCGGGTGGTGGAGAGGCTGAGGTTGACGACGTCGAAGCCCTGCCGGACGGCCCAGCGCAGCCCGGCGATCAGCATGTCGCCGGTGCCGGTGAAGCGCTCGCCGAGGACCCGGACGCTGTAGAGCTCGCAGTCCGGGGCGGTGCGGCGGATGATGCCGGCGCAGGCGGTGCCGTGGCCGCAGGTGTCGCCGGCGGTGTCCGGGCGGACGGTCAGCTCCCGGGTCACCGGGTCCTTGACCACCGCCCAGGACCCCTGCAGCGGGCCGACCAGCGGGTGGTCCGGCTCGACGCCGGAGTCCACCACGCAGACCCGCACGCCCTTGCCGGTGCCCGCGTCGCCGGCGTCGGGGGCCCCGGACGCGACCGCGTCCGCCCCGAGGGCGTCGGCCAGCACCGGGAGGTCGGCGGGGGAGCGGTCGCGCAGGCTCCAGGTGAGGCCGGCCGGGCCGCTCACCGGGTGCCCCCGAGCCGCTCGGCCCGCCGCACGCCGGGCAGGTGGCCCTTGGCGGCGAAGCGGTCCCGGGCGGTGGCGGCGGCCTCGGCGGCCTCGGCGGGGCGGCCGAGCAGCAGCAGGGCGTGCGCGCGGTCGACCGCGGTGAGCGCCTGGAGCAGCAGCGATTCGGTGGCCCCGGCGGCGTCCAGGGCGGCCGCGGTCAGGTCCAGCGCGGGCTGGACCTCGCCCCGGGCGGCGGCGAGCCGGCCGCGCAGCGCGTCCAGCTCGATCGCGAGCACCGGCGGCAGCGCGGCGGCGGCGTCCGCGCCGTCCAGGTGCTGGGCGGCCTCGGCCGGACGGTCGGTGTCCAGCAGGACCCGGGCGGTGGTGAGGGCGAGGCGCGGCAGCGGCGCGGCGGTGCCCTGGTGACGGGCGATCTCGGCGGCGTCGGCCAGCAGGTCCAGGGCCTGGCCGCACTGGCCGGTGGCGGCCGCCGCCTGGGCGGTCAGCGCGGGCAGCGCCACCATCGCCTCGGCCAGCGACAGCTCCCCGGCCAGGCCGTTGGCCTCGGCGAGCAGCAGCTCGGCCTCGTCGGGGCGGTCGCGCAGGGCCAGCAGGACGGCCAGCGGGCCGTTCAGCGCGACCCGGACGGTCCGGCGCCCGGCGCCGTGCTCGGCGAGCAGGGCCCGCAGCCGGAAGGTGGCGTTCGGGACGGGCTCGGGGCCGGCCAGCAGCGAGGCGGCCAGCGCCGCCAGCACGGCGGCCCGGTCCAGCTCGGCGTCGGTGCGCGAGACCCGGTCGAGGGCCTGGTCCAGCAGCTGCTCGGCCTCGGTGTGCCGCCCGGCCAGCAGGTGCTCCTCGGCCAGCCGCAGCAGGGCGCGGGCTCGGCCGAGGTCGTCCCCGGTGTCGGTGAACAGCGGCAGGACGGCGCGCGCGGTGGCGGCGGGCTGGTCCTGGCCGGGCGGCAGGCCGCGGGCGGCCAGGGCGAGCCGGGCGTGCGCGGCGTCCAGCGGGTCGGCGGCCGCGTCGCGCACCTGGGCGAGGACGGGCAGGGCCTCGTCGGCGCGGCCGAGGGCGAGGCGGGCCTCGCCGAGGCGGCGCAGCACGGGGCCGGCGGCGCGCTCGTTGGGGTAGTGCAGCCGGACGGCGCGCTCCAGCAGGTCGGTGGCGGTGGGCAGGTCGGCGCCGGCCAGGGCCCGGGCCCCGGCGGCGCCCAGGGCGGCGGCCGCCCGGGTGCGCAGGGTGTCGGTGCGGGCGTCCAGCAGGCCGAGTTCCAGCCGGTAGCGGTGGGCGCGCTCCAGGTGGCCGCCGACGGCGGCGGGCCCGGTGGAGCGGACGGCCGGCAGGTCGGCGGCCCGTTCGTGGCGCTCGGCGCGGGCCCGCTTGGACATCGACTGGTAGACCGACTCCTGGACCAGGCCGCTGCTGAACCGGTAGCCGGTGCCGGTCGGTTCGACCAGGCGGCGCTCGGCCAGCCGGGCGAGCGCGGCGTGCAGCCGGGGCGGGGTGCCGTCCGCCTCGGCGGGCGGACCGACCGGCAGGCCGTCGATCGGGCCGGTGAAGACGTCGTCCTCGGGATCGGCGAAGGCGTCCTGATCGGAGCCGCCGTGCGCGAGTTCGGCCAGTTCGGCGGCGGTGAAGGCGCGTCCGAGGACGGCGGCGAGGTCCAGCGTGGCGCGCTCGTCGCGCTCCAGCCCGTCGATCTGGGCGCTGAGCAACGCCCGTCCGGTGGGCGGGAGTTCGTCGGCCAGGGCGGGGCCCTCGGCCTCGGTGAGGGCGGCCAGCAGCTCCTCCAGGTGCAGCGGGTTGCCCTCGGCGCGCTCCAGCAACCGGGTCGGAACGGTGTCCTGGTGGGCGCTCAGCTCGGTCAACTGGGCGGCCAACAGTGCCGATTCGTCCCAGGACAGGCCGCCGACCGGCAGCGTCGGCAGCTCCGGGCGGGCGGCCTGGAGCTCGGGCCGCGCCAGACCGAGCAGCAGCACGGGAGCCGAGCCGAGCAGCTCGACCAGCCGCTCGGCGGCGTCCAGCAGGACCGGGCCGGCCCACTGGCAGTCGTCCAGGACGAGGACGGCGGGGCGCTCCACGGTGCGGCCGCGCAGGATCGCGGCCAGCAGCTCCAGCGACCGCCCGGCGCCGATCCCCGGCGCGGTCGCCTCGTCCAGCCGGGCCAGCGCCTCGGCCGGGGCCGCGCCCTCGGGCTCGTCCAGCAGGGTGCGCACCGCCTCGGCGAGCGGCGCCAGCACGCCCTGCTCGCCGAAGCTGCGGCACCGGGCGGTGCCGCAGCGCGCGGTGCGCCGGCCCACCCGCTCGCGCCACTCGCGCACCAGGCGGGTCTTGCCGATCCCGGCCTCGCCCGCCACCAGCAGCAGCTCGGCCCCCGAACCGCCTGCCACCCGGGCCAACGCGGCGTCCAGGGCGGCCAGTTCGCGATCCCGGCCGACCAGCGGAACGTCGAAGCGGCGCAGCAGCTCCGGGTCGTCCTCGTCCAGGCCGACCAGGCGGTAGGCGGTGACCGGCTCGGCCTTGCCCTTGAGCCGCAGCGGGCCGACCTCGTCCACCTGGGCGGCCGGGCCGGCCGCGCGCAGCGTCTGCGGGCCGATCAGCACCTGGCCGGGGGCGGCCTGGGTCTGCAGCCGGGCGGCGATGTTCACGGTCTCGCCGGAGATCAGCGCCTGGCGCGCCGAGGCATCCGAACCCGCCACCACCTGACCGGTGTTGACGCCGATCCGGACGTCCAGCCGGACCCCGAGGGTGGCGTCCAGCTCGGTGTTGAGGTCCTCCAGGTCCTCCAGCATGGCGAGCGCGGCGGCCAGCGCCCGGTGGGCGTCGTCCTCCCGGATCACCGGCACGCCGAAGACGGCCATCACGGCGTCGCCGATGAACTTCTCCAGGGTGCCGCCGTGCGCCTCGATCCGGTGGTGCATCCGCTCGAAGTAGCGCAGGATCACCTCGCGCAGGGTCTCCGGGTCGAGCGCGCCGGACAGCGCGGTGGAGTCGACCAGATCGCAGAAGACCACCGTGACCAGTTTGCGCTCCTCGGCGGCCAGGTCGAGGGCGGCCGCCCGGGGCGTGCCGCAGGAGGGGCAGAACTGGTCGTTCGTGGCGACGAGTTGGGCGCAGAGTGGGCAGGGCATGGGGGCCGTCCTTCGGTCGTCCTCCGCGGTGCGGGGCGTACGGGGCGCGGGCGGTGCGGATGCTCGGGCGCGGGGCTGTCCGGACGCCCGGACAGCCGGGCGCAGGGGGTGTTCGGGTACTCGGGCCAGGGTTGCGGCGGCGGCTTCGGGCCCGGTTCGGGAACGCCCGGCGATCGGTATGGCCGCAGGCCGCGCGGGGTGCTGCGGGGCCGGAGGGCACCCCGCGCCGCCGGGCGGGCGCCGCCGGCGGGGCCCCGGCCTGCGGCCATACCGGTGGCCAACCGCCGCCGAAGCCGGGCGCAGCCGGCCCCTCCCACCATGGTCGGTGCGGCGGGCAGCCGCCCGCCGTCACCGTGACGGCCCACCTGTGGAAGGGAGTTCGACCATGGCTGAGAACATCGACCAGAACGTCGGCGAGAACGGCGAGGAGACCCCGGAGGTCGAGGCGCACGCCGCCAACGTCCTGGACCTGCAGTCGATGAAGGTCCTCGCCGAGGCCTCGGACGGCAACTGCTTCAGCCTGATCAGCTACGTCGGCGGCGCCGAGACCTCGGCCTGACCGACCGGTCGCGGATCGAACCACCGGGCCGGACGCGGGGACGGGCGCACCCTCGCCCCCGGCGGCCGGCCGGCGCAAGGCTTCCGGGGCGGTCCCGTCGACACGGGGCCGCCCCGGCCCGATGTCACCCCGGCCCGATGTCACGCCCTCAGGAGGACGGCCATGGAGCCCACCCCGCTCGCCCGCAACCGGGACTTCCGGCTGCTCTGGGCCGGCGGCCTGCTGGCCTCGCTCGGCTCCCAACTCGCCTCGATCGCCCTGCCGTTGCTCGTCCTTCGGGAGACCGGCTCGGCCGCCCGGGCGGGCGCCATCGGCACCGTCTCGGTCGGTGCGCTGCTGCTCACCATGCTGCCCGGCGGCGTGCTCGCCGACCGGATCGAGCGGCGGCGGCTGATGCGGATCTGCGACGTCGGCAGCCTGCTCGCGGTCTGCGCCCTGGTCGTCGCCGTGCTGCGCGGGCACACCCCGCTGCCGCTGGTGCTGCTGGTCGCCGCCGCCGGGGCGCTGATCTCCAGCGTCTACGGGCCCGCCGCCGGCGCCCTGCTGCGCGCGGTGGTGCCGCGCGACCAGGCCCGGGAGGCCTCGTCCCGGATGCAGGCGCGCGGCGCCGCGGCCCGGCTGGCCGGACCGATCGGCGGCGGCGCCCTGTTCGCCTGGCACCCGGTGCTGCCGTTCCTCGCCGAGGGCGTCGGACTGCTGCTGTCCACGGTCTGCGTGGCCCTGATCCGGACCCGCTCGAAACCCGCCGAGAAGAGCGGATCGGTCTTCAGCAAGCAGGAGTTGACCGCCGGGCTGGCCTTCATCTGGCAGCAGCCCTACCTGCGCACCCTGCTGCTGATCTTCGGCCTGGGGATGAACTTCGCCTTCAGCGCGCTGATGTTCGCCACCTTGGCCGTCGCCTCCGACGGCGGCCGCTCCGGCGTCGGCGGCGGCACCGTGGTCTCCTGCACCGCGGCCGGAGCGCTGGCGGGTGCGCTGCTCGCCCCGAGGCTGGGCGCCCGGGCGCGCGACGGCAGCCTGGTGGCGCTCGCCTGCTGGGCCTCCGCGCTGACGGCGGGCGTGCTGGCGGTGACCCGGGTGCCGCTGGTGATCGGGCTGCTCTGCGCGGCCTGCATGTGCCTGTCCACCGTCGCCAGCATCGGCTTCGTCTCCGGCATGCTGCTCGCCGCGCCGCCGGACCGGATCGGGCGGGTGCAGAGCGCCGCCGGCTTCCTCTCCACCCTGATCCAGCCGTTCGGCCCGCTGGTGGGCGGCACCCTGCTCGGCGCGGTCGGCGGCACCCGGACCTTCGGGCTGCTCGCCCTCGCCATCGCGCTGTGCGCGGCCGTGGTCACCTGGGCGCCGCCGGTGCGGCGCGGACCGGTGCCGGTGCCCGCCGTCTGACCCGCCCCGCACCACCCGCCCCGGAGCGACCGGAAGAGGAGGCGCGCCATGGCCGGCGCCCACGAGACCCAGCTGTACTGCCTCGCCGACCCGATGTACTACGACACCCCGGGCCGACTGCGCGACCGGGCGAGCCGCTACGCGCCGGGGCTCGGCGAACCGCCCGCCGGCTGGCGACGCGAGCAGCGGGGGCTGTGGACGGTGCTGCGGCCCGACGGCGTCCCGCTGCCGGAGCAGGGCTGGAAGCTGCACGTGTCGGCGGTGGAGGACGGCGCCGAGGAGACGCTGGACGTCGTCCACCGGATCTGCGCGCAGCGCCGGGTGGCGTTCAAGTTCCTGCGCAGCGCGGCGGCGCTGCGGGTCGCCAACGGCAAGTTCACCGGGCGCGGGAGCAGCGGCAAGTTCATCACCGCCTACCCCCGGTCGGACGCGGAATTCGCCGCACTGGCCGAGGAGTTGGCACGGGAACTGGACGGCCGCCCCGGACCGTACGTGCTGACCGACCTGCGGATCGGCACCGCCCCGGTGTACGCGCGCTACGGCGCGTTCGTCGAACTCTGGTGCGAGGACGGGGCCGGACGGCTGGTGCCCGCGCTGCGGGACCCCTCCGGCACCCTCGTCCCGGACCCGCGCGAGCCGGTGTTCCGGCTGCCGGAGTGGGTCGAGCCGCCCGAGGTGCTGCGCCCGCACCTGGCCGCGCGGGACGCGGCCGTCGGGGACCTGCCGTACCGGATCCTGGAGGTGCTGCAGTTCTCCGCCGCCGGCGGGATCTACCTCGCCGAGCGCCCGGGCACCGGGGAGCGGGTCGTGCTGCGCGAAGCCCGTCCGCACGCCGGACTGGACGCCGCCGGGGCGGACGCGGTGACCCGGCTGCGGCGCGAACAGTGGGCGCTGGAGCGGCTGGCCGGACTGGACTGCGTGCCCCGGCTGCACGAGGTGCGGACGGTGTGGGAGCACACCTTCCTCGTGCAGGAGCACGTCGAGGGCGTCCAGCTGTTCGACGAGGCGGTCCGGCGTTACCCGCTGGTGCACCAGGACTGCACGGCCGAGCAGCGCGCCGAGTACGCGCAGTGGGTCGACGGGGTGGTCGCCGGGCTGGAGAAGGCGCTCGGCGCGCTGCACGGGCGGGGTGTGCGCTTCGGGGACCTGCACCCGGCCAACGTGCGGCTCCGGCCGGACGGTTCGGTGGTGCTGGTGGACTTCGAGTACGCGGCGGAGGCGGACGACCGGCTGGTGCCCGCGGCCGGCGCGGCCGGGCTGCGGATCCCGCCGGGGCTCGACGGCACCGACGCGGACCGGTACATGCTGTGGGCGACCTGGCTGATGCTGCTGATGCCGGTGCTGGAGCTGGCCGACCGCGACGAGGGGAAGCTCACGGCGCTGGAACGGCGGGCGCGGGAGTGGTTCGGACTCGGGCCGGAGGAGGGGCCGGTGCGTCCAGGGGTGCTGACGGCGCGGACGGAGTCGGTGAGCGAACGGCGGGGCCGGGAGCTGCTGGACGGCCCGTCCTGGACGCGGGCCCGCCGCGAACTGGTCGCGGGCATCCACGCGGGAGCCACCCCCGACCGGCCGGACCGGCTCTTCCCCGGGGACGTCGCCGGGTTCGCCGACGGCGGCACGGGCGTCGCGCACGGCGCCGCCGGCGTGCTGTACGCGCTGCACCGGGCAGGCGCCGACTGGCCGCAGGAGTACGCCGACTGGCTGGTCGCGGCACTGCGCCGGCGCGGGGCCCGGCCGGGCACGGGCGGGCTGTACGACGGCCCGCTCGGCACCGCCGTGGTGCTGGCCCGCACCGGGCGGGCGGAGGCGGCCGCGGAACTGCTGGCGGCGGCCCGCACCGCCCGTCCGGCGCGCCAGGTCGGCCTGTTCGGCGGGCGGGCCGGTGCCGCGCTCGCCCGGCTGCGGCTGGCGGAGGCGCTGGGCGGCCGGCGGGAGGAGGCGGACGCGCTGGCCGACGCCTGCGAGCTGGCGGCGGTGGTCCGCGGCGAGCCGGTGGACGGGCTGGACGCGCCCTCGGCGGCCGGGCTGCTGTACGGGCTGGCGGGCATCGCCCTGCTGCAGCTGCGGCTCTACCGCCGGACCGGCGAGCCGTGGCTGCTGGACGCGGCGCGGCTGGCGCTGGAGCGCGCCGTGGCGCAGTGCGTACGGGTGCCGGACGGGTCGCTGCAGGTGCTGGAGGCCGGACGGCGGCTGGCCTACCTGGACCGGGGGAGCAGCGGGATCGCGCTGGTGCTCCGGGAGTACCTGGAGACGGCCGCACTGCCCGGCGGGCAGGAGTTCCTGGCCGACGTCCGGACGGTCTGCGGGCCCGGGTTCGTCCGGGAACCCGGGCTGTTCCGGGGACGGGTCGGGCTGACCCTGGCGCTGCGGGGGCTGGGCGGCGCGCCGGAGGCCGTGGCCGGGCAGGTGGCGCGGCTGCAGTGGCACCTGGTGGCGCGGCCCGAGGGGCTGCTGGTGCCGGGGATGCGGCTGCGCCGGTTCTCGGCGGACCTGCACACCGGGGCGGCGGGTGTGCTGCTGGGGCTGTGGGGGCTGGAGGAGGAGCGGGGGGACGTGCTGGACCTGCTGACCCTGGGGTGAGGCCGGGGGCTGGGGGGCCGGGCGGCCGGGTGGCCGGGGGGCCAGGCGGCCGGGAAGGCCGGTGACTCGGGGGCTCGGTGGCCCGGCGGCCCGGGGGCAGCCGTCCCCGGGCCCTTCGCGGCTGCCTCCGGCCCCGGCGCGGCGTCAGGAGATCGCGGCGTCAGGAGACCACGGTGAGCGGGTCCGCGGCGTGCTCGCGGGCGTGCAGGTGGGTGAGCCGGGGGAGCGCGTAGAGCGCGGCGTGGGCGGTGACCTCCCCGGTGGGCGAGGTGACGGCCCCGGTGTCGGTGAGCGCCTCCAGGGTGCGCAGGGCCAGCCGCTCGGGGCGGCCGAGGGCGGCGGCCGCCTCGGGGAGGGTGAAGAGCAGGGACAGCGGCAGGGCGGCGAGCCGGGCGAGGGCGAGGCGGCCCTGGTCGGTGAGGTCCCGCCAGCCCGAGTCGAGCCGGTCCCGGACGGTGACGTCCCCGGCCTCCAGCTCGTCCAGGGCGCCCGCCGGGTCCTCCAGCCGGGCCGCGTACTCCGCGAGCGGCAGGTGGCGCAGCACGGCCAGCCGGGTGCCGGCCACCCGGACGGCGAGGGGCAGCAGCCCGCAGGCGTCCACGATCCGGGCGGCGGCCGCGCGGTCGGTGCCGATCCGGCCGGTGCCCACGATGCGGCCGAGCAGTTCCAGGGCCTCGGCGGGAGTGAGCGGCGGGACGGTGGTCCGGTGCACCGAGGCCAGCCCGGCGAGCTGGCTGCGGGAGGTGACCAGGACGGCGCTCGGGCCGTGACCCGGCAGCAGTTCCCGGACCACGGCCTCGTCCGGGGCGTCGTCCAGGACCAGCAGCATCCGGCGGCCGGCGAGCGAGGCGCGCCAGAGGGCGGTGGCCCGGCCGGGGTCGGCGGGGGCGCGATCC
Organism: Kitasatospora sp. NPDC059577; assembly: GCF_042735475.1. Taxonomy (NCBI): domain Bacteria; kingdom Bacillati; phylum Actinomycetota; class Actinomycetes; order Kitasatosporales; family Streptomycetaceae; genus Kitasatospora; species Kitasatospora sp. NPDC059577. The sequence goes on along the minus strand of NZ_JBHWBZ010000031.1, from coordinate 38,533 downwards.
GCCGGGGAGGCGCCCGGCCGGGCGGTGAGGGAGGCCAGTTCGGCGAGCACCTCGGGCAGCGCACGCGGGGTGCCGTCGCCGGTGCGCAGCCGCACCAGCAGCCGGCCGTCCGGGAAACGGTCGGCGAGCAGCCGGCCGGCGTGGACGGCGAGCGCGGTCTTGCCGCTGCCGGCCGGCCCGGAGAGCACCGTGACGCGGCCGCTGCCCTCGCCCAACCGGTCGACCAGTTCGCGCAGTTCGGCCGTCCTGCCGGTGAAGTCGGCCGTGTCGGCGGGCAGCAGGTCGCCGTGCGGGGCGGTGCCGCGCTCCGGGCGGGCCGCGGCGGGCCCGGTCCGGCCGCGGGCGAGCAGCTCGCGGTAGCGGGCGGTCAGCGCGGGGCTCGGCTCAAGGCCCAACTCGCGTGCGAGCAGCTGGCGGTGGGTGTCGTAGACGGCGAGCGCCTCGGCCTGGCGGCCGGAGAGGTGGAGGGCGTTCATCCGGGCCGCCTGGAGGCGTTCGCGCAGCGGGTGGCGCTCGGCGAGCTCGGCCAGCTCCTCCACGACGTCCGCGGCGTTGCCCAGCTCCAACTCGGTCTCCGCCCAGTCCTCGTGGACGCCCAGGCAGCGGGCCTCCAACCGGCGTGCCTCGGCCTCGACGGCGGGTGAGGAGCGCAGGTCGGCGAGCGGCGCGCCGTGCCACAGGTCGAGGGCCTGGCGCAGCAGCCGGGCGGCGGGGGCGAGCGCGCCGCCGTCGGCCGCGGCCCGGCCGGCCCTGGCGAGGGCGCGGAACTGCAGCAGGTCGAGCTCGGGTTCGGCCGCCCGGAGCAGGTAGCCGCCGGCCGAGTGGACCAGCCGGTCGGGCCCCTCCTCGCGGCCGAGCAGGGTGCGCAGGGTGCAGATGTAGACCTGGAGGTTCTTGCGGGCGGTGCGCGGCGGCTCCTCCGGCCAGACGGCGTCGGTGAGCAGGTCGACCGGGACGGCCGTGTTGGCGCGGCTCAGCAGGACGGCCAGCACCAGCCGCTGCTTCAGCGGCCCGAGGGCCAGCGGCCGGCCGGCGGCCTCGCCGGTGAGCGGGCCGAGGACGGAGAAGCGCAGCCGGGTGGCGGCGGCGGGCTGGGCCAGGGGCATCGGCGTACCTCCGGGGCGAGGGCGGGGCGTGACCGTCCGGCGAGGGTGAGGGCTGTGCGTGGGCGGGCTGTGCGTGGGCGGGTGCGGTGCGGTGCGGTGCGTATTGCGGTGCGTGGTGCGGTGCGCGGTGCGACCGACGGTTCGACCGCGGTCGTCGCTGCGCGCAGGCTACTTGACGGTCGATCGGGGCTGAAGGGCACGGAATCGGGCCGGTTCGCGCACGCCGTCCTCACAACCGGGGCGTCCGGGGGCCGGACCGGCGGGGTGTTCCGCACCGCGGTGCGGACGGTGTTCCGGCAGGTCGGGCCGGGTGCGCGACGGCGCCGGGGCCCGGTGCGCGGCCGGCGTACGGGCGTTCGCCGGCCGGGTGTTCGGGTGTGCGGGGAGGGCGGTGCTCCGGTGGTTCTCGACCGGGGCTCCGCAGTCGGGCGAGCACGGCCCGAGTGGACGGGCCGACGGCCGGGAGGTCCCGGCTCACCGGTCGGGAAGTCCCGGTCCGGCGCCGGGAACTCGGGTCCAGCGGCCCCGGGCGGGCGGGCCCAAGGGCCCTGGGGCCGGGGGGCGGCCTGTTCGGATCATGGAGCGCCAATCATTCGTACGACGTTCCTAAGGAGTGGGTCCTTGAGCGCCATCCAGGCACAGGGCGACCCCACGCGACCGCCGACGGCCGTACCGGCCGCGGCGGTTCGGGCCAGGAGGCCCGGTTCGGCCCTGGTCAGGCTGTTGACCACCACCGATCACAAGACGATCGGCACCATGTACCTGGTGTCGTCGTTCGCGTTCTTCCTGATCGGCGGCGTCCTCGCCCTGGTCATGCGTGCCGAACTCGCCCGGCCGGGGACCCAGATCCTCTCCAACGAGCAGTTCAACCAGGCCTTCACCATGCACGGCTCGGTGATGCTGCTGCTGTTCGCGATGCCGCTGTTCACGGGCTTCGCGAACTGGATCATGCCGCTGCAGATCGGCTCCCCGGACGTGGCCTTCCCGCGGCTGAACATGCTGTCCTTCTGGCTGTTCATGTTCGGCTCGCTGATCGCCGCCGCCGGCTTCGCCACCCCGCAGGGCGCCGCCGACTTCGGCTGGTTCCTCTACGCGCCGCTGTCCGACGCGGTCCACTCGCCCGGCGTCGGCTCCGACATGTGGATCATGGGCGTGACGCTCTCCGGCTTCGGCAGCATCTTCGGCGCCGTCAACTTCATCACCACGATCATCTGTATGCGCGCCCCGGGCATGACGATGTTCCGGATGTCCATCTTCTGCTGGAACGTGCTGCTCACCTCGGTGCTGGTGCTGATGGTCTTCCCGGTGCTGGCCGCCGCGCTGCTGGCCCTGGAGTGCGACCGCAAGTTCGGCTCGCACGTCTTCGACCCGGCCAACGGCGGGGCGATGCTGTGGCAACACCTGTTCTGGTTCTTCGGGCACCCGGAGGTGTACATCCTGGCGCTGCCGTTCTTCGGCATCGTGTCGGAGGTCATCCCGGTGTTCAGCCGCAAGCCGATGTTCGGCTACGCGGGACTCATCGCCGCGACGGTGGCCATCGCGGGCCTGTCGGTGACGGTGTGGGCGCACCACATGTACGTCACCGGGCAGGTGCTGCTGCCGTTCTTCTCCTTCATGACCTTCCTGATCGCGGTCCCGACCGGTGTGAAGTTCTTCAACTGGGTCGGCACGATGTGGAAGGGCTCGCTGAGCTTCGAGACCCCGATGCTCTGGACGGTCGGCTTCCTGGTCACCTTCCTCTTCGGTGGTCTGACCGGCGTGCTGCTCGCCGCGCCGCCGATCGACTTCCACGTCTCGGACTCGTACTTCGTCGTCGCCCACTTCCACTACACGCTCTTCGGCACCGTGGTGTACGCGATGTTCGCCGGCTTCCACTTCTGGTGGCCGAAGATGACCGGCAAGAAGCTCGACGAGCGGCTCGGCAAGATCACTTTCTGGACGCTGACCGTCGGCTTCCACGCCACCTTCCTGGTGCAGCACTGGCTCGGCGCGGCGGGCATGCCCCGCCGCTACGCCGACTACCTGGCCTCGGAGGGGTTCACCACCCTGAACACCGTCTCGACCATCGGCTCCTTCCTGCTCGGCCTGTCGATCCTGCCGTTCCTCTACAACGTCTGGAAGACCGCCAAGTACGGCGAGAAGGTCACCGAGGACGACCCGTGGGGCTGGGGCCGGTCCCTGGAGTGGGCGACCTCCTGCCCGCCGCCGCGGCACAACTTCGTCAAGCTGCCCCGGATCCGCTCCGAATCCCCGGCCTTCGACCTCCACCACCCGGACATCGCGGCCCGCGACGTCCTGGTGCACAGCGGCAAGCCCGCCGCCCACCTGGGCGACGTGGAGCCGGTGAAGTACGACCGGCCGCTGAGCCGGGCGGACCGGGCGCGGGTGTCCTCGGGCCCCGCCGCCTCCTCGACCGCACCGGCCGCACCGGCCGCACCGACCGTGGCGTCCGGCGCCCCGGCGTCGTCCACCGCGACCGCCGCGACCGACGACCCGCCCCCCTCGGACGGCTGAGGCCGCCCCCCGAACGCCGTCCCCGCCCGCGTCGCTGCCCCCGGGCGGGCGGGGACGGCCCCGCTCCCTCACCCCTTCGTGACCAGGAAGGCCGGGTCGTGAACCACACCGTTCTCGCCATCGGCACCGCTGCCCTCACCGCGAGCGGCTGTGTCTGGTACCTGCCCGCCATCGCCGACCTCCAGGCCGGTGCCGACCGCCCCCGCTCCACCCGGACCGCCGCGGCGGCCTGCGTGCTGTGGTGGGCGGCGCTCGCGCTGGCGGGCGGACTGCTGCTCGTCGTACCGGACTGGCGGCCCGCCGCGCAGATCGCCCTCGCCGGTCTGGTCGGCGGCACGGCGCTGCGGGTGCGGGCGCTCCGGGACCGCCGGCGCGAGGTGCGGGAGACGGCGGCGCGCTGGGCCGCGCTGGACACCGGCCCGGCACCGCGCACCGGCCGGCCGCTCGCCGTCGCCCTCGCCGGCTGGCTGGTGGTCGGCGCCGCCGTCGCCTCGCTGGGCGCGGCGGCGATCCTGCTGTCGGGCGGCGGCGGGGCCGGCCCGCGCGTGGTCCTGGCCGCGGTCAGCGGCGCGGCGGTCGCCCTCGCGTTCCTGCTGATGGGGCTGGGGAACGTCCGCCGTCCGGGGCGCTGAACCCGGCGCAATGGGGCCGTTCGACCCTGGGACCCGGCCGCGCCGCGGGTGATGATGCCCTGGGCCCCGCTGGGAGTGTGCGGGGGTGACGAAGGTGGAGCCGCGTGATGGCGACCAAGACGGAGGGGGCCGGGACCCCGGCCCCGGTCCGGGTGTTCCTGCTGGACGACCACGAGGTGGTGCGCCGCGGGGTGCACGACCTGCTGGACGGCGAGCCGGACCTGGAGGTGGTCGGCGAGGCCGCGACCGCCGAGCAGGCGCTGGTCCGGGTGCCGGCGCTGCGCCCCGACGTCGCCGTGCTGGACGTCCGGCTGGCCGACGGCGACGGCGTGTCGGTCTGCCGTGAACTGCGCTCCCGGATGCCCGACCTCGCCTGTCTGATGCTCACCTCCTTCGACGACGAGGAGGCACTGCTGGACGCCGTGATGGCGGGCGCCGCCGGCTACGTGCTGAAGCAGATCAGCGGCACCGACCTGGTCGCCGCCGTCCGCACCGTCGCCTCCGGCCGCTCGATGCTCGACCCCGGCGCCGCCACCCGCCTGCTCAACCGGCTGCGCAGCGACGCCGAACCCGCCCAGCCGGTCACCACCGGCCCCGGGCTGACCGTGCGCGAACAGGAGGTGCTGGCGCTGATCGGTGAGGGCCTGACCAACCGGCAGATCGGCGAACGCCTCTACCTCGCCGAGAAGACGGTGAAGAACCACGTCTCGCGGCTGCTCGCCAAGCTCGGCGTGGAGCGGCGGGTGCAGGCGGCCCTGATCGCCACCGAGCTGCGCCAGGCGTCCGCTGCCGCGCAGTCCTCCCCGCTGCGCGGTGGCCGGGGCTGACCGGCCCGGGGGCCGGTGGTACCGCGGTGCGGGGCCCTCGGCGGGCTCCGCCGGGACCATCGGCCCTCGTGATCGGACCCGGCCCCGGGTGAGCATCGCTCGCATGAACCACGATCAGGTCCGGGACCCCCGGCACTCCTCGTCCGACCGGCCCGCGCTGCCCGAACTCCGCGAACTCGACCGGAACCGGGCCCTGGAGCTGCTGGGCCGGGCCGACGTCGGACGGGTGGTCTACACCGTCGACGCCCTCCCGGCCGTCCTGCCGGTGCCGTTCCGGCTGGTGCCCGGCGGCGTGCTCGTCTCCGCACCCGCCGAGGCCGGACTGGCCCGGGCGGTCGACGGCGCGGTGATCGCCTTCGAGGCCGACGAGGTGGACGGCCGGGACGGCTCCGGCTGGTTCGTCACCGTCCTCGGCCACGCCCAGGTCCGCCGGGGCACCGCCGACGCGGCGGACACGCTGCGGATCCGGATCCGCCCGGAACTGGTCATCGGCCGCTGCCTGGCGTGAGGCTGCCGGACTGCCGGACTGCCGGACTGCCGGACTGCCGGGCCGCCGGACTGCCGGACTACCGGTCCGACGGCCCGTGACCGGAGGCGGTCCGTCCCCTACGCTGGGCCGGACACCGCCGACGGAGGGACCGCGACGCCATGTTCGACCCCGTGATCGCCGCGCTGTACGAGCGCGACGAGACCAGCCGGACGCTGGGCATCGCCCTGGAGGAGGCGTCCACCGGCCGTGCGGTGATGCGGATGACGGTGGCCGCGACGATGGTGAACGGGCACGGCACCGCGCACGGTGGCTTCCTGTTCCTGCTGGCCGACGCGGCGTTCTCGTACGCCTGCAACAGCCACGGTCCGGTGACCGTCGCCCAGGCCGCGCAGGTGGCCTTCCTGGCCCCGGCGGCCGTCGGGGACGAGCTGGTCGCCGAGGCGGTGGAGCGTTCGCGGGCCGGGCGCAGCGGGATCTACGACGTGACGGTGCGCCGGGTGGACGGCAGGGTGATCGCCGAGTTCCGGGGGCAGAGCGTCGTCATCGGGGGCCGGCCGCAGTCGGGTTGAGCGGCCGAGCAGGCGGAAGCGGCGGCACCCGTCGTCCGCCCACTCGGCGCGGTCGCCGGTCGGGTAGCGCAGGATCGGCATCAGGGTGCGGAAGAGGTTGGTGACCACGACCCGGCCGGGCGTGCCGGGCGTGGTGATCGCCTCGCCGGTGACCTCGTCGAGGAGTTCCACCACCGTGCGGTCGGCGAAGGCCTCGTGGACCCGGACGTCGTCCCCGGGGACGGGCGCGCCCACCAGCCCGGCGTCGTTGGAGGCGTAGCCGACGGAGGCGACGGCCGCCTTCGGGAAGGCGCGGGAGAGCAGCGGGCGCAGGTCGGTGAAGAGCAGGTCCCCGCCGAACAGCAGCAGTTCCACCCCCTCGGCGCTCTCGCCGCGCCCGATCAGGCACTCGGCGACGGCGCTGAGCTTCATCGGCTCGCCGGCCAGCACCTGGACGCCGAAGCCGGTGATCAGGTCGGCGACGTACGGGTTCGGGGCGGCGCCGCCGACGCCGAGGCGGACGTTGTCCACGGGGGCGTGGTGCAGGGCGTTCTCGATGTACAGGAAGCCGCCGTAGAGTTCGCCGGCGGTGAAGAGGTTGGCCACCCGGTGCCCGGGCCGCAGCCCGGCCCGGACGAGTCCGGCGCCGAAGGCGGTCACCGAGTCGGCGTGCTCGGTGCGGGTCCACGGCGAGAACTTGGGGACGCCGGTGGTGCCGCCGGTCTTGTAGACGCCGGCGTCGGTGAGCGGGCCGGTCAGCACCCGGTTGTCGGGCCACGTGTTGGCGGCCCAGAACGCGGCCTGGTCGATCACGGGGAGCAGGTCGAGCCGGTCGACGTCCGGGGGCAGGTCGCGGTAGAGCTCGGCGTAGAACGGCGAGTCGGCGCGGGCGATCCGGATCAGCTCGGCCAGGGGTTTCGCGGGCATGGGCGGACTCCGTGGATGGGGAGGGAGACGTCAGACGGCGGGGGCGGGCTGCCCGAGCCAGGTCCGGGCGAGGGTCTGGACGGCGGAGCCGTCGGGGTCGGCGAGCTTGGCGGCCAGGTAGTCGGCGGCCCACGGGCCGGTGGGCACCCGGAACGGCGGGCGCCGTTCGCGCAGGGTCCGGACCACGACCTCGGCGACCTCCCGGGCCGGCTGGCCGGCCGACTCCCAGCCCTGTCCGCCGACCCAGTCGAGGTAGCCGGCGAAGGTGGGCGCGTACGGGCCGGAGGCGGCGCCGAGGGTGGTCCGGTCGATGTCGGGGAAGACGCCGAACCGGGTGTCCGGGACGAAGCCGGGCACCACCACGGAGACCAGGACGCCGTGCGCCGCCACGACCGGGGCGAGTGCCTCCATGAACCCCTCGACGGCGAACTTGGCCGCGCAGTACGCCTCGTTGAAGGGCTGGCCGACCACGCCGTGCACGCTGCCGAGGGTGACCAGCCGGCCGCCCGAGGCGCGGAGCAGCGGCAGTGCGGCCCGGCTGACCGCGGCGACGCCGAAGAAGTTGACCTCCAGGTTGGCGCGCAGCGCCGCGTCGGTGGACATCTCCACGGTCGGGTCGGAGTTGGACACCCCCGCGTTGTTGACGACGGCGTCGAGCCGCCCGTGCGCCGCCCGCACCGCGTCCAGGCAGGCGGTGACGGAGGCGGGGTCGGTGACGTCCAGTCGGCGGACGTCCAGGGTGACCCCGGCGGCCTCGGCGGCGGCGCGCAGCGGCCCGGCCCGGTCGGGCTCGCGCAGCGTCGCGACGGTGGTGTACCCGGCCCGGGCCGCGGCGACGGCGGTGGCCAGGCCGATGCCGGAGGAGGTGCCGGTGATCAGCAGGACCCGCCCGGCGGGGTCGGTGAGATCGGTAGGGGCAGCGGGGTCGGCGAGGTCGGTGGGGCTGGTGAGGGCAGCGGGGCCGGTGTGCGGGTCGGTCATGCGCCGGCCTCCGGGAGCGCTGCGGGAGCGGACGCGGCGGCCTCGGCGGCCCGCTCGCGTTCGGCCGCGTCGAGCAGCGGCTGGAGGCCGAGGGCCGGGAGGAAGGAGCAGGCGGCGAGCAGGGTGCCGCCGGCCATCACCACCCGGGCGGCGTCCAGGATCCCGAGCGGGCCGGTGAGCAGCGAGACGGCCAGGCCGCCGACCAGCGCGGCGAGCGGGATCACGCCCCAGGTGACGGTGCGGAAGGCGGCGTGCATCACGCCCTGGTTGCGCGCGGACATCCGGGACTGCCGGGCGGGGGCGCTGCACACGTTGATGCAGGACATGAAGAAGCCGTAGCAGCCCATGGTCACCGCGATGACCGGTCCGGCGGGCAGAGCGGGCGCGGCGAGCACGCCGAGTCCGACCAGGCAGTGCAGCAGCAGCGACCAGGCCATCGTGCGGCCCAGGCCGAAGCGCCGGGAGAGCCGGGGCGCGACCAGTGCGCCGGCCAGCGCGCCCACCGCCGCGACCGACATGGCCGCGCCGAAGACACCGACCCGCACGTCCAGGCCGCGGTAGGCCAGGACGGGCAGCACGGTGACGAACACCGGCCCGCCGCAGTTGAGGGTGACGGCGGCCAGCACCACCCGGCGCAGCACCGGGTCGGCCCAGTTGAGCCGGAAGCCCCTGGTCAGCCGCTCCCGGATCGACCCGGCCTCGACCGTCCGCTCGCCCCACGGGCGCATCGAGCGGAAGCAGGCCGCCGAGACGAGGTAGCTGGCCGCGTCGACCAGCAGGGCGGCCACGCCGAGCGCGCCGTAGAGGGCGGCGGCGACGGAGGGCCCGGCGACCTCGGCGACCGAGCCGCTGCCCTCCAGCCGGGAGTAGGCGCGGACCATGCCGTCCTCGGGCACCACGGCGGGGACGGCGACCAGGTAGCCGACGTTGAAGACGATGGTCGCGCCGCTGATGACGGCCACGCAGCCGAACAGCAGCGGGGTGGAGAGCACGTCCAGCGCGTAGGCGAGCGGGATCGCCGCCACGGCGACCAGCCGGACCAGGTCGCAGACCAGCATCGTCCGTCGCTTGTCCCAGCGGTCGACCAGCACCCCGGCGACCGGCCCGAGCAGTGGGATCCCGAGGTACTGGGCCATCGCCACCACACCGACCTGGAGGGCGGAGGCGTGCAGCACGAAGATCATCAGGGTCGGGACGACGAACACGGTGACCTTGTCGCCGACCAGGCTGACGCTCTGTCCGGCCCAGAACACCGAGAAGCTCCGGCCGAGCGGCGCCGGGCGGGCGGGCGGCTGCGTGCCGCTCCGGGCGGCGTCCGCCGCGGGTGCCGCCGTCACGACTCCTCCCGTACGACCAGCGCCGCCGTCTTGCCGGTGCGGCCGTTGCTGACCAGTTCGCCGACCGGTCGCACCCGGAAGGACCCGGGGTCGTGCTGGAAGGCGGTGCTGAGGGTGAAGGTGGCGCCGAACAGCTCCTTGCGCAGCCGCTCGACGTCGGGGGCGGCACCGGGGCCGGCGGCCAGCACCAGCACCTCCACGGAGGCGGCCCGGCCGCCCTGCTCGGTGAGCACCACCTGGGCCCGGGCCACGCCCGGCTCGCGCTCCGCCCGGGCGATCAGCTCGTCCACGTCCAGCCCGAGGCCGCGCACCTGGACGACGCTGTCGCGCCGGCCCAGGACGCGCATCGCCGGTTCCGGCCGGCCGCACGGGCAGGCGGTCAACTCGCCCGCGTCGCCGGTGCGGTAGCGCAGCACCGGGTTGAGCATCTCCGGGTCGAGGGTGGTGAAGTCCAGCAGGCCTCCGGCGTCGGCGTGCACCAGCTGGGACGGCAGCGGGTGGAAGACGTCCGCCGGGCAGTGCGGGGTGTTGGTGCCCACCACCCAGGTCTCGGTGCTGCCGAACATGCCCCAGCGGCGCGCCTGCGGCGCCACCGCCGCCAGGTCCTCCGTCAGCTGTTCCTGCCAGGCCTCGCCGAGCCACAACACCTTGCGCAGCGACGGCAGTTCGACCCCGGCGGCCCGGGCGTGCGCGAACCAGAGCCGCAGCACGCTGGGGGTGCCGCCGATGGCCGTCACCCGGCGCGCGGCCAGGAAGGCCAGCCAGTCGCCGTACTCCTCCCCGGCGACCGAGCCGAGCGCGATGATCCGGCAGCCGGAGAGGTCGGCGAGCGCGGCGGCGAGGAAGTGCGCGCCCCACATCCGCCCGGCGCCCCAGGCGTTGACGAACACGTCGGTGCGGTCGAGCGGCTGCCAGTGGGCGTGCACACCGGCCATGTAGAAGCCGGTGGGGGCGTAGCCGACCTTGGGGGCGCCGGTGCTGCCGCCGCTCTGGAACAGCCAGGTGGCGGAGTGCTCGGCAGCCGGTTCCAGGTGGGCGAGGGCGGTGTTGAGATCGTCCTTGGCGAGGGGCGGCAGTGCGGCGAGCTGCTCCAGGGACCCGGCGTCGAGGTGGCTCGGGTAGCGCGGGGCCAGTGCGGGGACGCTCCGCAGCCGCTCCAGGGTGCGGCGGGCCACGGGCAGCCGGGGCCCGGCGGCCTCGGGGGAGAGGGAGAAGGCGGTCATCGGCGGTCCGTCCGGTGGGCAGGGGAGGGGGTGAGGTCGAGGGTGAGCGGGCGGGCGCCGTCGGCCAGCCACTTCGCGTGGCCGTCCCGGCAGGCGGCGAAGCGGGCCCGGGTGACGTCCCGTTGCAGGGTGCGCTCCGGGTCGGTGAGGTCCGGGGCGATCACGCCGTCCGGCTCCAGCTCGGAGAACCAGTACCGCTCGCCGTCGTACAGGAAGTCGACGCAGAAGAACGGGATCGGCAGCCGCTCGGCGAACCAGGCGGTGGCGGCGGCGAGTTCGAGGGGCACCGGGGGGAACTCCATGGTGCCGCCGCGGCTGGCGTTGGCGACCGGGGAGCCGGGCTCGGGGGTGCGCTTCATCACCGCGTACGGCTGTCCGTCGACCACGTACACCCGGTAGTCGACGGTGCCGTCGCCCAGGTACGGCTGGACCACCAGGGTGGTGTCGCCGCCCTGGGCGAGGCTGGCCAGCCCCCGGACGTCCTCGGGGCCGCGGGCCAGGTTGATCCCGCCGCCGCCGCACCAGCCCGAGGGCTTCACGATGGCCGGGTAGGTCATGGTCCCGAGCGCGACCTCGTAGACGTGCTTGCCGGTGTCGCGCCCGGTCCCGATCCGCACGGTCGGGACGGTCGGCACCGGAGAGCCGGCCAGGAACAGCAGGGTGGCCAGCTTGTCGTTGCCGATCAGCGAGACCTGCGGCGGGAACGGCAGGTAGAAACCGGCCTGTTCGAGCACCGCGTAGAGCGCGTACTGGTTGAAGACGTCCATCGACTGGTACGGCAGCGAGTACAGCGCGGTGATGAAGAGGGTGTCCTCGGGCGTGACGGGCTCGTCGTCCACGTACACCCGGGGGCGCCCCGGCCCGGTGGCGTCGACCGAGACCGCCTCCGGGGCGTGCCGGCTCCAGCGCAGTCCGAGGTCCGCGGCGCACTCGGCGTAGAGGTCCCAGAAGAACCCGTGCCACATCTCGGCCATCCGGGAGGACTCCCGGTCGGGGAAGATCCAGCACATCCGGCGCAGTCCGCCGGTCGGGGGGTGGGCGCTCATCGTGCTCCTCGGGCCGGGTCGGGCGTGCGGGACGGGCCGGCCGGGTGGGCCGGTCCGGCCGGGTGGGGTGCTGCGGACGACCCGGCCCACCAGCGGCGGCCGGACTCGGGAAGGGTGTCCACCGGGTCGTAGTAGGGGTGCCGCCGGTCGAGCGCGGCCTGCGGGCCGTCGCCGTCGCCGTCGGGCGTCGCGTCCAGGCCGGTGCGGTAGTTCTTGGTCCAGTAGGAGATGCCGCGCTCGCGGTCGTACTCCACCGCCTGGTGCACCCAGCGCTTGCCGACGCGCGGGACGTCGCACACCAGGCGCGGGGTGGCGTACCCGGGCAGGTAGCCCATGATCGCCTCCTGGAGGTGCTGCGCCCGGTGCAGCGGGGTCCGCCAGTGCTCCGCGCCCGGGACGAGGTCGCAGAGGTAGAAGTAGTACGGCAGGACGTTCGCCTCGCCCTGCAGGGCGAAGCAGAGGTCCAGCAGGTCCTCCGGGGTGTCGTTGACGCCGCGCATCAGCACGCCCTGGTTGCGGACGTCCCGGACGCCCGCGTCCAGCAGGGCCCGGGCCGCCTCGGCGACCAGCGGGGTGACCGACCGGACGTGGTTGGCGTGGGTGTGCACCGCCAGGTTGACGGCGCGGCCGGCGGCGATCCCGGCGACCTTCGCCACTCCCTCCAGCACCCGGGGCTGCAGCCAGTGCTGCGGCAGGCCCACCACGGCCTTGCTGGCGAGGCGGATGTCGCGCACCGAGCCGAGCTCCAGCAGCCGCAGCAGGAAGGACTCCAGGCGCGGCCAGGGCACGTTGGCGACGTCGCCGCCGGAGACCACCACGTCGCGCACCGAGGGGGTGCGCTTGAGGTAGTCGAGCATCTGCTCCTGCCGGTCGGCGGGGCGCAGCAGCAGCCGGGTCTTGGCCACCTGGGGGGTGGAGGTGCCGACCAGGTCCATCCGGGTGCACTGCCCGCAGTACTGCGGGCAGGTGGCGGTCAGCTCGGCCAGCACCTTGGTGGGGTAGCGGTGGGTCAGGCCCTCGACCGCCCACATGTCCGCCTCGTGCAGCGAGTCCCGCTCGGCCAGCGGGTGGCTGGGCCACCGCGGGTGGCGGTCGGCGCGCACCGGCAGCATGTAGCGGCGCACCGGGTCGGCCAGGAACGCCTCGGTGAAGGCCGTCGGCGTGGTGGGGGCACCGGGTGCCATGGTGTTCAGGACCTGCGGTGGCAGCAGGATCGGCATGGTGGCGAAGTCGGCCTGGTCGGCGACGAGTTCGTCGTAGAACCGGTCGGTGAGCAGGTCGCCGACGACCGCCCGCAGCTGGCGGGCGCTCTTGACGGAGTGGGCGCGCTGCCACTGGGCGTCGCGCCACTGCGCCTCGGTGACCTGCCGCCAGCCGGGCAGCCGGCGCCAGTCGGGCTCGACCAGCGCCGTCCGCGCGTACTGGTAGGGCTGGCGGATCACGGGGTGGTCCATGGTGGTCTACTGGCCGGTGAGGAGGGTGGCGTAGCGGGTGCGCAGCTCGCGCTTGAGCACCTTGCCGGTCGGGCCGAGCGGGAAGTCCGCCGCCGTCCGGGCGATCCGGACGGCGGCGAGCGCCGTCAGCCCGGCCGCGGCCAGCGCCCCGTTGGCTGCGGCCCGCACCGAGTCGGCGTCGGTGTCGGCGGTGTCCTCCTGCAACTGCACCACGGCGATGGGGTGTTGTCCCGTGCCGGGGCCTGCCGGGACGCCGACCACCGAGCAGTCCCGGACCAGGTCCGCGCAGTCGGCCAGCAGCACCTCCTCGATCGGCAGGCTGTAGACCGGGCCGGCGGCGGTGTCGATGACGTCCACCGTGCGGTCGAGGTGGTAGTAGCGGCCGTCGGCGTCGCGGCGGGCGACGTCGCCGGTGAGCCAGTAGCCGGACAGCTCGAAGCTCGCGGTCAGCCGTTCGTCGTTCCAGTAGCCCGGGGTCAGGGAGGGGGAGTCCACGGCGAGCAGCCCGACCGTCCCGTCCGGGACTTCGGAGCCGTCGAGGTCCAGGACGGCGGCCTTGCGGACCACCTCCAGCGGCTTGCCGACACAGCGGTCGTCGCGCGCGCTCTCCGGGGTGGTGACCTGACCGAACAGTGCCATGCCCATCTCCGAGGAGCCCAGTCCGTCGACGAACTGCGAACCGGGCAGGGCGGGTTGCTCGGCCTTCTGCTGCGGCAGCAGCCAGGGGCGGATCAGCCCGGCGGGCCGCTCCCCGAGGGTGACCAGCCGGCGGACGTGCCCGAAGTGCGCGCTGTCGCCGGTGTTGAACCAGGAGTGGACCCGGGCGGCGCCGCGCACCGGCAGCTCCCCGGTGGCCAGTTCGACGAAGGTGCGCGGGAAGGAGGCGACCATGGTCGGCTGGAACGCCTCCATCACCGGCTCCACCACGGTGCGCCGCCAGTCCGACATCACCACGACCGGCAGGCCCAGCAGGACGGCGGTGAGGAAGTAGCTCAGGCCGCCGGCGTGGGTGTGCGGCATCAGCGACATCAGCCGGTCGTACGGCTCGGCGGGGAAGCGCACCATGCGCGGCTGCTTGCCGTCCCAGAACCCGCGGTGCGCCAGCATGGTGGACTTGGGGGTGCCGGTCGTTCCGGAGGAGTGGATCAGCGCCACCACGTCGTCGGCGCCGTGCCGGTACGGGTGATCGGCGGGCAGCTCGACGGCGGCGGCGTCGAAGGCCCGCACCTCGGCGGCGAGCGCGAGGAAGCGCGGACGGCGCCCGGGGTCCTCGCGGTAGGCGGCGGCCAGTCGGGTGGTGTCGTCGGCGACGACCCCGACCACTCCGACGTGGTCCAGGTAACGGACCATCACGTCGTGCCGCATCGCGTCGTTGACCAGCGCGGGGACGGCGCCCAGCGAGGTGAGTGCGAGGAAGTGCAGCAGCGGCTCCAGGCCCTCGGCGATGACGACGGCGACCGGCTCGCCGGGGCGCACACCGTTGGCGTGGTACCAGGCGGCGTAGCGGTCGCGCAGGGCGACCAGGTCGAGCAGGCTGTGGCCGCGCAGCACGACCTCACCGCGGTGGTCGGTGCGGTGGGTGAAGACGAACGGGACGGACCGGTGGGGGTTCGCCGCGACCGCGTGGTCGAGGAAGTTGCCTGCCCCGAGGGCGGGTTCGGTCATCAGCCGCTCCCGGGCGGCGAGGGGCGCGATGGGACTCTGGTCGCTCATGGCGGTCTCCGGACGTGGGGTGCCGGGCGCGGGGTTCTCGTGGAACCGGCGCCTGGGGGAGGGGTGGGGGGAGCTGCCCGCGGGCCCGTCGGGGCGTGCGCGTGCGCGTGCGGGGGTGTGAGGGGGTGCGGGGGTGAGGGAGTGCGGAGGTGCGGAGGCGGGGAGTGGTGCGGAGGTGCCGGTGGGTGCGGTCGGGCTAGCCGCGGTCGAGGACCTCGGCGACCACCCGGTGGCCGGAGCGGATCGCGCCCTCCATCAGCCCGAAGAACGCGGTGCTGGTCTCGGTGCCGGCCCAGTGCACCCGGCGGTGCGGCGCGGTCAGCGTGGGGCCGAGCCGGGTCCAATCCCCGGGCCCCAGCAGCGCGGCGTAACAGCCCCGGCTGAACGGGTCGTCGAGCCAGTCCGTGACGTGGAAGCCGACCGGCTCGGGGAGCATCGGGAACAGCCGCCCGGCTTGGGCGAGGGCCTCGGCGCGCTGCTGCTCCGGGGTGAGCGCGCCGAACCGGTGGGCCTCGGCACCGGTGACGAAGCCGGTCAGGACGCCGATCCCGCCCTCGGGGGAGTCGTCCACGGTGGAGAGCAGCGGACCCCGGGCGTTGACCGACCAGCCGGAGAGGCCGTGGTCGCGCCAGACCGGCGCCGGGTACACCAGGTGGACCTTGACGGCGCAGCCGCGCGCGGTGCGCTCCCCGGCCCGGGGCACCGGCAGGGCGGGCTCGTACGCGATCGCGTCGGCGAGCAGTGGGGGCAGAGCCATCACCGCGACGTCCGCCCGGTACGCGCTCCGGTCGGTGCGGACGGTCACCGCGCGGTCGTTCTGGTGGACGGCCAGGACCGCCTCGCCCAGCCGTACCCGGTCACCCAGCCGCTCGGCCAGCCGCTCGCACAGCCGGTGGGCACCGCCGTCGATCCGGTCCTGCTGGGCGCCTCCGGCGAAGGCGTTGAGGTAGCGCAGACCGCCGCCGGAGCGCAGGTAGAAGGCGAGGTGCAGGACGGAGACGTCGGCGGGGTCGGCGGCGCACATCTCGCCCAGGAAGAGCGGGAAGAAGAGCCTGGCGTCCGGGTGGGAGAGGTGTTGCTCGGCCCACTCGGCGGCGGTCAGGGTGTCCAGCCGTTCGGCGTCCGGGGTCAGCCAGGGGGCCTCCGGCCTTACGGCGGCGGTGAGTTGGGCGAGGCGCTCGAAGAGGTCGCCGAGGGCGACGGCGTTGAGCGGCGGGAACCGGCCGTCCCGGGTGGCGGTGCCGGTGGCCGTGCCGGTGCCGGTCCGGTCCGCCGGGGCGCTGTCGGGGTCGGGATCGGGGTCGCGGTCGAGTGCGAAGCGGCTGGCGCCGAGCATCGTGGTGGGGGTGGTCTTGAGACCCAACTCCGAGGCCAGTGAGAGCAGTTCGGTGTGCCGGTCGCCCAGGTAGGCGGCGCCGCCGTCCACCCAGGCGCCGGGGGCGGCTTCGATGCCGTGGGTGCGTCCGCCGACCCGGTCCCGGGCCTCCAGGACGGTGACGTCGAATCCGCGCGCCGCCAGTCCGGTCGCCGCGGTCAGCCCGGCGAGTCCGGCGCCGACCACCACGGCGGTGCCCCGGCGGTCCTGGCGTCCGTGGCCCTGACGTCCGTCGCCCTCGCGTCTGTGGTCCTCGCGTCTGTGGTCCTCGCTCATGCGACGGTCGCGATGCGGTGCGCCAGGCGGGCCGGAGTGGGGGCGAGCAGGAAGTCGTCGAAGGTCAACTCGACGCCGTGGGTGCGGGCGACCGCGCTCAGCACCCGGGTGGCGACCAGGGAGTCCCCGCCGAGGTCGAAGAAGTCGGAGTCGGCGGTGACGTCCTCGCGTTCCAGGACGCGCCGGAAGACGGCCACCAGGTCGTCCGCCGTGGAACCGGTGCCGGTGTTCGGGCCGGCGGGGGTGGTGAGGTCAGTGCTCATGGGAGGTCTCCTTCGACCTGTCGGGGGAAGCCGCGTAGCGCAGGTGGCAGCCGGCCCGGTCGATCTTTCCGCTCGGGGTGTGCACCAGTCGGGGCACGAGGGTGATCCGGCCCGGTACCAGGTGGCCGGGGACCCGGTCCCGCAGGTAGGACAGCAGTTCGCGGTCCAGCTGCCGGGCCCGGGTGTGCGGGCGCGCCACCACGTACGCCACCAGGGTGGTGCGGCCGGCCGCCGTGGTGCCGGTGACGGCGGCGGCGGTGACCTCGGGGTGGCCGGTGAGGTGCGCCTCGACCTCGGCCGGGTCCACCCGGATGCCGCGGACCTTCAACTCGCCGTCCAGGCGGCCCTGGTGGGTGAGCAGACCGGCCGGGTCGCGGCTCATCCGGTCGCCGGTGCGGAAGAACCGCCCGCCGTCCAGGGTGGTGAACCGCGTCGAGGTCGCCTCGGGCAGGCCGAGGTAGCCGAGCGCGAGGGCCGGCCCGCCGATCAGCAACTCGCCCTGTTCGTCGAGGCGTTCGACGACGTGGGGCAGGGCGCGGCCGATCGGCGCGCGGGTGGTGCCGTCCCAGGTCCGCCCGGGCGCCAGTGGGCCGGCGAGGTCCACGGCGTGGGTGATCTGGGTGGTCTCGGTGCAGCCGTACGTGTTCAGCAGCCGGACCGCTCCGGTGGGCAGCCGGGCCCAGTCGGCCAGTCGGGCCGGTCCGGCGGCCTCCCCGCCGATCACCAACAGGCGCAGGCAGGACGGCAGTCGGTCGCCCGAGTCGACCAGGTGGTGGACCAGTTCGTGCCAGAAGGCGGTCGGCAGGTCCAGCACGGTGATCCGTTCGCGTTCGACCATCCGCAGGAACCGGGGGAACGACCCGCTGTGCGCATCCCGGTCCAGGACGAGGGCCGCGCCCGTGGTGAGGGCCGGGAGGATCTCCTCGAAGCAGGTGTCCCAGTTGAGCGAGGCGAACTGGAGCACCCGGTCCTCGGGGGTGAGGCCGAACAGATCGCCCAGGGCCCGGGCGGTGGTCGCGACGGCCCGGCGGGGTGTCACGACGGGTTTCGGCTGCCCGGTCGAACCCGACGTGAAGAGAATGTAGGCCGGTTGTTCCGGGTCGTTCCCGGCGGGGTTCGCCGGGGGCCGTCCCGGGGGGTCCCCGGTGAATTCGGGTGGTTCTGGTAACTCCCGTAATGGGAGGTCGAGTCGGAGGACGTCACCGGATCGTCCGGACACCGCGGAACGGCACCGTGCGGCCGCCGCCATGGCTTGTCGGCGGGCCGTCGGGAATGCCGGATCGACGGGGCAATAGGTGCCCCCGGCGGCCAGCACGCCGAGAAGTGCGACCACCGTTTCCGGGGTGTGGAGTGCCGGCACGGCGACCGTGCCGGGATCCGGGCCCAGGCGTGTGGCCAGGGCGTTCGCCGACTCCAGGAGCCGGCCGTAACTCAGGGCGTGTCCGTTGTGGACGATCGCCGGACGACGGGGATTTCGACGTGCGATTTCGCTGAACACGTCGATCAGGTCGGGGACGACCCGGAGGGAACCACGATTATTTGACATGCCCGCCCCAAATGGAGCCGAGAAGTGCTCATCCGTGCTCGGCGAACGGCGACTCTACCTTCGAACATGCGTGGCGACAATGGATGTTGAGGGTGTTCTTCCAAGGGGCCGTGACGGAACTGTGAACCACCTGCGGCCGCTGTGGTCGTTCGGGTGAGGACGGTGCCGTAGAAGCGATCTGACGAGATGTCACGAAGTGCCGTTGCGTCAAACCACCGATCACGGAACGTCAGCCGGGCATCCCCGACGCCCTCCCCGTCCGCACCGCCCGCCGGGCCGAACACAAGCGGAGGGCTTGCCCCGGCGTCCGCCGGTTCGCTTCACTACCGCACGGAAGGGGGCGCCACCTGCTCGACTACGACACCGAGGCACGGGCGTACGACGCCTCGCGCGGCGGTGAACCCCGGGCGGCCGCCGCCGCGACGGCCGTCGAACGACTGCTGCCGCAGGGCGTCCGAACACTGCTGGACGTGGCCTGCGGCACCGGCATCGTCACCGCCCGGCTGCGGCGACCCGGCCGCGCCGTCCTCGGGATCGACCGTTCGCCCGGGATGCTGCGGCTCGCGGCGCGGCGCCTCCCGGGCGCGGCGGCCCGCGCGGACGCCACCCGGCTGCCGGTCCGGACCGGCAGTGCGGACGCCGTGGTGCTGGTCCGGCTGCTCCACCTGCTCCCGGCGGCCGGACCGGTCCTGGCGGAGGCCCGCCGAGTGCTGCGCCCCGGCGGGGTGCTGATCACCACCGTCGACAAGGACGCCGCCGCTTCGCCGAACCGAGCGACCTCGCCGAACTCACCGCGCCCCTGCGCCGTCGGCACGCGCCGCGGACGACCGACGATGCCGACCGGCTGACGGGGCAGGCGGCCGCCCTGGGCCTGCGCCCCGCGGGCGGGACCGGATTCACCGGCCTCGGGCAGGGCCGCAGCCCGCGTGCCTGGCGGGAGGCGGTCGAGCGCGGCCGCCTCCCGTGGTGCGCCGACCCGGCCGACGTGACGGCCACCGTCCGGGCGCCGGCCGCCCTGCCCGGCCAGGACGCACCGCGCCCGGACCCGCGCTACCGCCTGCTGTCCTTCCGGACCTGAGCGGGCCCGGCCTCGCCCCGACCGGAGCCGTCCTCGCCCCGAGCGGGCCCGGCTTCGCCCCGAGCGGGACGACGGACCGGCGCCGGCCGTCCTGGGCCACCTCGTGGTCGAGCCCGAGGCGGTCCACGAACTCCACCGAGTCGGCTCCGGCCCGGCCGCCCACGGTGCGCCCGGCCGCCCACGGTGCGCCCGGCCGCCCGCGGTGCGGAAACTCGGCTGGTACGAACGGTCCTTGGTGCGGAAGCAGTGCCTCCGGGGCGCCCGGAGCGTCGGGTTATAGTGCGCACGACAATCGTCAGGGGCGGGCGCCGACCCGCTCCGGCGATGACCTCGTCGGCCGCCCCGACGCAGGAACCGGCACCTCGTCACCGCGGTGCTCCCGCACCCCGAGAGGTCCGCCGCCCATGGCCGAAGCGCGCTTCAGCGTCCTGTCCGAGGAGTTCGACGCCGCACCCGAGCGGTACTTCGGGTGGCTGCGGGAGCACGCGCCGGTGCACCACGAGCCGACGGTGGAGGCCTACTTCGTCTCCCGCTACCGGGACGTCCGGCGGGTGCTGGAGGATCACGAGGCGTTCACCACCGAGACGTTGCAGCAGCGCGCCGAGCCCGTGATGCGCGGGCCCGTCCTCGCCCGGATGACCGGAGCGGAGCACACCGCCAAGCGGAAGATCGTCGTGCGGTCCTTCACCGGACCGGCGCTGCAGGACCAGGTGCGGACGATCCGCGCCAACGCCGCCGAACTGGTCACCCCCTTCCTGCCCACCGGACGGATCGACCTCGTCAACGACTTCGGCAAGCCCTTCGCCGTCCAGGTGATGCTGGACGTCCTCGGCCTGGACAAGGAGGACCGGCCCCGGGTCGCCGCCTGGCTGGCCGGGGTCGGTGAGTTCATCACGAGCGTCGGTCTGACCGACGAACGCCGCCGGCACTGCCTCGCACTCGCCCTGGAGCTGGAGGCCCACCTCGTCCCGGTCATCGAGCAGCGCCGCCGGCACCCGGGCACCGACCTGATATCGACGCTGTGCACGGCCGAGTTCGACGGCGTCGCCATGACCACCCGTGACGTCACCGCGCTGGTCGTCAACGTCCTGGTGGCCGCCGTCGAGCCCGCCGACAAGACCCTCGGCCTGCTCTTCCGGCACCTGATCGACCACCCGGAGCAGCTCGCGCAGGTCCGCCGGGACCCGGCCCTGCTGTCCGCCGCCGTCGCCGAGACCCTGCGCCTCACCCCGCCCGTCCAGCTGGTGCCCCGCCTGGCGCAGCACGACACCGAACTCTCCGGCACCGTCGTCCCCGCGGGCGCCACCGTCTTCTGCATGACCGGTGCGGCCAACCGCGACCCCGAGGCCTTCACGGCCCCGGACGTGTTCGACCTCCACCGGCCGGACCTGGGCACCGCCCGTTCGTTCACCGCCGCTGCCCGGCACCTGGCCTTCGGCACCGGACTCCACCAGTGCGTCGGCGCCGCCTTCGCCCGCGCCGAGATCGAGACCGTCGCGGCGCTGCTGCTCCCGCTGTTCGACCGGGTCCGGCACAGCCCCGGCTCCCGCTACCGGGAGACCGGCCTGTACACCCGCGGCCCCGTCGCCCTGCCGCTGGACTTCACCCCCGTCCACCACGGCGTACCCGGCCACGACGGCGTACCCGGCCACGACGGCGTACCCGGCCAGGTCTGACGCCCGGAGCGGCCCGACGCCCGGCAGGCCCGACACCCGGCCGCGCGGATGACCGGAATCCGGGCCTCGACTCGTGAAACCCGACGGACACCCACAGGTCCGGCACCGACACACGGAGAAGGGAGCCGTCATGGCGTCCGTCCAGGAGAGACTGAGCAACGCACGGGTCCAGGCCTTCATCGGCCGCGACGACGAACTGGAAGGCTTCGCGCGCGCCCTGGCCGGCGATCCGCAGTCCCCGTTCGTGTTCCACGTGGTCGGCCCCGGCGGCATCGGCAAGTCGACGCTGCTGCGACGGATGGCGGACCGCGCCCGGGCGACGGGCCGACCGCTGCTGGAGCTGGACGGCCGCTTCGTGAGCCGGGACCCGGCCGACTTCGAACGGGCCGCCGCGCCGTTCCTGGAGGTGCCCGGGACGGTCCTGTTCGTCGACTCCTTCGAGCACTGCCAGTGGCTGGAGACCTGGCTGTGGCAACGTTTCCTGCCCCGCGCCGCCGACGACACCCTGGTCGTCCTGGCGGGCCGGCTGGCACCGCAGCCTCAGTGGACCGCCGATCCCGCCTGGGCCGGGCTGCTGCAGGTCCGTGAACTGCAGCCGTTCTCCGCGGAGCAGGCGCGGAGCCTGCTGGCCGCGGCGCAGGTCCTGCCGCAGCTGCGTGAGCGGGTGCTGCGCTTCGCCGGGGGCAACCCGCTGGCGCTGTCGCTCGCGGCCGCCGCCAGGGCGTCGGACTGGAGCCGCGAGGACGTCTGGGCGCCCTCGGCCGACGTCCTGCGCACCCTGCTCTCCGGCCTGATCGGCGAGGTGCCGACGGCCGCCCACCGTCGCGCGCTGGAGCTGGCGGCGCAGGCCTACTCGACCTCCGAGGAACTCCTCGCCTCGGTGCTGCCCGAGGAGGACGCCCACCAGCTGTTCGGCTGGCTGCGGGGACTGCCCTTCATGGAGTCCACCCACCGCGGGCTCCACCCGCACGACGCCGCCCGCGAGACCCTGGCCGCCGACCTGCGCTGGCGCGCCCCCAACGCCTTCGTCGCGATGCGCCAACGCCTCGCCGAGGAGTACCTGCGCCTGCTCCGGGAGGCACCCGAGGAGCAGGTCTGGACCGTCACCGACGAGCTCTTCTACCTGTTCCGGGAGGGCGAGATCGTGGCCCGCCTGCGCACCTGGTCCCGCGAGGACGAGGTGCACGACCGGCCGCTGCAGCCGGACGACCTCGACGTGGTGCTGCGCATGGCCGAGCAGACCGAGGGCCCGGCCTCGGCCGAGCTGGTCCGCTACTGGGCGCGGCGTCAGCCGCAGGCCTTCAGCGTCTACCGCCTGGTGAGCACCGGCCGCGTGGTGGCGTTCACCGCCCGCCTCGCCCTGCCCGCCCCCGCCGACCCCGAGGACGTGGCCGCCGACCCGGTCGTGGCCGCGGCGTGGGCGTACACCGAGGCCACCGCGCCGGTGCGCCCCGGCGAGCACATCGGCATCAGCCGCTTCACGGTCTACCCCGAGCGGTACCAGGTGCCCTCCCGGGTCATCGACCTGAGCAGTTCCCGCGCCCAGGCCGAGTCCGCCCGGGCCCGCGCCCGTGCCTACGGCTTCGCGGTCTGGCAGGACGCCGACGCGTGGGCCGAGCGGGTCAGGGGCAGCCTCACCGACACCGGCGCGCGGCCGCGGGTCGGCGATCGCACCTACGGCGTGTTCGGGGTCGACTGGCGTCACGTCCCCGTCGAGACCTGGCTGCGGCACTTCATCTCGGCCACGGCCGTGCCCGTGCAGGAGGCGCCGTCGGCGGTCTCCCGCAGCGCCTTCGAGCAGGCCGTGCGGGAGGCCCTGGCGCACTGGCGCGACCCCGGGGCGTTCGCCGCCTGCGCGCTGCTGCGGGCCCGGCTGGCGGCCGACTCGGCCGATCCCGTCGAGGACCTGCGGGCGCTGCTGCGCGAGGCCGTGGACGATCTCGCCCGGGACCCGCGCGGCGCGCGCGCCCGGGAGGCCCTGACAGCGGGTTACTTCTCCGGCGCGCCCACCCAGGAGGCGGCCGCCCGCCGGATGGGCCTCCCGTACGGGACCTACCGGCGACACCTGCGCCAGGGCCTGGACCTGCTCTGCGAAGCGCTCTGGCAGCGCGAGCTGCACGGCGCCGACTAGGCACACGGGGCCCGGGGCCCGGCACGCGGGGCCCGGGGCCGGGCACCGGGCCGGGCGTGCCGCCGGCCGTGCCCGACGGCGCGGTGGACAGGTGTGGACAGCGGTGGACAGTGCCCGTCCCCGTCAGCCCTGGCAGGTGGACAGCGCCCGCCCGGAAGCTGTGCGGCATGAACCTCGTACGGACACCGAAGGGGTCGGCGACCGGCCGTTCCCCGCGACCGGGAGCGGCGCTCGCGGCACTCGCCGCAGCCCAGTTCACGGTCATGCTCGCCACCTCGATCGTGAACGTCGCACTGCCCCAGATCCGCGCCGGGACCGGGCTGTCGGACGGCGCGGTCACCTGGGTGGTCAACGCGTACGGCCTGGCGTTCGGCGCGCTGCTGCCGGCCGGCGGACGGGCGGCGGACCTGCTCGGACGCCGCCGGGTGCTGATCGCCGGGGTCGGGCTGTTCGCGGCCGCCTCGCTGGCGGCGGGACTGGCCGCCACCCCGGAGGTGCTGATCACCGCCCGGGCCCTCCAGGGCCTCGCCGCGGCGGCGATCGCCCCGGCCGCGCTCGCCCTCGCCCTGGCGCAGGACCCGTCCGGGCCGGGGCGCGGCCGGGCCCTGGGGGTGTGGGGCGCGGTCTCCGGCGCGGGCGGCGCGGGTGGCGTGCTGCTGGGCGGGGTGCTCACCGAGGCGTGGGGCTGGTCCTGGATCTTCCACGCGGTCGCCCTCGGGTCGGCGCTGGTCCTCGCCGCCGTGGTCGTCCTCGTGCCGGCGGACGCCGGACCGGCGGCCGACCGGGGCGCAGGGCGGTTCGACCTGGCCGGCACCCTCACCGGGACACTCGCCCTGACCTGCCTGGTCTGGGGCCTGACCACCGCACGGAGCGAGGGCTGGGGCGACGGCCGGGTCGTGGGCGCGCTGGCCGCCGCGGGCGTCCTGCTCGTGGCCTTCGCCGTGATCGAGCGCCGCCGGCCGAACGCGCTGATACCGCCGAGACTGCTCACCACCGGGCGGGTGGCCACCGGCAACCTCCTGATGGCCCTGCTGGGCTCCGTGTGGATCGCCCTGTTCTTCTTCCTGCCGCTCTACCAGCAGCAGGTCCTCGGATCGGGGCCGCTCGCCACCGGGGCGAGTCAACTCCCGCTCGCCGGGGCCAACATGCTCGGCGCCTCGCTGGCGCCGCGGATCGCCCGGCGGTTCGGCGCCACCACGACCGCGGCCGCCGCGCTGCTCACCGAGGCCGCCGGCCTGCTGTGGCTGTCCCGGATCGGCGCCGAGGGCAGCTACGCCACCGACGTCCTCGGCCCCAGCCTCCTGATCGGCCTGGGCCTCGGCACCGCCTTCGTCCAGCTCACCGCGCTGGCCGTGGAGGGCGTCCCGCCCCGGGACGCCGGGCTGGCCGGCGGACTGGTCAACACCACCCGCCAGGTGGGCGGCGCGATCGGCCTGGCCGTCCTGACCACCCTCGCCGGGTCCGTCACCGCCCACGCGGCCGTTCACGGGTCCCACCCGGAGGCGCTCACCGCCGGCTACCGCGCCGCCTTCGCGGTCTCGGCCGCCGTGCTGACGGCCACCGCGCTGCTCGCGCCGCTGCTCGTCCGGTGCGCCGGCGGGAAAGCGGTCGCGGACGCCGCCCCGTCGCTGCCCGATCACCGCGAACCCCGGGTCGGACGGACCGCCGCCTGACCCGGCCGACCTCACCGGCTCGCACCGCACCCCGCCGACCCGCACCCCACTGCCCGGAACCCGTCCGGACAACCGTCACATCCATCGAGAGGAAGCCGCCATGACGGCCCAGAAGCCTTACCTGACCGGCCACTACACCCCCGTCGTCGACGAGGTCACCGCCACCGGGCTGACCGTCGAGGGCACCCTGCCCCCCGAGCTCACCGGCCGGCTCGTCCGTAACAGCCACAACCCGAAGCCCGGTGTCACGCCGACGCACTGGTTCAAGGGCAGCGGCATGGTCTACGGCCTGCGCCTGCGCGACGGACGCGCCGAGTGGTACCGCAACCGCTGGGTGCGCACCCCCGCCCTGGACGGCGCCCCGTACATGACGGAGCACGGCCCGGACCTGACCGCCAGCGCCGCCGGTACCCACGTCATCGAGCACGGCGGGCGCCTGCTGGCGCTGTGCGAGGCCAACCTCCCCTTCGAGCTGACGCCCGAACTGGAGACCGTCGGGGCCTACGACTTCGGCGGGAAGCTGCGCACCGCGATGACCGCCCACCCCAAGGTCGACCCCGTCACCGGCGAGCTGCACTTCTTCGGCTCCTCGCCCGTCCCGCCGTTCCTCACCTACCACGTCGCCGACGCCAAGGGCCGGATCGTCGACAGCGTGGAGGTGCCCGGGGCGAGCGCCTCGCTCAAGCACGACTTCGCGATCACCCGCGGCCACGTGGTGTTCGTCGAGGGTTCCGTCACCTTCGACCCCACCGAGCACTCGGGGATCCCGTACGGCTGGAAGGACGAGCAGCCGTCCCGGATCGGCGTGATGCCGCGCGGCGCGGACGGCGCCCGGAACATCCGGTGGTTCTCCATCGAGCCGGGCAACATGCTGCACGTCTCCAACGCCTACGAGGACGCGCGCGGCCGGATCGTCCTGGAGGGCCCGACCGTCGACCGCGAGGGCTTCGCCCTGTCCTGGAACTGGTGGACCGGGGCGCCGGGGCGCGGCAGCGAACCCGTCTCCCGTTCCTACACCCGCCGTTGGGTCATCGACCCGGTGGCCGGCACCGTCGACGAGCGGATCATCGACGACCTGCCGGTGGAGTTCCCGACCCTCAACGAGGAGTACCTGGGCGCCGAGAACCGCTACCAGTACGCCGTCTCCTTCCCCGACGAGACGGGTCAGGGCAGCTACGGCGTCGTCAAGTACGACCGGGTCACCGGCGCCCGTCGCATCCGCCGGATCGGCGACGCCCGGATGCCCAGCGAGGCCCTGTTCGTCCCGGCCGCCGACGCCACCGGCGAGGACGACGGCTACCTGCTCACCGTCGTGACGGACCTCAAGCAGGACGCCTCCCAGCTCGTCGTCCTGGACGCCGCCGGCCTCGACCAGGTGGCCACCGTCCACCTGCCGCACCGGGTGAGCGCGGGCCTCCACGGGTCCTGGATCCCGGACGACGGCCCGGGCGCCCTGCGGGCCTGACCCTGCGCCGTCCGGCCTCCACCCGGTGGCCGGACGGCTCCCGGGTTTCCGCCCGGGACGCCCGGCCGGCTTCCCCAGCCCCGCCGCCGGGGCGGGCCTCGGCCACCGGGGCGGGCCTCAGGATCCGACCGGAGCCTCCCAGGACAGCCGGGTGCCGCCGCCCTCCGCCGGGCCGACCGTGAAGGACCCGCCGACCCGCTCGGCCCGCTCGGCGAGGTTGCGCAAACCGCTGCGCCGCCCGCCCTCGGGCACCCCCACGCCGTCGTCGGCGACGGTGAGCACCACCCGCCCGGCGAGGGCGCGCAGCGTCACCTCGACCCGGGAGGCGTGCGCGTGCCGGGCGGCGTTGCTGAGCGCCTCGGCGAGGACGGCGACCACGTGCTCGGCCAGTTCCGGCGGCACGTCGGTGTCCAGCAGGCCCTCCATGCTCAGCCGGGGCGCGAAGCCGAGCGTGCCCTGCGCCTCGGTGACCGCCCTGGTCGCCCGGGCGCGCAGCCCGCGGTCGGGCTCGCTGTGGGCGCGGAGGCCGAAGATGGTCGAGCGGATGATCTTGATGGTCTCGTCCAGGTCCGCCACCGCCCGGGCCACCCGGTCCGCAGCGGCCGGACTCTCGATCAGCCGGCCCGCGCTCTGCAGCGTCATACCGGTCGCGAACAGCCGCTGGATCGCCAGGTCGTGCAGGTCCCGGGCGATCCGGTCGCGGTCCTCCAACAGGTTCAACTGCTCGGCGTCACGCCGCCGTTCGGCCAGCTCCAGGGCCAGCGCGGCCTGATCGGCGAAGCCCAGCAGCGGGCCCGTCTCCTCCGGCCCGAAGGCCGGCTGCCCCTGCGCCCGGGCCAGCAGCAGCACACCCCGCCCGTACCCGGCACCGGTGCCCAGCGGCACCGCCACCGCCGCACCCAGCCCGTCGAAACGGCCCGCCGGACCGGCCGGGAACCGGGCGTCGCCGGCCAGCTCGTCACTGGTGACCGGCGAACCGGAGGCGTACGCGGCACCGGACAGCGTGCCGTCCACCGGCACCGTCACCCCCAGCCGCGCCGACGGCGCGCCGCCCAGCGCGACCTCCACGGCCAGCTCCTCGGCCCGCTCCTCCGGCCCCGCCAGCGCCACCGAGACGTCCGCCAGCTCGGCGCCGGATATCTCCCGGGCCCGCCGGGCGATCAGCTCGACGACCTCCAGCCGCGGCGCGCCGGACAGCAGACTGCGGGTGATCTCGGTGCTCGCCCGCAGCCAGCGCTGGCGCAGCTGCGCCTCCTCGTACAGCCGGGCGTTGTCGATCGCCACCCCGGCCGCGACCGCCAGGGTGGCGATCACCGCCTCGTCGTCCTCGTCGAAGTCCAGCCCGCCGCGCTTGTCGGTCAGGTAGAGGTTGCCGAACACCTCGCCGTGCACCCGCACCGGCACCCCGAGGAAGGTGTGCATCGGCGGGTGGTTCGCCGGGAAGCCGGCCGAGGCCGGGTGGTCCGACAGCACCGGGCAGCGCAACGGCTGCGGCTCGCGGATCAGCTCCCCGAGGATGCCCCGGCCGGACGGCGGCGGGCCGATCTCGGCCATCTCCTCGTCGGTCAGACCCACGGTCAGGAACTGCGACAGCGAGTGCCCGTCCGGCCCGATCACCCCCAGCGCCCCGTACCGGGCGTCCACCAGGTCCGCGGCCGCCTCGACGATCCGGTGCAGCGCCTGCGCCAGGTCCAGCTCACGCCCGACCGCGAGCACCGCCTCCAGCAGGCTGTGCACCCGGTTCTGCGTCCCGCGCGCCGCGTCGATCCGCCACTGGAGTTCCTCCAGCAGCTCGTCCAGGCGCAGCCGGGGCATCCGCGCGCCGCCGTCCGCTCCGCCCACCGTCGTCCTCCTCGTCGTCCCGCTCGTGTCCCGCCCCGGCGGGCCCCCGCCCCCGACCCGGCCCGGTCGGCGTCCGACCAGCGGGATTGCCCTGTTCACGGTAGTGGCAGGGTGTCGCCGGAGTGTACGGCGGGGTCGGTCGTAGGCTCCGCGGGCGGGCCTTTCGTCCCGTCGCCGAGGGTCCTGCGGCCTCTGTCGCGGCGCCGGACGCGGCTGCCAGGGTGGGGGAGGAGCGGACGGGGCGTCAGGACACCCCGCCGCCAGCGCCGAACCACCGAGTGCCGACACCGTGGAGGAACGCTCATGACCGAGCGAAGCGAGCTGACGTCGACCGTGCTGGCCGGGGTCGACGGGTCGCCGCAGAGCGCCGCCGCCGCCCACTGGGCCGCCGAGGAGGCGGTGCGCCGCGGCGGGACCCTGCGGCTGGTGCACGCCTGGCCGTGGCTGACCGACGGCGTGTCCACCTTCGCCGAGCCGGACGACCTGCCGGACGCCGTCCAGCGGACCCTGGCCGAGGCGGCCGAGGACATCCGCGGGCGCCACCCGGAGCTGGACGTGCGGACCGACGCGGTACTGGACGCGCCGGTCGACGGCCTGGTCGCCGCCGCCGCGGACGCGGGGCTGCTGGTGCTCGGCTCGCGCGGCCGCGGCGGCTTCACCGGACTGCTGCTCGGTTCGGTCAGCCGGTCGGTGGCCGGCCGCAGCGCCGTGCCGGTGGTCGTGGTGCGCGACACCGGGGAGAGCGCGCCGGGCACGGCCGAGGTGGTGGTCGGCGTCGACGCGCACGACCCGGAGGAGGAGGTGCTCGACTTCGCCTTCCACGAGGCGGTCCTGCGCGGCGCCCGGCTCCGGGCGGTGCACGGCTGGGAGCTCCCGCCGCTGTTCGGCTACGCGGGCGGGGCCGTCCCGGCGGGCGAGATCGGCCAGTTGGAGGCGCTGGAGACCAAGCTGCTCTCGCTCGCCCTGGCCGGGCCGCGCGAGCAGTACCCGGGCGTGGACGTGGTCGAGGAGGTCCGGCTGGGCGAGGCCCGCGCGCTGGTCGAGGCCTCCGCCGGGGCCTCGCTGGTGGTGATCGGCCGGCGCCGCCGCCCGATCGACGTCGGCCCCCGGCTCGGCCGGGTCGCGCACGCGGTGCTGCACCACGCCGGGGCGCCGGTCGCGGTCGTCCCGCACGGGTGAGGTGACCAAGGCCCCGGCGGGCGGGAGCCGTCCGGCCCTGTCGCCCGCCCGGGCCGGGCGCGCAGGCTCGGAGGTAGTGAGGACCACGCGGTCGCGCGAGTGGACCGCTCTCCGGCGAAGGAGTGGATCGTCATGACGCGCACCCCGGCACCGACCCCGACGCTCACCCCGGCGGACCTGCGGCTGCTCGCCGCCGCCGGCGGGGCGGCGCCGTCGCTGCACAACAGCCAGCCGTGGCGCTTCGCGCCGACGCCGGACGGGCACGGGCTCGCCGTGTACGCCGACCCCGGCCGGGCCGTGCCGCTGGCCGACCCGGTCGGGGCCGCCCGGCACGTCGCGGTGGGCGCGGCCGTGTTCAACCTGCGGGTGGCCGCCGGCCGGCTCGGCCGCGAGCCGGTGGTCCGGCTCCTCCCGGACGCCGCCGAGCCGGCCCTGCTCGCCGTGCTCGACCTCCCCCCGGCGAGCCCGGCCCGCGCGAGCGCCCCCTTCGGCCGGGACCTCTACCCCGCCGTGGCCGCCCGGCACTCCAGCCGCGAGCCCTTCGCCCAGCGCGACGTGCCCGAGGCCGTGCTCGGCGAGCTGATCACCGCCGCCCGCGAGGAGGGCGTGACGCTGGCCGCCCTGGAGGAGGACGGCGTGCGGAGGGTGCTGGCCCTGACCGCGGAGGCCGAGCGCCGCAACGCCGCCGACCCGGCCCGGACCGCCGAGTCCCGGGCCTGGCTGCGGCCGGACGGCGCCGCCTCCGTCGACGGCATCCCGCGGTCCGCGCTCGGCCCGCAGGACCACGACGCCCGGGTGCCGATGCGCGAGTTCGCCGGGCGGCCGCCGCAGGGGCCCGCGCAGCCCTCCCGCCGTTTCGAGGCGCTGCCGCAGCTGTGCACCCTCACCACCCCGGGTGACGGCCCGCTGGACTGGCTGCGCACCGGCCAGGCGCTGCAGCGGGTCTGGCTGCTGGCCACCGTGCACGGTGTGCGGTTGACGGTCTGGCACCAGGCCGTCGAGTGGCCGGACACCCGCTGGGCGCTGCGCGACCCGGACGAGGGGCCGGGCCACGTCCAGCTGGTGCTGCGGATCGGCTACGGCACGCCCGGCGCGGCCACGCCCCGCCGCCCGGTCGCGGAGACGCTGGGCGCGCTCGGCGATCCGGCCGGGGCCGTCCCGGAGACGTCGCCGGGGGTGGCCACGGCACCGCCGACCGGGCCGGTCGCCGCGTACTGAACGTCGTGCCCTGAACGCCGCGGCTCAGCGCGGCCGGTCCGCTGCCGCCAGCACCCGGGCGCTGAGCCGGAGTTCGGGGCTGTGGCGGAAGGTGAGGGTGAACCCCACCCACTGGCCGGCCCGCAGCGGCGGCGGGTCGGCGATCATCAGGTCCGCGTCCTCCGGGGACATCACCAGTTCGCCGCGGCCCGGGACGGGCAGCGCCGGGGCCGGCTCCCAGCGGCCCGCCGCGCCCTGGTGGAGGTGCCGCTTCAAGGTGACCTTCCCGCCGAACTCCCATTCGGCGCCGATGAGTTCGTCCGGTACGTCGCCCGGGTTGCGGATCGTGAAGAAGGCCGCCGTGGCCGGGGCGGCGCCCGCCGCCGGCAGCAGCACCCAGCCCGGTGCGGCCTCCACCGGGCGGGTTCGGCCGGCCCCGCCGACCGCCGTCCAGCCGGTGAGCAGGACCAGCGCCAGCGCCGCCGCGGCGACCGGTGGGCCGGCGACCTTCAGCCGTTCGAACACGCTCACCGCCGCCCGCCCTTCCGGCCGTCGAAGCCCGTGCCGCGCCCCGGGGCGCCCCGGCCGGGCTGCCAGGTGCGCAGCCGCAGGCTGTTGCCCACCACGAGCAGCGAGCTGAGCGACATCGCGACCGCCGCCAGCATCGGGTTGAGCAGCCCGACCGCGGCCAGCGGGATCAGCACCAGGTTGTACCCGAAGGCCCACAGCAGGTTGGCCCGGATCGTCGCGAGGGTCCGGCGCGCCAGCCGTACGGCGTCCACCACCGCCTCGACGTCACCGCGCACCAGGGTCAGCCCGGCCGCGCCGATCGCGGCGTCGCTGCCCGAGGCCAGCGCCACCCCGAGGTCGGCCGAGGCCAGGGCGACCGCGTCGTTGACGCCGTCGCCGACCACCGCCACCGTCCGCCCGGCGGCGCGCAGGTCGGCCACCACCTCGGCCTTGCGCTCCGGCGAGGCCGAGTCGTGCACCCGCTCGATGCCCAGCTCCTGCGCCACCGCCCGGGCGGCGCCCGGGCCGTCCCCGGTCAGCAGGACGGTGTCCAGGCCCATCCCGCGCAGCCGGTGCAGCGCCCGCCAACTGCCGGGGCGCAGCGTGTCGCCGACCGCCAGCACGGCCGCCGGTTCCCCGTCCAGCTCGACCGCGACGGCCGTACGGCCCGCGTCCCCGGCCCGTGCCACGGCCTCGGCCAGCACCGGCGGCAGCACGGCGCCGTCCGGACGGACCACCCGGACGGCCCGGCCCTCGACCGTTCCGGACACCCCGAGCCCGGCGACGGCCGCGAAGCCGTCCACCGGCGGCAGGGTGCCGCAGCGTTCCCGGGCCGCCGCCGCGACGGCCCGCCCGATCGGGTGCTCGGAGCGGTGCTCGACCGCGCCCGCGAGCCGCAGCGCCTCCCGCGTCCCGGCGCCGTCGGACGCGTCGGTCCGGTCGGGCCCGGCGCCGCCGGCGGCGGTCACCTCGGCCAGCTCCATCCGGCCGGTCGTCAGCGTCCCGGTCTTGTCCATCACCACGGTGTCCACCCGGCGCAGGCTCTCCAGCACCTCCGGGCCGCGCACCAGCACGCCCAGCTCCGCGCCCCGCCCGGTCGCCGCCAGCAGCGCCGTCGGCGTCGCGAGGCCGAGCGCGCACGGGCAGGCCACCACCAGCACCGCGACGGCCGCCGTCACCGCCGCCTGCGGGGCCGCGCCCGCGCCCAGCCAGAAGCCCAGCACGGAGGCCGCGACCGTCAGCACGCAGGGCACGAACACCCCGGCCACCGCGTCCGCCAGCCGCTGCGCCCGGGCCTTGCCGGCCTGCGCGTCCGCCACCAGGGCGGTGATCCGGGCCAGCCGGGTGTCCGCGCCGACGGCCGTCGCCCGGACCACCAGCGCGCCGCCGACGTTCACCGTCGAGCCCGCCACCCGGTCCCCGGGGCCGACCTCGACCGGCACGCTCTCCCCGGTCAGCAGGCTCAGGTCGAGCGCCGAACCGCCCTCCACCACCACCCCGTCGGTGGCCACCCGCTCACCCGGGCGCACCACGAACTCCTGCCCGGGCAGCAGCAGTTCGGCCGGCACCAGACGCTCCTCGCCGTCCGCCCCGCGCAGGCACACCTGCTTGGCGCCCAGCTCGGCCAGCGCCCGCAGCGCGGAACCGCTGCGCCGCCGTACCCGGCCCTCCAGCAGCCGCCCGGCCAGCACGAACAGCGGCACCCCGACCGCCGCCTCCAGGTACACGTGCGCCGCGCCACCGCCGTCCGCGGTCAGCGAGAACGGCATCCGCATGCCCGGATCCCCGGCCCCGCCGAACACCAGCGCGTACGCCGACCACCCGAAGGAGGCCACCACCCCCAGGCTGACCAGGGTGTCCATGGTCGCCGCCGCGTGCCGCAGCCCCTGCCACGCCCGCCGGTGGAACGCGGCCGAACCCCAGGTGACCACCGGGACGGCCAGTCCGAAGCACACCCACTGCCAGGCGGTGAACTGCAGCGCGGGCACCATCGACAGCACCAGCACCGGGACGGCGAGCAGCGCGGTCACCAGCAGCCGCAGGCGCTCGTCCGGCTCCTCCGCCGCCACCGCCCCGACCGGCACCCCCTCGGGCACCGGCTCGGCGGTGTACCCGGCCCGTTCGACCGCCGCCACCAGCTCGGCGACCGGCACCCCGGCCGGGTGCAGCACCCGGGCCCGGCCGGTCGCCAGGTTCACCCCGGCCGTCACCCCGTCGATCCGGCCCAGCCGCTTCTCCACCCGGCCCACGCACGCCGCGCAGGTCATCCCGCCGACCGCCAGGTCGGTGGAGACCAGGGCCGCGGGCTCCGCGACGGCGCTCACCGCATCCCGCCCATGCCGTGCCCGTCCATTCCCGGCGACGCCCCGCCCCCGCTGCCCGGCCGCAGGCCGGGCGACACCGGCCCCACCTGCCGGCCCACCCCGTAGGCCACCACGAACACCACCACCAGCAGCAGGGCGAACCCCGCCAGCACACTCGACGGCCGGACACCCGGCGATTTCGCACTCACCTCCCAGCAGTCGGACGGGCCCCGCGATCGGTTCCCGTACGGTCCGAAATCCCCGCGGCGAAGTCGCCGAACCAAATCGGATGACGGACCGCCACTCGGCCCGGTAGCGTCCGGGACGGCGCCTCCCGATGCGCCCGGCCCCGGTTACTTCCTCTGACAGCAACACAAGTGCCACCGGTGCCACTTCCGATCCCGGGAGGCGCCCGCTTCGGCGTGTGCCCGTGTCGGCTCGCGCCCGTCCGCGCGTGCGCCCGCACCGCACCCCGAACCACCGACCGCCGCACGGCGCCGTACACCGCCGACCGCGGCACCCCGACGCACACCGCCGACCGCCGCACCCCGCCCCAGCCCGACCACCCACCAGGGGGACCTCTGCATGACCCGGTTCAACCGCCAACGGACCAAGGCCGCCACCAGGGCCGAGATCCAGCGAGAACTACCGGGACTCACCAGGCGCGGGGTGTCCTCCCCGCTCGCCACCGACGGCCTCTGGCCGGTACCCGAGGTCGCCCACCTGCGGCTGCCGCCGCCTCCGGTCCTCTCGCTCCGGGCCGCCGCCCCGGGTGGCCGGCCCGGGCGGCGCGGGGCGGTCACCAACCACCAGGGCGGGGCCGGGTACGTCCGGGAGCCGAAGTCGGAGCTGTTCCTGCTCGCCGTCTCCCACCTGTACGGGCAGGGCAGCTTCTACGAGGGAGCCGCCGAACGCGACGAGCGCTACCTCGGGCTGATCCGCGAGCACGCCGTGAGCGACCCGCAGTGGACCCTCGGGCTGCTGCGCTGGCTGCGCGCCGAGGCCCGGATCCGGACCGCCGCGGTCGTCGGTGCCGTCGAGTTCGTCCACGCCCGGGCCGCGGCCGGTTGCGCCGGCTTCTCCCGGCAGGCCGTCGACGCGGTGCTCCAACGGCCGGACGAACCGGGGGAGTTGCTGGAGCACTGGACCGCCCGGTACGGCCGCCGGCTGCCCCAGCCGCTGCGCCGGGGCATCGGCGACGCCGTCCGCCGGCTCTACACCGGCCGCGCCCTGCTGAAGTACGACACCCCCTCGCACCGCTTCCGCTTCGGTGACGTCCTGGAACTCACCCACCCCGCGCCCGACCCGGCCAAACCCTGGCAGGGTGCGCTGTTCCGGCACGCCCTGGACCGGCGGCACCGCCCCGACCGGGCCGTGCCGCCGGCCGACGAGCGCCTGCTGAGCGCCCACCACGCCCTGCTCGCCGTCCCGGCGGACGACCGCCGCGCGCTGGTCACCGAGCCCGGCGGGGCGGACCGCCTCGCGGCGGCCGGGATGACCTGGGAGGCCCTGGCCGGCTGGCTGCAGGGCCCGCTGGACGCCGCCGCCTGGGAGGCCGTCATCCCCTCGATGGGGCCGATGGCGCTGGTCCGCAACCTGCGCAACTTCGACGAGGCCGGAGTGTCCGACGAGGTGGCCGCGGAGGCGGCCCGCCGGATCGCCGACCCGGAGGAGGTGCGGCGCTCCCGGCAGTTCCCGTTCCGCTTCCTGGCCGCCCACCGGGCGGCCGGCGCGCCGCGCTGGGCCGACGCCCTGGAGACCGCCCTCGGCCACTCGCTGGCCGGCGTCCCGGCGCTGCCCGGCCGGACCCTGGTGCTGGTGGACCGCTCGGGCTCGATGTTCGACCGGCCGTCCGCCCGCACCAAGCTCAACCGGGCCGACACCGCCGCCGTCTTCGGCACGGCACTGGCCCTACGGGCCGAGCGGGCCGACCTGGTCCAGTTCGGCTCCGGCAGCGGCGTGATCACACCGGAGCCGTCGGTGCTGCAGACCCTGCGGCGCTTCCGCAACCTCGGCGGCACCCGCACGGCCGCCGCGGTCCGCGCGCACTACCGGGACCACGACCGGGTCGTCGTGGTGACCGACGAGCAGGCCCACGGGCCGTCGGGCGACGTCTTCGCACCCGTCCCGGAAGAGGTCCCGGTCTACACCTGGAACCTCGCCGGGTACGTCACCGGCCACAACGCCCCGGGCCCGCACCGCTACACCTTCGGCGGCCTCGGCGACGCGTCGTTCGCGCTCGTCCCGCTGCTGGAACGCGGCCGCACCGTCGCCTGGCCCTGGGAGTGATCAGGGCCGCACGCTGCGCGGCCCGGTCACGGCCGCGCCCAGCGCACCGACGCGGGCGCGCAGTCCACGGTCGGCGGTGACCACCACGCAGGTCCGGTCCGGGTGTTCGGCACGGGCCGCCCGGACCACCTCCACGATCCGGTCGTCCCCGCTGCCGTCCGCCTCGACCACCCGCACCTCGGGCAGTCCGGTGACGCCCCGCGCCGCGCCCTCCACGACCAGCACCACCTCCAGCGGGCCCGGGTACTCCGCCAGCCCCCGCGCGGCGACGACGACCAGCCCGTCCCGCAGCCGCTCGGCGGCGCCCCGCCGGTCCCGCCACCAGCCGTCGGGTACCGACCCGACCACGTTCGCGCCGTCCACCACCAGCAGCGTCGGCGTGCCCTCGTTCGCTCCCATGGCCGCCAAGCCTGCCACCCCGTACGCTGCCCGGCCGAACCGGCACCGCACCCGGACCGTCCGGCGGAACTCGTGGCGAGATGGGTACATTGCCACCACATGGGAGGGATAAGCTCGACCGACTTCGAACAGGGGTGGGAACGCGATGGACGACGAGAAGGAACCGCTCTCCGGGGAGGACGCCGCGCATGAGGCGGACCCCGAGGCGGAGCTGCTGGGACGACGCGTGGAGTACCTGTTCGAGTACGTGCAGCCGCTGGGTCGACGGTTCACGCTGCAGGAGGTCGTGGACGGAATCCGGCAGAGCGGCCCCAACGCGCCGAAGCTCTCGGTCGGACGCCTGTGGGCGCTGGTCAAGGGCAAGGCGTCGAACCCCACGGTGTCGACCCTGCGGGCGCTGGGTGACTTCTTCGGCGTGCCGCAGGCCTACTTCATCGACGACGACGTCGCCGCCAGGGTCTCCGCCCAGCTGTCGCTGATCTCCGCCATGCGCGCGAACGACGTGCGGTCGGTGGCCCTCCGTGCCGCCGACGTGGCCACGATGTCCAGCCAGGGCCTGGACATCGTACGGTCGCTCGTCGAGCAGGGTGGCGCAACGGAGCGCGGGGCCGAAGAAGAGGAACCCGCGAAGCGGGGGTGACCAGAGTTCGTACGTCCGTGCCAGAACGGTCCGCCATAATGATCACGGCTGACGGCGGGTCAGCTCGTCGGATCCGGGGGGAACGGGCATGGACGTCGATGAATGCCAGCAGCAGGCAGGCAGGTTCGCGGAGTTGCTCCGGCGCTTCGATCTTCCGAGGCCGTTCCGCCTCGACGACCTGTGTGAGGCCGTAGCCGCGCTGCGAGGCCGTCCGCTCCGGCTGCTCCCGATGCCCCGACCGGCGGACGCCGGGGTGTGCGGCCTGTGGGTGGCGTTCGGGGCGGTGGACCACGTCTACTACGCGCCCGTCGCCAGTGGCGTCCACCAGACCCACATCATCCTGCACGAACTGGCGCACATGCTGCTCGACCACCGGCAGCCGTCCGGTGCCGCGCCCGAGATGCTGGCTCAGCTCTTCCCCGACCTGGACCCGGCCATGGCGGTGAGGCTGCTCGCCCGCAGTCAATCCGGAGCGGCCGACCGGCAGGAGAAGGAAGCCGAACTGCTGGCGTCCATGATGTGGCAGCACTTCAACGTCGCACCGCTGACCGCGGCGACCGCGCCGACCGAGGACGCGAACACGCTCAGGCGGGTCATCGACGCCTTCACCCGCTCGGGGATCGGAAGGTCGTCATGAGGCTGTTCGACCTGATCGTCGTCCCGTCGATCTCGCTGATCGCCCTGTGGAAGGCCAGGGGCCTGGCGTCGGCTGACCGGCGCGATCGGGTGCTCTGGTCGATGTGGGCGATGTTCGCCGTCTCGTTCGTGATCGGCGTGCCCGCCGTCCGGAGGGTGATCGACGCGGCCATCGGGGTCCGGAGCATCACCAACCTCCTCGTTCACATCCTGGCCCTCTGCGCTGTGACGGCCTTCTTCGAGTTCGTCCGGGAGGCCACCGAGGCCTCCGGTCGGCTCTCCCCGCTCCGCTGGGCCTTCCTGGCAGGTTCGGTACTCGGTCTCACCGGCACCTTCGCGGCGATGCCGCGCCCGGACGGCGAGGCGGACCTGCTGACGGCCAACGTGGGCCAGCCGCTGACGGACGCCTACTGGGCGATCTTCCTCGGATACATCTCCATCGGCTGTGTGATCGGGACCAGACTGTGCTGGCAGTACGGTCGGCACGCGATGCCCGGGTCTTCGCGAACCTTCATGACGCTCGTCGGGCTGGCCAAGCTGGCCGGATTGCTCTACGTCGTCCAGCGCTCGGTGTACCTGCTGGCCGGCACGCTGGGGTGGCCGAACCTCGAACCCGCGCTCGCGGTGGCCACGACCCAGGTGCTGTTGGCCGTCTGTGTCCTCCTGATGATCGTGGGGATGACGTGGCCTTCGCTCTCCGAACTGATCCGGCGCCGACGGGCCTGGCGGCAGGCGCGTGCGATCCGTCCCCTGTGGAGCATGGTGAAGGCGGCGACGCCCGCGACGGTGCTTCCGTTGCCACGGAAGCTCCGGTCGGAACCTGACCTCGTCCTCTACCGCTACGTGATCGAGATCCACGACGGCGTTCTGGCGTTGGACCGGCACCTCTCCCCGTCCGACCGGGACGAGGCCGAACGCGTGCTGTCCGCCGCCATGCCACCGGGAGCGGATCTGGACGCCGCCGTTGAGGCCGTCCTGCTCTCACTCGCGCTGCAGGCGAACCGCGTGGGTGCGGCACCGCGGGGCACCGGGGACACGCTGACGCTCGGGCGCATGGAACTCGCCGACGAGATCGACTGGTGCCGGAAGGTGGCGGCGAAGGTCCGGTCCGAGCGGGTGGCCCGTGCGGTGCGGAGCCTGCGATCCGCGGGCGACCCGCTGTGCCCGTGAGCCGGACGCGGGCGGGGGCGGGCGGGGGGGGGGGGCCGCCCGCGCCGGGGCCGGGGGCGCGCGCGGGCGGGGGCGGCGCGGGCGCGC
>NZ_JBHWBZ010000030.1:85431-92623 GCF_042735475.1 Kitasatospora sp. NPDC059577 | reverse complement strand
CACACCAACACAAGCGCCTCCGCCCCCCCCCTATTTTTTTACACCGCCGCGGGGGGGGGGGGGGGGGGGGGGGGGGGGGGGGGGCGGCCCCCCCCCCCCCCCCGGGCCCGTTCCGTTGCCTGGACGAGCGCTCCCGCGAGGCCGTCAGACCGTGACCGACTCCCGGGGCGGGGCCGGTTCGGGGGCGGGCGTCTGCAGCTTGCTGCCCTCGACGTCCACGTCGGGTACCAGCCGGTCCAGTCGCCGCGGCAGCCACCAGGCGCGGCGGCCGAGCAGGGCGAGGACGGCGGGGACGATGGTCATCCGGACGACGAAGGCGTCGAAGGCTACGGCCGTGGCGAGCCCCAGGCCCATCATCTTGATCATCGGCTCGCTCATCCCGATGAACCCCGCGAAGACGGCGATCATGATGAACGCGGCGGCGGTGACCACCCGGGCGTTGTGCCGGAAGCCCGTGACGATCGCCTGGTCGGGTTCCTCCCCGTGGACGAAGGCCTCCCGGATCCGGGTGACCAGGAACACCTCGTAGTCCATGGCGAGGCCGAAGACCACACCGATCATGAAGATCGGCATCATGCTCATCACCGGACCGGTCTGCTCCACGCCGATCAGGTCGGCCAGCCAGCCCCACTGGAAGACCGCGACCACGGCGCCGAGGGCGGCTGCCACCGAGAGCAGGAAGCCGAGCGCCGCCTTCAGCGGGACCAGCACGGAGCGGAAGACCACCAGCAGCAGCAGGACGGCGAGGCCGACCACCACGGCGAGGTAGGGCAGCAGCGCGTCCGTGAGCTTCTGCGAGACGTCGATGTTCATCGCCGTCGTACCGCTCACCAGGACCGTCGCGCCGGTGGCCGACTTCAGGGCGGCCGCGTCACCGCGGATGACGTGCACGATGTCCTTGGTCTCGGCCTCGCTCGGGCCGGTCGCCGGTATCGCGTTGAGCAGCGCCGTGTCACCGGCCATGTTGAACATCGGCGGCGCCACGGTGACGACGCCCGGCAGGGCGGCGAGCTTCTCGGACACCGCGTCCGCCGCCGCCTTCGGGTCAGCGACGCCCTTGGCGTCCACCAGGACGGTCAGCGGGCCGTTGAAGCCCGGGCCGAAGCCCTCGGAGAGCAGGTCGTAGGCGCGGCGCTGGGTGGTGGAGGTCGGCTTGGCCTCGTCACCGGGCAGGCCGAGCCGCAGGTCCAGCGCGGGCGCCGCGAGCACGCCGAGGCCGATCACACCGCCCAGCAGCACCGCGAGCGGGCGGCGCAGCACGAACCGGGCCCAGCGGGCACCGCCGTTCTCCTTCGCCGCCGCGCGCGCCGGATCGCCGCCGGCCTTGCGGGCCTTGCGCGGCAGCACCTTGCGGCCGAGGAAGCCGAGCAGCGCCGGGACCAGGGTGAGCGCGACCAGCACGGCGACGACGACCGTCCCGGCGGCGGCCATGCCCATCTTGGCCAGGATCGGGATGCCGACCACGGAGAGCCCGGCGAGGGCGATCACCACGGTGAGGCCGGCGAACACCACCGCGGACCCGGCGGTGCCGACGGCCCGGCCCGCCGCCTCCTGCTGCGTCCGGCCCTCGGTGAGCTCGGCCCGGTAGCGGGAGACGATGAAGACCGCGTAGTCGATGCCGACCGCGAGGCCGAGCATCATGGCGAGCGTGCCGGTGGTGGCGGACAGGCCGAGGGTGCTGCCGAGGGCGGTGATCAGCGCCATGCCGAGGCCGACGCCGACGATCGCGGTGAGCAGCGGCAGGCCGGCCGCGACCAGCGAGCCGAAGGTGATCACCAGGACGACGGCGGACAGCGCCATGCCGATCGCCTCGCTGCTGCCGCCCGCGTCGGGCTTGGCCATCAGCGCGTTGCCGCCGACCTCGACCTTCAGCCCGGCGTCCCGGCCGTGCCGGGCGGCCTGCTCCAGCGCGTCGGTGGCGCCCTTGGAGAGCTCGCCCGCCTTGGCGGAGTAGCTCACGGTCGCGTACGCGGTGGTGCCGTCCTTGGAGACGGCGCCGGCCTTGTACGGGCTGACCGCCGCCGTGACCTGCTCGGCGTGGGCGAGCTCGTCGACCGTCCGCTCGACCGCCTGCTGGTTGGGCCCGGCGGTGATCTTCTGGCCGGAGGGGGCGACGAACACCAGCCGGGCCGAGGCGCCGTCGGCGTGCCCGCCGGGGAAGCGCTCGTTCATCAGATCGAAGGCCTTCTGCGCGTCCGTGCCGGGCATCGCGAAGCCGTCGTCGGGGGCGGCGGGGGCCTTGGCCGCCAGGACTCCGCCGACCGCCAGCACGGCGACCCAGAGGAGGGTCACCAGCCGGCGCCGGACGAAGGCCCATCGGCCCAGGCGGTACAGGAACGTGGCCACGGGAGAGCGGACTCCTTCGGATGCGGTTTTCGCGGTAGGGGCGCGCTGCGGGCGGGCCGTACGTCCCCCGGGGACGCGGTCCGCCGCAGCGTGACCAATCCTTGATCGGCGGCCCCTGCCCCGTCGTCGTCCCGGTGCAGGCCGTTTGCGTACTGCGGACGCAGTACGGCCCTCCCCCGTACGGAGGAGCGCACGCCCCGCATCGGGAGTAGCCCTCCTACCTGCGGAGGAAGCAGCCGGATCACCCGTGCGGGCGGCGACGACGGGCCGCGACCCGGCCGGGCGAAGTAGCGTGATGTGCCTGACCCGACCGCTTTCCGTGCGGTTCGGGAGGATCCGACCCGATCGGTGCTGCTCGCGCAGCCCGCCGCCGGAGGTGCCCCATGGGCGTTCCAGCCGCCCGCATCGTGTTCGACGAGAGCGACCGCGCTGCCGTCGCCGAGGCGGTGACCGAGATGCTCA
This sequence comes from Kitasatospora sp. NPDC059577, assembly GCF_042735475.1. Classification (NCBI taxonomy): domain Bacteria; kingdom Bacillati; phylum Actinomycetota; class Actinomycetes; order Kitasatosporales; family Streptomycetaceae; genus Kitasatospora; species Kitasatospora sp. NPDC059577. The sequence continues at coordinate 89,815 of NZ_JBHWBZ010000030.1, read as the reverse complement.
CCACCGGCGCCCTCACCCTCGGTCCGTGGACCGAACGCTTCGAGCAGGCGTTCGCCGCCGAACACGGCGCCTCGCACGCCGTCGCGGTGAGCAGCGGCACGGCCGCGCTGGAGGTGATCCTGCGCACCGTCGACGTCCGGGGCCGCGACGTGGTCGTCCCCGCCGTCTCCTTCTACGCGACCGCCGGCGCGGTGGTCCACGCGGGCGGGCGCCCGGTGTTCGCCGACGTCGACCCGGCCACCCTCGCGCTCTCCCCCGAGACCCTCGCGGCGGCCCTCACCCCGGATACCGCAGCCGTCGTCCTGGTCCACATCGGCGGGCTGGTCACCCCGCAGGTCGACGCCCTGCGGGCGCTCTGCGACCGGCACGGAGTCCCGCTGGTCGAGGACGCCGCCCACGCCCACGGCAGCAGCGTCGACGGACGCGCCGCCGGGACCTTCGGGCTGGCCGCGGCGTTCTCCTTCTACCCGACCAAGGTCACCACCAGCGGCGAGGGCGGCATGATCCTCACCGAGTCGCCGGACCTGCGCGACGAAGCCCGGATCTACCGCGACCAGGGCAAGGGCTCCTTCACCACCAACCACCACGTGCTGCTCGGCTACTCCTGGCGGATGAGCGAGCTCCACGCCGCGGTCGGCGCGGTGCACCTGCGCCGGCTCAAGGAGTTCATCGAGACCCGCCGGGCCGTCGCCCGCCGCTACGACGAGGCGCTGGCCGGACCGGACGGCCCGCAGCCGGTGCTCGAACCGCCCGGGTGCCGCGGCAACTACTACAAGTACGTGGCGCTGCTGCCGCCCGGCACCGACCGCGCGGCGTTCAAGCGGGCGGTCGCCGAGGAGCACGGCGTGCGGCTGTCCGGCGAGGTCTACGACCTGCCGCTGCACCTGCAGCCCGTGTTCGCCCCGTACCGGCGCGGACCGCTGCCCGTCGCCGAGGACGTCTGCGCCCGGCAGATCTGCCTGCCGGTGCACTCCGACATGACGGAGGACGAGGCGGAGCAGGTCATCGAGGCCGTCTCGGCCGTGCACCGGCGGCCGGCCCGATAACCGGCCGCGAGCGAAGGGAGCAAGAACGTGCGGATAGCCGTCACCGGGGGCTGCGGATTCATCGGCTCACACGTCGTCGACCACCTGGTCGCGGCCGGCCACGAAGTCCTCGCGGTGGACACCACCGACAAGTACCTCAACCCCGACGCCGAACACGCGCGGATCGACGTCCTCGACCTGAAGGCCCTCACCTCCGCACTCGCGGGCAGCGAGGTGGTCTACCACCTCGCCGCGATGGCCGACGTCGAACAGATCTCCGCCGACCCGGTCAGGGCCGTGCGGACCAACATCGACGGCACCGAGGCCGTCCTGGAGGCCGCCCGGCGCAGCGGACTCAGCCGGACCGTGCTCGCCAGCACCGTCTGGGTCTACGGCGCCGCCCTCGCCGGCGAGCAACTCGGCGGCGAGGAGCAGGAACTGGACGAGCACGTGCCGATCGAGCTGGAGCACAGCGGCCACCTGTACGTGGCCACCAAGCTCTCCGCCGAGATGCTGGTGCACAGCTACCGCGAGCTGTACGGGCAGCACTTCACCATCCTGCGCTACGGCATCCCGTACGGTCCCCGGATGCGCGACGAACTCGTCGTCGCCCGGTTCGTCCAGGCCGCGCTGGCCGGACGGCCCATCACCATCGCCGGCGACGGGCGGCAGAGCCGCAACTTCGTCTACGTCGAGGACCTCGCCGACGCCCACGTCCGGGCCCTGTCCCCCTCCGCCGAGGACCAGACCTTCGCCCTGGAGGGGTCCACGGCCGTGTCCGTGCGCGACATCGCCGACACCGTCGACGACCTGCTCGGGCCCGTCAGCATCGAGCACATCGGCGGCCGGAAGGCCGACTACACCGGGCGGCGGATCTCCTCCGCCCAGGCCAAACGACTGCTCGGCTGGTCGCCGCAGACCAACTTCGCCGAAGGCGTGCGGCGGTACGCCGACTGGTACCGGAGCGCCACCGGCGCGTCCGCCACCACCTGACCGGGGCCGCCCGATGCCGCACGCCCTGCTGGTCTCCGGCTCGCTCGGCCAGGGCCACGACGTGATGGCCCAGGCCTGCGCGGACTCCCTGCGGGAGCGCGGCTGGACCACCACCACCGTCGACGCGATGGCCCTGCTCGGCGAACGCTCCGGCGCCGCCGGGGAAGCGGTGTTCCGGCGGCTGCTCGACCTGCCCGGGGTGTACGACGCCTTCCACTTCGCGGCGCTGCGGCCGGGCGCCCGGATCGCGCTGCTCGCCGACGCGGCCGCCCGCGCCCGGCTGGTCCCGGCGCTGCGCCGGCTGGTCGAGGCGCAGCGGCCGCAGCTGGTCGTCTCGGTGTTCGCCACCGCGACGTCGGCGGTCAACCGCCTCCAGGAGTGGGGGCAGGGGCGGGAGTTCCGGCACTTCGTGTTCTGCACCGACGTGACGCCGCACCGGCTCTGGGTGCAGGAGGGGACCGACCTGTACCTGGTCACCTCCGAGGTCGCCGCCTGCGCGGTGCGCCGCTACCGGCCGGACGCCGACATCGCCGTCGTGCCCGCGCCGCTGCGGCAGCCGTTCTACCACCCGCCGGAACGAGCCGGGGCGCGGGCCGGGTTCGGCGTGCCGGCGGACGCCCCGTGCGTGCTGCTGATGTCGGGCTCCTGGGGGCTCGGACCGCTCGCCCGGACCGCCGCCTCCCTCGCCGCCGCCGGACCGCACGTGCTCGCGGTGGCCGGGCGCAACCGGGAACTCGAACGCCGGCTGCGGGCCACCGCGCGCCGGCAACCCCGGCTCCACCCGTTCGGCTACACCGACCGGGTCCCCGGGCTGATGACCGCCGCCGACCTCGTCGTCACCAGCTCCGGCGACACCTGCAGTGAAGCCCGCGCGCTCGGCCGGCGCCTGCTGCTCCTCGACGTCGTCCAGGGGCACGGGCGCGACAACCTCCAGCACGAACTCGAACTCGGCCACGCCGACGTCACCTCCGCCCGCCCGGCCGAGGTCGTGCGCAACGCCCTCGCGGCACTGAAGCGTCCCTCCCCCGCCCCCTCGCCCGGAGCCACCCCGGAAGGGTGGCGGACGGGCTTCGGCGAGGCCCTGCGGCGGGTCGGCCTGGCGTAGCCGGACGGCCGGTCAGCGGGTCGGCCTGGCGTAGCCGGACGGCCGGTCAGCGGGTCGGCCTGACGTGCCCGGACGGCGGGACGACCCGGCGTGGCGGGACGGCGGCCCGGGCCACTACCCACCCCTTACCGGTCCTATGCGAATCCTTTACACTCGGCGACGCCCTGCGGCACCGGGTCCTCCCGGGACGCCCGCACCTTCCCGAGGAAGCAGCACTTTGACGCACGATTCGTTCCGGCCGCCCGCGACGCGGGCGTTTCCTCCCCGGACGCCCGCGAACCGGCTGGTACGCGCGGCCGCCCTGGTGTTCGTCCCGCCGGTGGCCGCGGTGTGGCTCTGGCGCTCCCGCCGCCTCCACGTCGCCGTCAAGGTGGCACTGACGGTCCTCTGTGTGCTGGGAACGTTCTTCTGGATCGGCGTCATGACCGGGCCGCCGAAGAAGGACCGGCCGGTCGCGGCTCCGACGGTGGCACCGATGACGACCGCCGCGACTCCGCTGCCCGCGCCCGCGCTCCCGCCCACGTCCGCGCCCACCGAGACGCCCGCCCCGGATTCTTCGCCGGTGGCGACGGAGGCACCGCGTCAGACCCTCATGCCCGAGGTCGGCGGACACACCGCCGTCGAGGCGCGGACCCTGCTGATCGCCGCGGGCCTGACGGCCGATCGGATCCACGAGGTGAGCCGCTACCAGGACCTCGCGCTCCCGGCCGATCACGGGTCCTGGCTCGCGTGCACGAGCGAACTGCCGCAGGGAAGCCCGCTGGACCCGGGCACCGAAGCGACCCTGCGGCTGGTGCGACCGGGAGCCTCCTGCCCCGCCGACCGGCAGCAGGCGCTCTACGCGGACCCACGGAACGACCCGGCCGCCCCGGGCAACCAGGGCGGTTCCGCCGGCGGCGGCGCCCCGACCGGAACCGGCGGCAGCAGCAGCGGCACCGGCGGTACCGGCGGAACGACCGGCGGGACCTCGGGCGGCGGCTCCTCCGGCAGTGCGACCGGCGGCGGCGACGGGGGCGGCACCGGCGGCGGCAGCGTCTACTTCAAGAACTGCGCCGACGCGAAGGCCGCGGGCAAGGCGCCCCTGCACCGGGGCGACCCCGGCTACCGGGCCGGGCTGGACCGTGACAACGACGGTGTCGCCTGCGAACGTTGAGCCTCTCCGACGGAAGGCCCCCCCCCCACCCGTTCCGGGTCGGGGGGGGCCATCCGCGCTTAGGCGGAACGAGTCCCGGCCGGGGGCGGTTGGCGGCGTCTGGCACCC
>NZ_JBHWBZ010000030.1:70430-85421 GCF_042735475.1 Kitasatospora sp. NPDC059577 | reverse complement strand
GGCCGCCGACAGCCGGGGCGGCGCCCGGGGCGCCCCGCCGCGCCGCCGGGGGCGGGGGCGGGCGGGGCCTTCCGCGCTTCGCCGGACCGTGTCCCGGCCGGGGGCGGTGCGCTCAGGAGGGCACCGCGTGGTCGCGGAGGGGGCCGAGGGTGAGGCGGTGGGCGCGGCAGTGGGCGGCGATCAGGGGCAGGGCGGCGAGGGTCGCGCGCCAGGAGTCGGGGGCGGAGGTGCAGTCGGAGTCGTGCAGGAGGAGGGTCGCGCCGGCCCTCAGTCCTGGGCGGGCGGTCGCGTAGACGGAGGCGCCGGTCGCGTCCGCGGTCCAGTCGCGGCCCCAGGCGGTCCACAGCACGCTGCGCAGGCCGAGGCGGCGGGCGGCCAGGGCGGGGCCGGCGGTCAGGACGCCGTACGGCGGGCGGTACCAGAGCGGGCGGGCACCGCAGTGGTCGGTCACCGCCTCGGTGGCGCGCCGGAGTTCGCGCAGGTCACGAGCGGGGGCCGGGTACCACTGCGGCCGGTGGTACCAGCCGTGGACGGCGACCTCGTGGCCGCGCCGCACCAGGTCGCGGCCGAGCCCCGGGGCGCGTTCCAGCATCGCGCCGAGCAGGAAGAAGGTGGCGCGGGCGCCGAGTTCCTCCAGCGCGTCGAGGACGTACGGGGTGCTGCGCGGGTCGGGGCCGTCGTCGAAGGTGAGGGCGACGTGGCGGGGGGCGGTGCCGCGGCCGGCGGTGCGGCGGCACAGGGTGCGGCGCAGCGGCGGGAGGCGGACGGCGGCCGGGGCGAGGTGCAGGAACTCCACGCCGGCCGCGGCGGCGAGGACCCTGGTCGCGACGGTCACCGCGGGCTCACCCGAAGCGGGAGGCCATCCGGCGGAACACCCCCGGCGCGACGCCGTGGACGCGGGCCGGGAAGCCGAGCCAGTGCGGCACGTAGAGGCGGTCGCGGCCGGTGGTGATGGTCGCGACCACGGTGTCCGCGACCCGCTCCGCCGAGACGGGGCGCGGCCGTTCCCGCTGGTACGGAGTGCCGCGCCGGTCGAAGAACGGGGTGTCGACCGCGCCCGGGAGCACCAGGCGCACGCCCACGCCGGTGCCGCGCAGCTCGTACCAGAGGCTCTCCGCGAACATCGCCAGCCCGCCCTTGGTGGCCGAGTAGCCCGACTCGTCGCGCACGCCGACCTGGCCGGCGATCGAGCCGAGCAGCACGATCCGGCCGTGGCGGCGCGCCAGCATGCCGGGCAGGAGGAGGCGGACCAGGCGCAGCGGGGCGGCGAAGTTGACCTCGACCATCCGGTCCAGGGTGTCGGAGGGGGTGTCCGCGTACGGGCCCCGCCAGCCGAGGCCGGCGCTCGCGACCAGGGCGTCGACCCGGCCGGTCTCGGCCAGGGCGGCCTCGGCGAGGCGGCTCGCGCCGTCCGGTTTGCTCAGGTCCTCGGGCAGGGCCAGGCCGCCGGTGCGGGCGGCGACCTCGTCGAGGCGGGCGCGGTCGGTGCCGGAGAGCAGGGTGTGCCAGCCGGCCTCGGCCAGCCGGACGGCGGTGGCGAGGCCGATGCCGGAGGAGGCGCCGGTGATCAGCGCGACGGGCCGCTCGGTCGCCGCCGGCCGCCGGGAGCGGGGGTCGGGCTCCGATCGGGGGCCGGGGCCCATTCGTGGGTCGAGGTCCGATCGGGGGCCGGAGCCCACTCGGGGGTCGAGGTCCGATCGGGGGTCGAGGTCCGATCGGGGTTCCTCCGCCATCGCCCACCTGCCGCTCTGAGGCCGTGTCGCCGTCCGTTTTGTCCGGCACGTCACCTTCGCACGGCCGAGCCGGGCGGGCTACCGGGGCGGGACGGCGGGCTCGGCGTCGGCGTCCGGGTGCGGGGCCGACGACTCGGCCGGGCCGCCCTCCGGTTCACCGAAGCGGGACAGGAGGAAGGTCCCGCCGACCGCCACCGCGAAGCCCGTCAGCGCGCACCACTCGAACCCGGGGCGCGCGGCGTCGCCGAGCGCCACCACGCCGATCAGGGCCGGGCCGAAGGTCTCGACCACCGTCCCGGCGGCGGTCGCGGCCGTGACCGTGCCGCGCTGCAGGGCCAGCGCGTACGCGAGGTAGCCGCCGAGGCCGCCGACGGCCAGGGCGTAGGCGGCCGGGTCGGTGAGGAGCGCGAGCGGGCCGGACACGTCCATGACGCGCACCGCGAGGCTGGTCACCCCGAACCCGATGCCGGCGAGCACGCCCAGCCCGGCGGCGGCCGCGGTGCCGTTCCGGCGCACCAGGACGAGGGTGGCGAGCAGCATGACGACGGTGGTGGCGAGCAGCGACCAGTGGAACGCGGCCGGGGCGTGGTTCCGGCCCTCCCGGCCGGACCCGACGGCCAGCAGGGTCAGGCCGACGACGACGGCGATGATGCCCGTGACGTCGGCCCGGTGGAGCCGCGCACCGAGCAGCCAGACGGCGGCCAGGGCGGTGACGGCCAAGCCCGCGTTGGTGACGGCCTGCACGAGGAACAGCGGGAGGCTGCGCAGGGCGACGATGCTCAGCACGAAGCCGGCGATGTCCAGCAGGGTCCCGACCAGGAACTGCCACGACCGGGCCAGGGCGGCCAGCAGTCCCGCCCGCACGCGGTCGGCGCGCGGGGCCGACCGTGCCCCGCGCGCCTGGAAGACCGCCCCGAAGCCGAAGCAGACGGTCGCGACCAGCGCGGTGGTGAGTCCCAGCAGCATGCGTCTCCCAGCGTCGTGGGGCTGCATCCGGTCCACCACCAGTCTGTGCCCGGGGTGGCGGGGGCGCACGGGTGCGACGGGAGGGACGGCGGGGCCTGCCGGGGCCGACGTACGGGCCGGCGGGCCGTGCGCGGAGCTACCCGAGGGCGGCGGCGAGCAGGGCGGCGGTCGTGGCGACCAGGGGTTCGTCCATGGCGGCGGTGGCGTCCGCGGGCTTGGTGGTGAGGACGGCCAGGAGGACCGGGTCGCCGGACGGGGTCCAGGCGATGCCGACGTCGTTGGTGGTGCCGTAGCTGCCGGTGCCGGTCTTGTCGGCGAGGGTCCAGTCCTGCGGGAGGCCCGCGCGGAACCGGCGGGTGCTGGTGGTGTTGGCCCGGAGCCAGCCGGTGAGCCGGTCGCGGTCGGCCGGCGGGAGGGCGCGGCCGAGGGCGAGCCGGCCGTAGGTGCGGCCGATGGCGTGCGGACTGGTGGTGTCGGTGACCCGGTCGGGCTCGGCCGTGTTGAGTTCGGGCTCCCAGCGGTCGAGGCGGGTGACGCGGTCGCCGATCGAGCGGCAGAAGCGGGTGACGGCCGTCGGCCCGCCGAGTTCGCGGAGCAGCAGGTTGGCCGCGACGTTGTCGCTGTAGTCGATGGCCGCCGCGCAGAGTTCGGCGACGGTCATGCCGTTCGCCAGGTTCTCGGGCTTGCCCGTGACCGGCGCGGCGCCGGCCCGGTCGACGTCGGCCCGGGTGTACCGGATCCGCCGGGCGAGGAACTCGCCGTCGCGGTCGAGGTCGCGCAGGACGGCGGCGACGGCGACGGTCTTGAAGACCGAGCAGATCGGGAACAGCTCGTCCGCGCGGTAGCGGACGGTCCGGCCGGTGGTGAGGTTCCGGGCGTACACGCCGAGCCGGGCCGAGTGCTGCTGTTCGAGGGCGGCAAGCCGGTGGTGGAGGTCGGTGCCGCCGGGGCCGCCGGGTGTTCCGGTGGTGGCCGCCGCCTGCGCCGGTCCACCGGTCGCGGCCGTGACGGCGACGGCCGCCCCGAGGCCCAGGCCGAGGAGGGCGCGGCGGCTGTGGCGGGTTTCCGAAGGCTGCGCGTGCATGGTGCCCCTCTGTTCAAACGTCGCGGTGCGATACCGCCTACTCGATCACAGGACGCAGCCGGGGCGCCGATGGTTCGTCAACAGTCGGTCAGGGACGCACGGCGACCGCCGCGTAGGCCGAGGCCTCCGGGGCGGGAACGGTGGGCTCGTCCGCCGACGGGCGCCACTGGGGGGTCGGGACGACACCCGGGGCGAGCAGGTCCCAGCCGTCGAAGAAGCGGGCGAACTCGGCGCGGGTGCGGGCCTGGACGGCGGTGCCGGCGGACCCGTAGATCCGGACCAGACTGGTGATGTCCTCGGGCGCGAAGTCGGGGGTGACATGGGTCATCACCAGGGCGCTGCCGGGGGCGAGGACGGACTTGAGGTGTTCGACGAGGTCGTACGCGCCGCGCGCGTCGGGCACGAAGTGGAGCAGGGCGTTGAGGGAGAGGGCGACGGGGCGGTCGAGGTCGATGGTGTCGCGCAGCCCGGGGGCGCCGAGCAGGCGGGCGACGTCGGTGACGTCGGCCTCGACGTAGGCCGTGCGGCCCTCGGGGGTGCCGGTGAGCAGCGCCTGGGCGTGCGAGAGGACGATCGGGTCGTTGTCGGCGTAGACGACCCGGGCGTCCGGGCGGACGCCCTGGGCGACCTCGTGGAGGTTGGGCGAGGTGGGGATGCCGGTGCCGATGTCGAGGAACTGGTCGAACCCGGCCTCGGCGAGGACGCGGGTCGAGCGATGCATGAAGGAGCGGTTGGCCCGGGCGCCGGTGCGCAGCCAGGGCGCGACGCCGAGGGCGTGCCCGGCGGCCTCGCGGTCGGCGGCGAAGTTGGTGAAGCCTCCCAGGAAGTAGTCGTACATCCTGGCCGAGTGCGGCACGTTCAGCCGTAGGTCCACTCCGTCGTAGAGCCCCATCGTTTCCCCCTCGGTACACCGCTCGCAACCGATCGAATTGCTGCCCACGGTATCCGGCAACCAATCACGGGCGGACTGGCTCAAACAGTCAACAGATCACATGAGATGACAATCTGTGTTCGCATTGCAGCCTGGAGTGACAGGCCTGATGGAATGAGGATGGACACGGACAGCCCGACCCTCGGATGGCCCGGCGAGCAGCCGACGGCCGCGGAAAGCAGGCTCGATGACGATCGACAGGGGCGCCCCCGCACGCGGGTACCGGGGCGGGACGGCAGTGGACTGGACCGGCGGAAGCGGCCCGGAGCGGACGGCCTGCGGGGACCTCGGCCTCCGCCTGGACCTCACCTACGCCGCGTTCTGCGAGACGCACGAACCCGCCTGGCACGCCCTCGCGTTGACCAGGATAGGCAGTCACGCCGACGCCGCACTGGTGGTCGAGGCGGTGAAGTCCGACCTGGCCCGCTGCTGGCCCCAGGTGCTCCGGTTCGAGGAACCGGCCGCGTACGCCTGGCGGTTGGCCAACCGGCACGTCTCGGACTGGGTCGCCGCCGAGGAGCCGGTGGAGGTGGAGGCAGTCACCTTCGCGGCGGTGATCGGCGCGTTCAAGCAGGTGGCGAAGGGCCTGCTGCACAACGAGGCCGACGAGGTGCGGCTGTACGCGGCGATCCTCGAACTGCCGGACCGGCAGCGGGACGTGGTGATCCTGCGCTACCTGCTGGGCCTGCACCCCCGAGTGATCGCGGCGTACCTGGGACGGCCGGTGGCGACGGTGCACTCCAACCTGCGGCACGCCCGCGAACGGCTGGCGCGCCGGCTCGGGGTGGGCGAACTCCCGGACCGCGGAGGCGAGCTGTGACGGAGCGACGGACGACCGGGGCACCGGCCGGGGCACCGTGCGCGACGGGCGGGGGGCGTGCGGTGTTCCGCGTGCCCCGGGCCGAACGCGCCCACGCCGAACGGATCGCCGCGGTGCGCCAGGCCCGGCTGACCGCCGCGCCGACCCACCTCCCGTCGGAGTACGAGCAGGCCGCCTTCGAACTGGGCCTGGTGGTGGCCCTGGTCCTGGGTGCGCCGGACGCCTCGCGCGGGCTCGACCTCCTGGTGAACGCGCGCCGGATCCAGCCCGAGGGCGCGGAGGTGTTCGGCGCGCTGCTCTACGCCACCGGGAAGGAGGAGGGCGCCGAGTTCTGGTGGCGCTTCGCGGCCGGCTCCGGCAGCGGCACGGCCGCCTACTGCCTGCACCTGCACCACCTGATGCTCGGCGAGACCGACGACGCCGACTACTGGCGGGCCTGGTCGGACCAGCTGTCCACGGTCGAACACCCACCGGGGCCGGGACCCCTGCGGATGAGCAGACCGCTGCTGCCGGAGGACGTGCGGCGCGACATCCTGTCCCGGGTGCACCGCGGACTGGCCCCGCAACTGCCGCCCGCGCTGGTCGCGGTGATCGACCGGCTGCCGCTGCAGGGGGACGACGACGCGGAGGAGGTCCCGAGCCCGTGGGGGCTCACCTCCGGGGCGACCTCCGCGTGCTCGTGGGACCTCCCCTGGGGGTTCGCCGAGGACGCGACGGACCCGCCGGGGTGACCGGACTACCGCGATGACCCACCGACCTGCCGACCTGCCGACCTGCCGACCTGCCGGACCGAACGGCGGGCGACCGCCCGGGCGCCCGGCGGGGACCCGTGGGAGTGAGCCGCCCGCGGCCGCCCGCGGTCATTCCTTCAGGTGAGCGTGGACAGCCGGGCGACGATCTCCGGATCGCGCCCGCTGCCGGCCTCGACCTCCTCGCCGTCCGGGGTGGTGCGACGGACCACGTAGCGGTGCGGCGCCATCGCGGTGTCCCGGCCGGGAAGGGCCGCCACGACGGCACGGTGCGCGGCGCCCGGGCCGAACGCGGCGTCGACGGTGGCGACCTCGGCCACCAGCTCGCCGTCGGCGAGGACGAGCCGGTGCGGGCCGATTGCGGATTCCAGCAGGGCTTCGACGGCGTCGAGGTCGACCCAGGAGCCGTCGACCAGCCGCCAGCGGTCACCCCGGCCGTCGACCGGCGGGCCCAGCACGGCGGGCAGGTCGGCCAGCAGCACCGGGCCTTCGGCGGCGGCAGCGAGCAGGGCGAGCAGCGCCCGGGAGAAGCCCTCGGTCTCCTCCGGATCGAGCACCTGGGGGCAGGCGACCAGGACGAAGTCCAGGCTGCCGGTGATCCGCACGATGGCGAGCATCAGCCGCACCGGCAGCGGCGGACTGGGCATCGGGGTCAGTTCGGGATCGGCGGACGGGGGCGCCTGGGCGTCGGCGACGGCGGCCGGGACGGTGAGGCTCAGGTCGTTGACGACGACCTGCCGGGCGAACCGGGCGCCGCGCCGGTGGGCGACGTCCTCCACCAGCTGCCAGACCTGCTCGGCGTCCAGGATGCTGTGCCAGTAGGCCTTCAGCGAGGCCGCCTTGGCGCGGCCGATCAGCTGGTCGAGGTCGGCCGCCTCGGTGTCCAGCAGGACCAGCGCGTCCTGCGCGAGCGTGCCGACGTGGTCCATCAGCTCGGCCTGGTGCCGGTTGGCGGACAGCGCCGACATCACCAACTCGCCCCGGCGGCCCGCCCGGTGGGCCACCAGTGCGGCGAAGGCGGCGAGCAGGACGACGGACGGGCTCGCGCCGACGCGGCGGCAGACGGCGGCGAGGTGGTCGGCCGCCCCGCGCGAGCGCACCAGCAGCGCGGTGTGGTCGCGCGGGGGGCCGGTGATGCGCGCGTCCGCGAAGACGGTCTGCGGGCCCGTGCCCAGCACCCGGGCCCAGTGCCGCAGGCCGGCCGCCGCCTTGCGCCGGCCCTGCGCGCTCTGCTCCGCGGCGGCGAGCCGCAGCGGCGTCGGGGCGACGACCGGCGGCAGCTCCTTCCCCGCGGCGAGGGCGTACCAGTCCTGGATCAACACGGCGGTGGCGGCGCCGTCCGCGCCCGCATGGCAGACCACGGCGACCAGCCGGAGCAGCCGATCACCCCGGGCCACCAGGGTGAACCGGATGCGGGGCGCCGCCGCCAGGTCCAGCGGGACAGCGATGTCGGCGCGGCCCAGCACCGCCGCCAGCGCGTCCAGCCGGCTGTCGTCGTGGTCGTCCGCCTCGACCACCGTCACGGCGAACCGGCCGCTCGGGTGCACCACTTGGCGGTCCGGGAAGCCGTCCCGGCCGGGCCCGGCGGGGAAGGAGGTCCGCAGCGACTCGTGCCGCTCGACCAGCAGCCGCAGGGCGACCAGACCGGCCGGGACGGAGGTGCCGGGCGGCACCGGCCAGACCGAGTCCTTGTTGATCTGCTCCGGGGCGTCACTCCGGATGCAGCGGATCATGTTGTCCTGGCCGCGGGTGAGCGGGCCGGTGCCGCTGCTCGCGGCGGCGAACCGGACGGTGACCCGCCGGTCGGCCGCTCGCGGTGCGGGTGCTCGGGGGTCCGGCGCCCGCGTGTCGGGGGCTCGCGTGCCGGGCGCCCGCGTGTCCGGCGTGGCCGCCCCGGTCGGCGTCGCCTGGTGCGGGTCCGTCCCGTGCGGGGGCGTCTGGTGCGGGGCCGTTCCGTCCGGAGCCGCCTCGCGGGAAATCAGGTCGTGCGGAGTCACGTCGTACGCGCCTTTCGGCTCGCCGGGAGGGGCTCAGGGAGGGTGTGACCGGGACGCTACCAGCGGATCTCCCAGCTGGTCCAGACCACAGCGGAGCGGATTCGATGGAACGTCACAGTGGCTTCCACACAAGCGAGTTGACATGTATCGGCGATTCGCCAAGGGCCGCCACGGCCGCCCGGAACGGCCCGGGCACGGGCACGTCGCAGAGCCGCGCCGGACCCGTTCCGAGCGCGCCCGGATCGGCCACCGGCACCGGGGAGGGGCCGCCCACGGACACACCGAAGGACTGCGCCAGCCGTCCGCCGTACGCCTTCGTACAGGCCTCCCGCCGGCACCACAGCGCGGTGAAGCGGGCCGCCCGCTCGGACGGCTCGGCGGGTTCGGCGACGGCGCGCGCCTCCTCGAACGGGAACCAGCGGGCGGCCATCCGCTCGGCCGTCCGGGCCGCGTGGAGCCGCTCGACGTCGACACCGACCGCCCGGCCCTCGGCGAGGGCCAGCACCGCCAGCGCGCCCGAAGCCGACCAGTTCACCCGCAGTCCGCCGGCGTCCGCGGCCTCGGGCTTCCCGTTCGGCCCGTACCGCCAGACCACCTCGGCCGGGGGCAGCCCGAGCCGGGCGCCGACCAGCTGCCGGACCGCGCCCCGCACCACCGTGAACCGGTCGCGCTGCCCGGGGTCCGCACCGGCGGTCCGGGCGCGCTCCCGCGCGTCGAGCGAGCACCACAGCGCCGTGACGACACGCGCGGGCCGGTCGGTGTCGATGACCCAGAACTCGACCTCGGTCACGGCAGGATCAGCGTGCTGAGCACCCCGAGCCGCCGGTCGTACCCGGCGAGCAGGACGGGCTGCTCCGCCTTCCGCCACCGTGGCAGGTTCTCGGCCACCCGCGCCCAGAGCCCGGTGAACGGCTGGGCCGGTAAGTCCTCGGCGTCGAAGCCGGCGCCGAGGACGACCTCCACCTCGGGCCCCGACTCCTCGGCGCGGGCCCGTACAGCGTCCTCCGGCGACCCGGCACCGGTGACCTGCCGGACCTCCAGGCCCGCGCCCGGCGCCTCCTCGCAGACCAGCACGACCGCGGCGTGCCGCTCCGGCAGCGGGACCGGCACCGACGGCTCGTAGTGCAGCGCGGTCTGTTCGGCGAGCACCACCACGGCCCGGCGGCACCCGCCGGTGCGGTGGTGGTCGGCGGCCAGCCGCAGGGCGGTGAACGCCGCGGCGGTGCCCTGGTCGCAGATCGCGAAGGCGAGCGGGTCGCCCGGGACGGACCGGCCGAGCGCGAGCGAGGACGGCGCGCCGGGGCGCACGTCCGGGGTGTCGAAGGCGAGGATCAGCAGGTCCACCGGTTCGTCCTCGGCGAGCACCTCGCGCAGCAGTCCGGCGGCGAGCTCCTCGTAGGAGTGGCCGACGCCCTCGCGCAGCAGGTCCTCGCGCAGCGGCAGTCCGTACGGGCGGACCAGGTCGGAGACGAACACCCGCAGGTCCGGGTCGAGCGAGGTCTCCGAGCGGCCGTCGAAGCGCCGGGCGAGCGCCCGGGTGATCCGCAGGCCGGAGGAGCCGGGGGCCACCCGGTCAGTCCTCGGGGATGACGTGCCCGGCGACGTAGTCGGCGAGCCTGGTGACCGAGCGCAGGTCGTCCTCGGTGATCTGCTCGACGTCGACCTGGATGTCCAGCGACTCCTCCAGCTCCAGGATGAGCTCGATGGTGCCGGCGGAGGTGAGACCGAGGTCGTCGAAGAGGCAGGCGTCCTGCGGGATCTCGGGCAGTTCGCGCTTGAGGACGCGCGGCAGGAGTTCGCCGATGCCGTGCAGGATCCGCTCGCGCAGCACGGGGTCAGTGGTCTGGACCACAGGTTCTGACATGGGGGTACCGTCCCGTCGTACGTGGGAAGTGCGCCCTGAGGGCTCTGGGGTGTGGCCGACGATCCCGGATGACTGACCGGTCGTCAGTACCGCATGGCCATCGCGGAGAAGGTGGCTCCGACACCGGCGGCGGCGATCAGGTAGTGGTCGCCGCGGCGGAGCAGCCCCCGCGTGACGGCGGTGTGAAGATTGATGAGGCTGTCTGCAGCGAAACTGTGCCCGACCGACCGCACGTTGTCCAGCACGACTTTGTCGATCGGGAAGCCGATGCGGCGCGCGATCATCCGCCAGGACGCCTGGTTGACGTTGTGCGGGAGGATCGCGGCCAGGTCGGAGAGGTCCAGACCGGCCCGGTCGAGGGCGGCCTCGATCGCCTCGACCATCACGTTCGGGTACTCGCGCTGGTAGCGGGCGAGCAGGTCCGGGTCCCCGGCCAGGCGGCCGTCGAACTCCGGGCGCTGGCGCACCTCGAAGGAGAGCACCCGGTGAGCCCCTCCCCCGGCACTGACCAGACAGGCGGCCGCGCCCTCGGCGAAGATCCCGGTCTCGGGCACCACCTGGGCGTCCCTGGTGAAGGTCTTCTCCCCCGCCAGGACCAGCGCGCGCGCCGCCGGGTCGGGGTCGGACGCGAGCAGCCGGCCGGCCAGGTCGATGGCCAGCAGGCCCACCGCGCAGGCGTGGTGGGTCACCGTGAAGGCGTTGGCGTGCCCGAGCCCGCGCGCGGCGAGCAGGTCGTGCAGCGGGTTGAGCGGGTGGGGCACCGCCACCGGCATGCTGCGGGCGTGGATCACGAAGCGGATGTCGCGTTCGCGTCCGCGCAGCTCCGGCAGGTCGTCCAGGACGGCTTCGAGCAGGTCGGGCAGCGTTCCGGCCGGATCCAGACGCAGCTGGTCCAGGCCGTGGAAGCGGCGGAAGAGACGGAGTTGACGTGGGGTCAGGCCGATGCGCTCGCCCACCGCCTCGATGGGAACGGCGTGTGGGGGGAGGTGGACGGCCACTGCCTCCAGTGCGGTCACGCGGGCTAGTATTCCGACGCCCGCCGGGTCGCACAAGTGATCCCGGGCCCGTCTTCCGGGCTCCCGTCCACGGGAGTCCGACGACGGGGAAGCGGGCCCTCCGCCGCCGTGGCCGCACCCTGGAAGGCGTCAACTGCGCTCCGGTGAGGCCGCGTTCACCCCCGCGCCGTCGAGCAGGTGGGAAATCTCTCATGTCGAATCCTGAACCCCCTTCCTCCGTGGAACCGTTGGATCCCGAGCTGGTCGCACTCGTGGTCGAGGTGGCCGGCGCACCGCCCGGCTGGGCCCGCCACGTCACACCGGACGCCCGGCTGGACGGCGACCTGCTGCTGGACGAGACCGAACTCGCCGCGCTGGCCGGGCGCCTGCGCGAACGCTTCGGCCCGGCCGCCGACCTGGCCGCGCTGCGCGCCGGGCTGGACCTGGCCGGCCTGGAAGCGCTGACCGTCGCCGACCTGCAGCGACTGCTCCCCGAGGAGGGTGCCCGATGACCCGGTTCCTGTTGGTGATGCCCCCGTTGACCGGACACGTCAACCCGGCCGCGGGCATCGCCGCCGAACTGACCGCACGCGGCCACGACGTCGCCTGGACCGGTACGGAGTCGGTGCTGCGGCCGCTGCTCGGCCCGGGCCCGCGGGTGCTCGGCACCGGCACCAGGGCGTTCCGGGCCCAGGGCGGACACGGGCTGGCCGCACTGCGCTCGCTCTGGGAGGGGTTCATCGTCCCGTACGCGCGGTTCACCTTGAAGCCGCTGGACACGGCCGTGCGGGAGTACCGGCCCGACGTGCTGCTGGTCGACCAGCACACCCCGGCGGGCGCACTGGTCGCGCACCGCCACGGCCTGCCGTGGGCGAGCTTCGCGCCCGGGGCGATGGAACTCGACCGGCCGCACCGCGCGTTGCCGCAGGTCGAGGCGTGGATGACCGGGCTGCTGCGCGGGTTGTGGGAGCGCGCGAAACTGCCCGGGGCGGAGTACCTGGACCCGCGTTTCTCGCCCGCGCTGGTGCTGGCGACCACCGGTCCGGCGCTGACCGGCACCGTCTCGCCGGCGCACCACGCTCCGGTCGGACCGGTGATCGCGGCACGGCCGCACGATCCGCAGTTCCCGTGGGAGCGGCTGCGGCCGGGCCGGCGCCGGGTGCTGGTCACCATGGGGACGCTGGCCGGAGGCCTGGGCGCGGACTTCCTCGCCCGGGCCGTCCGGGCGCTGGAGCTGTGCGGCGAGGACGTGCAGGCCGTGTTCGCGGCGCCGCGCGAACTGCTGCCCGGACTCCCGGCGCACGCGGTCGCGGTGGACCGGGCGCCGGTGCTGGAGCTGATGGGCCGCGGCGAGCTGGACGCGGTGCTGTGCCACGGCGGCATGAACACCGTGGGCGAGGCGCTCGCGCACGGCCTGCCGCTGGTCACCGCGCCGATCCGGCACGACCAGCCGTTCGTCGCCGCCCGGGTGGCGGCGACCGGGGCCGGGCTGCGGGTGCCGTTCGCCCGGGTCGGCCCGGAACGGCTGGCGCAGGCACTGCTGACCGTACTCGGGACAACGGGCCACCGGGACAACGCGGTTCAGGTCGGGAGGGACCTGCTGGCCGGGGGCGGCGCGGTGGCCGCGGCGGACCGTCTGGAGGCGCTCGCCTGACGGCTCCGGCGCGAAGTGCCCTTAGCAGAAGCGGAGATCACACGTCCATTGGTCTAGGCCATTGTTTCCGGGCCGCACTTCGCCCTAGGGTGTCGCAGCAGCACCGCCCTCCGCAGGTGCCGAGCACCGCCTTCCCAGGTGCCGTGGCAGCCCACCCCGTCCGGGAGTTCCGGTTGATCAAGACCACGGGACTGCGCAAGTCCTACCGCAAGAAGACCTCCCGCCGCAGCGGCGACAGCCAGACCGTCGACGCCGTCCGCGGCATCGACCTCTCGGTCGCCGCCGGCGAGATCTACGGCTTCCTCGGCCCCAACGGCGCCGGGAAGACCACCACCCTGCGCATGCTGGCCACACTCATCCGCCCCGACGGCGGACAGGCCGACATCGCCGGGGCCGACCTGTTCACCGACCCCGCCGGGGTCCGCCGCCGGATCGGCTACGTCGCCCAGGGCGGCGGCACCACCGACAACGTCAGCGCCCGCGAGGAACTCGTCCTGCAGGCCCGGATGCACGGCGCCGCCAAGGCCCGGGCCGTCCGGGCCGCCGAGGACGCGCTCAAGGCCTTCGACCTGGGCGGATTCGGCGACCGGCCCTGCGCCACCTACTCCGGCGGCCAGCGCCGTCGGGTGGACATCGCGCTCGGGGTGATCCACCAGCCCCGGGTGCTGTTCCTGGACGAGCCGACGGTCGGGCTCGACCCGGCCAGCCGGGCCCACGTCTGGGAGGAGATCCGCCGGCTGCGCACCGAGGGCATGACGGTCGTCGTCACCACCCACTACCTCGACGAGGCCGACGCGCTCTGCGACCGGGTCGCCATCGTCGACCACGGACAGGTGGTGGCCGAGGGCACGCCCGAGGCGCTCAAGCGCGAGATCTCCGGCGACGTCGTCCTGGTCGGCCTGGACGCCGGGGAGGGCGCCACCGAACGCGCCGCGGAGGTGCTGCGCCCGCAGCCGTACCTGCACCGCATGGAGTCCGACGGGGACGGGGGGCTGCGGCTGTACCTGGAGGACGGCGCCGCCGCCATCCCCCAGCTGCTGCGCGCGCTGGACGCCGCGGGCGTGAGGCCCGGCACCGTCCAGCTCCAACGGCCCAGCCTGGACGACGTGTTCCTGGCCCGCACCGGACGCTCGCTGCGGCAGTCCTGACCCGCAGCGGTGGTCCCCGCAGCAGTCCCGGGCCACCGCGGCACGCTCGCTCGCTCGCTGCGGCAGTCCCCGCACCGACACCCGGTGACCCCGCTCCCGCCACCCTGCCCCGAACGACCCCCTGGGGAGACCGTGAAGCTCGCCCGCGACACCTGGCTGGTCTTCCAGCGCCAGCTGCTGCTGATGATCCGCACCCCGGTCTGGATCGCCGTCGGCATCATCCAGCCCCTGTTCTACCTCCTGCTGTTCGCCCCGCTGCTGAAGAAGGTCCTCGCCCCCGACGGCACGAGCAGCTACGCCGACGCCTACCAGGTGTACGTACCGGGCCTGTTGGCGGTGCTGTGCATCTTCGGCGGCCTGTTCACCGGCTTCAGCCTGCTCGGCGAGCTCAAGGCCGGGATCATCGAGCGCTCCCGGGTCACCCCGGTCAGCCGGCTGGCACTGCTGCTCGGACGGGCGCTGCGGGAGATGGTGGCGCTGCTGGTGCAGGCCGTTCTGATCACGCTGATCGCGCTGCCGTTCGGCCTGCGGGTGAGCCCGCTGAACCTGCTGCTCGCCTACCTGCTGCTCGGGCTCCTGGCGCTGATGACCTCGGCGATCTCGTTCGGCATCGCCCTGATGGTGCCGGCGGACGCGGCGATGGCACCGGTCGTCAACACCATCGCGCAGCCGATCGCGCTGCTGTCCGGGGTGCTGCTGCCACTCACCCTGGCACCGGACTGGCTGCAGCAGCTCGCCAGCTGGAACCCCTTCTACTGGGCCGTGGAGGGCATGCGCGCGCTGTTCTCGGGGCACGCCGGGGACAGCGCGGTCTGGCAGGGGCTGCTGGTGGTCGTGGTGATGACCGTCCTCGCGGTGTACTGGTCGGCCCGGCTGTTCTCCACCCGGGTGCGCTGAGCCGCCCGGACACCGCGGCCCGCCGGACGCCGGACACCCGACACCTGACACCGCACCGAAGGGGCCCGGGAGCCCCCGGGGGTACCCGTGGGGGGCGGGCCCGCCCGCGCGGCCCGCCCGGCCCAGCGGTGGTGTGTTAGGCAGGCAGCGTGC